>NZ_JAFNPD010000012.1:0-63789 GCF_026535825.1 Lactobacillus sp. B4026
CGCCCTCTTCCGCTTGGCTCTTGCCTTGCGCCCGACGACAGTTATTAATATTAGCAACTCTTTTTTACTTTTGCAAGTCTTTTTTGTAATTTATTTTTGATTCTAGTAATAAAGCCTTAATATTAGCGTTTTTTTAAGTATGTTTTGGCTAGCTTATTCAACTAATTAGTACTGAGTGTTACTTTAATTGCCGCTGCTTACTTAATTAATCTCTGCTATTTTTCTAAATTTACAGCGTTTCAATTGTTACTTCACGTTTACAAAGATTGTTAAAGAATCTTAACCTTTTAGCATTTCTTTGTTAATGATAACGATTTATAATACTTCTAATATCTTCAAAAGGGAGAAAATAATATTTTGAAACATAAATTTTTCACTCTTGCTACCGCTTTGATGCTTGGAGCCTCAGCTCCATTAGCAACTGGGGCAATCACAGTGCAGGCAGCAACTACAACCACGCAAAACAGTCAAACAGAAATGTATAATTTTGTTAGAAACACTTTCAAAAAGCACCACGTAAGAGGCGTAGTTACCGTCGTCAAAAACGGCGTTCCACAAACAATTAGTTACGGTTATGCCTGGTATGGCAAACGAATAGGCAATGGTAACCCCAAGGTCACTTATCCAACAGCTTCTTTACAAAAAGTAATCACCGCTGCAATCATTGTCCAGCTAATTAACGAAACCAAAAATACTGACAAGGCATTTAACCAAAACACTAAAATTTCACGTTGGTACCCTAACTTGAAAAATGCCAATAATATTTCTGTTGGCAACTTGATGACGCATACATCTGGCATCACAGCTGCTAAAACAGAAATAAACCGGGGAATTGTTTATTCAGAAGCAGACGCTCTTGATTGGGTCGTCAAAAATATCAATAATTCGCCTTCTGATAATGTTGGAACTTATCATTACAACAACAGCAATTTTATTTTGTTAACTGGAATTATTCGCCAAATTACCGGACTATCTTATGAACAAAACATCCAAACCAGAATAATTCAAAAATTAGGTCTTAAGAATACTTACCTTTACCAGAACATCCCTAAAGGAATAACAGATCCTATTTCTTATTATTCAAATGGCGGAAAAAATTATCAAAATGCCAATTACATCAAAGCAAGCCTCGCCTCACAAATACCAGGAGCCGGCAACTTATTTACTACGCCAGATGAATACTACCGCATTCAAGTTGGGTTAAGCGACGGTTCAATTTTAGATAAAAGTGATTTTCACTATTTGACGCACTTAAACAGCAAAATTACTGAGTATTGCGGGGGAATGTATCTCAAGCAAAACGAATCGCTAAAAAGCGCATACGGAAGTTTCTACGGTATGCACTTTGGCACGTGGGTACAATTGACTACCGATAATCAAAATGGCATCGTCATGTTTTTAAATCAAACTAATGATAATGAAAATGCCGAAAAAGATGTTGGTTACGAAATCCTTCAACATATTAAGCCAAATACATTTGTCTCACGTTAAATAATCTCTTTTTTGTTAAAAATCAAAACTCCTATTTGGTAACAACAAATACCAGATAGGAGTTTTTTAGTTCAATTGATAAATTTTTAGTCTGCAAATAATAATTCGTACATTTTAGCTTGTAGTGGTTTATTAAGCAGCAGGTTCATCCCCACAGTCGCTTTTTTCTTTGGTCCCAACTGCTCTTCTTTAACCGTTTCTTTTTGAATATTAGCTTGGCCCAAATAGAAAAACTGCTTACCGATTGCATCGCTTTTTTTAACAAAAATGTGTAATTTCATGTCGGGCGTATTTAACAATCGCTTTACTTCATCAGAATCCAAGTGCCTTGGCGAGCGCGTATACCACCGCAAAGAGCGTCCATCTTCAAGCGTATTATGGTACAAAGCACTTCGCTTTTTGGCAGAATCTTTCTTATAAGTAATAAAAATTGGGGTTTCATTTTTATCAACCCGGTAGCCATACATCGGGGCCGAAACATCCTTAGGCCAATTTAATAGGCGGCAAGCATCTTTACGATCATATTGCTGATAAAGCGTAAATTGCTCTTGGTTATCATAGTCTTGGTTAAGCGCCAAGCCAGTTTTAACTGCATCCAAAAACAGCCGGTAAAAATCTTGACTATCATGTAGCGCTTGTTTCAATTCAGGTGCGAGCAGATAAGTAAACAAATCTGGGCGTTCGATTAAAGCGTGATTGCCATACTGTTCTTTTTTGGTCGTTTTACCCTGCTTAATGTCAAAAAAGCTTAATGTCAGAATATCTTCAACGGAGTTGAGTACTTCAGGATTAATATATGCATTATATGTAGCTAACGCTTCTTCAAATTCTGATTGAGTTACCTTGTCTTTTTCTAATAATAATTGTAATAAAACTAATTCATGCGGTCTCTTGCCATTAAGTAATTCTTTCGTAACAAAAGATAAAATAGCACTTTGTTCTTTATTCAAGGCAACCGGTTCACCCATTTTTACTAGAAATTGGCCGTAGTGCTTTAAGGCATGATTACTAGCAAAAACCATTGGCGAGGTTGAACCATAATGATAAAAATCAAGCAAAAGCGGTGGTCGTCCAATTTTTTCCTTTAAATCCAAATATGACTGACGCAATTCTTTCATACTATCAAGTTTAATGCGATCTAGCGAAGCTAAAATCTTTGCCGAAGCCACCTGGCTGAAGTTAATAGTTGAAACATCAATAAATCCTGGCAGTTTGCTTTCCTCACGTGCCTTGTCCAGGTCTCGACTATTATCTTGATTTAAAGAAATTGGAATTAAATAATTGTTTTTATAATTACCAATAAAGTCAATGACAGTTACGTAGTCCTTGCCCGGATATTTACGCAATCCTCGGCCTAACTGTTGGATAAAAACAATACTAGACTGGGTATTGCGCAACATAATTATTTGATTCAGTGCCGGAATATCAATTCCCTCGTTAAAAAGATCAACAGTAACGATATATTCAATGTTTCCTTGCTCGAGCTGCTTAACTACCTGCATTCGCCGCTTTTCACTATCTTCATTAGTCAGGGCAATTGCCGGATGGTTTTTAGCCGTAAAAATCTGCGCTAATTCGCGGGCTTCTTCCTGCCTACTGCAAAAAATCAGGCCTTTAGCCTGCTTACCACAATAACCATAATAATCGAGCTGCTTTAGTACGTAATCAACCCGCTTAGGTGCAAGGAGCCTACGCAAATTAGTCGTTTCATCAATGCTTTCCCCATCTGCTTCATAGTCTTCTACCCCAACATAATGAAATGGTGCAAGCATCTTATTTTCTAATGCGCCACGGAGCCGAATTTCATAAGCTAAATTATAATCAAATAACTGGTAAACATCTTGGTCATCCATTCGTTCGGGCGTAGCCGTCATCCCCAGCCAAAACTGCGGCGCAAATTTAGCAAAGACCCGCTGATAGCTGGGAGCCGCTGCCCGGTGGGCTTCATCAATTAGAATATAATCAAATTCCGTTACATTTAAATTAGCGAGCATTTCAGGCTGGCTTAAAGTTTGGACAGTGGCAAAAACATACTTTCGTTCAAGTTGGTGCTTGTGCCCTGTCAATAGACCATAATCTTTGCGATCACCGCCAATTACCTGATAAAAACTTTCTAATGCCTTCTTGGCAATTTGTTCGCGGTGTACCACATACAAAAATTTCTTAGGATGAAAATCCTTGACCGCAAAAGCTCCCAAATATGTCTTACCGGTACCGGTCGCCGAAACAATCAATCCCCGCTTTTGTCCCGAAGCAATTAAGCCCGTTAGCTCCTTTAGAGCCTCTTTTTGCATCTGATTCGGGGTTATCTTCTGTGCTTTTGTTGTGGTAAAGCGAGTCTGAATAGCATTTGGCTTAGGGCTAACCCAGTTAGCTTCGTATTCACTTAACCAAGCAGTAGTTAATGGCTGGCTAGTTTCATCAAGTTGCACTAATTGCTGCTTAATTTGCTCAGTTAAAGCTGCATTTTCTTTCGAACTGACTTTTAGCGCCCACTCATAATTACTAAGAAGAGCTGCTCGCGTGAAATTGGCGCTACCTATCACAAGAGTTTCCCAATTCTCATGATCAAAAAGATAGCCTTTTGCGTGAAAGCCCGTATTAGGGGCAATTTTAACCGTCAGATTAGTAATTTTCATTAATTCATGAAAAACGCGGGGATTATTAAAAGCTAAATAATCACCTGTAATTAAGGTCCCGGAAACATTTTTTCGTGCCAAATCCGCCAAAACGACTTTTAAGGGGACGAGCATATCCTGTGTGATAAATGCAACTGCCCATGTGAATGAGCGGCAACTGAGCAGTTCCTGCCGCAAGGTTAACCAAATGTTGTCGTTTTGATTATTCTGCAACAATTTAGGACTGAGAAGCTCATGGCCAGGGTATGATTGATCATAGAGACCATTAAGTATGGCATCTTGCAGTGGTTCATTCATTGATTTTTATGCCTCTAAATTTCTTATTTTTCTATCTATAATATAAAGAAAAAGAAATCCAGTCATTAGGATTTCTCTCAAATTTTATTTACAAGTCAATATCTAACAATATTGGACAGTGGTCTGCACGTACACCAGTATCCATCATTTCTGAGCGAGTCACCTTATCGGCAATTCGATTGCTTGTAATCCAATAATCGATTCTCCAGCCTGAGTTATTCGCCTTAGCCGTTCTAACTCTTTGCGCCCACCAAGAATAAACGCCTTCAACGTCACCATTGATTTTTCTAAAAGAGTCAGTAAAACCGGCATTAAGAAGTTGGGTAAAATCTTCACGCTCTTCATCAGTAAAACCAGCAGAGTGATGATTTGTTTCGGGGTGCTTCAGGTCAATTTCTTCATGAGCACAGTTATAATCGCCACAAGCTAGCACCGGTTTTTGTTTATCCAGCTGCTTCAAATAAGCGATGTATTTTTCATCCCAAACTTGTCGTTCACTTAGACGTTTCAACCCGTTTCCTGAATTAGGCGTGTAAACTTGTGTAACAAAATAAGCGGGAAATTCTAGCGTAATGATTCTGCCTTCCTGGTCCATTGGTTCTGGTGCGCCAATTTCAGGAAAAGTAACCGTCGGCTCTAAATCCTTTTTATATAAGTACATCGTACCAGCATAGCCTTTACGAGCGGGCTCTTCTGACGAACGCCATACAATTTCATATTCCGGAAACTCATTTGTTAACACTTCTAAATGCTTTTTTGTTGGTCCTGTTGACCGAAGTTTAGTTTCTTGAATTGCAATAATATCCGCGTTTTGCTCATGGATTTTTTCTAAAACTTTCCGTGTTTCTACAGCCCTAGAAGAAGTCCCCGTTAACGCAGCATTCAGTGAATCAATATTCCACGAAATTAAGATCATATTTTTCTCCTTTGTATCCATCTTATACATTATATAGTTTTTTAAAACGGACTCACAACTTCATTAACTTAATTTGGCAATTTTTAGTAAACAGAACATAATTCTGCCAGCAGCCTAACCCCAAAAATCATTTTAAGCACATTTAAAAATATTTAAGTAATTATAAAATTGTTACAAATTTCACGACTTTAGGTAAAAATCCAATAAATTATTTTTCTTTCTTGATTAACTGGTACTCTGCAAATGTAAGCGGTTGTTACAAACTGAGCGTTTTTTCAAAATGATCCATTTCACAATTTTGTATTTTTAATTCGTCTAGTACAAGTGTATAATAGCACAAGAGATAGTAATAACGATTTATGGAGGTTAGATTTTATGACTAAAATTTATGCTTATGCGATTCGTAAAGACGAAGAGCCATATGTCCACGAGTGGAAAGACGCTCATCCAGATGTCGAAGTTGATTACACTGATCAACTTTTGACTCCAGAAACTGCTGAATTAGCTAACGGTGCTGATGGTGTTGTAACTTACCAACAATTAGACTATAAGGCAGATACCATTGAAGCTTTAGACAAGCTTGGTATTCACAACTGGTCAATTCGTAACGTTGGTATTGACAACATTGACTTGAAGAAAGCTAAAGAACTTGGCTTCAAGTTAACTAACGTACCAGTTTACTCACCAGATGCTATTGCTGAACACGCTGCTATTCAAGCTGCAAGAGTTTTACGTCAAGACAAGGCAATGGATGAAAAACTTGCCAAGCACGACTTCCGTTGGGCACCTACAATTGGTCGTGAAGTTCGTGACCAAACTGTTGGTGTTATCGGTACTGGTCACATTGGTCAAGTATTTATGAGAATTATGGAAGGCTTTGGCGCTAAGGTTATCGCTTATGATATCTTCCAAAACCCTATTCTTAAGAAGAAGGGCTACTACGTTGATACTTTAGACGAACTTTATGCTCAATCTGATGTCATTTCACTTCACGTACCTGATGTTCCTGAAAACATCCACATGATCAATGACGACTCAATCAAGAAGATGAAAGACGACGTAGTTATCGTTAACGTATCACGTGGTCCACTTGTTGACACTGATGCTATTGTTCGTGGTCTTGATTCAGGTAAAATCTTCGGCTTTGTAATGGATACTTACGAAGGTGAAGTTGGTATCTTCAACGAAGATTTCAGCAACAAAGAATTGCCTGATAAGCGTTTAGCAGATTTAATTGCTCGTCCAAACGTTTTGGTAACTCCACACACAGCTTTCTACACAACACATGCTGTTCGTAACATGGTTATCAATTCATTTGACAACAACTTGAAGTTAATCAATGGTGAAAAGCCTGATACTCCAGTTGATTTAGATAAAGAATTTTAATTTCATAAACTTATTTCCCTTCTTAAACACATTTAATGATTTGACTTTAAAAAAAGGTAGCAATTTACTTACTTGATACCTCTTTTACTTAAAAAAGACGTCTAGAATTTACTTAAAAATCTAGGCGTCTTTTTATTATGCTAAAAATCACTTTGCCAGTTTAACGGTTAAAGTTTCATATGGTCGAAGACTAATTTTCTCCCCTAAAGTAGAGCTAGTCTTGGCATAATTACTAAGCAAAATTTCGACTTGCTGATTTTTCAAGCCGTCTGGCAGCTCCACTTCATGTTTTTTACCATAAAAGTTACTGAACACAACAATCTTTTGCGACTGGTGCTGTAAATAACGGACATAAGCAAAAACTTGTGGATCATTGTTTAAAAACATTTTGATATGTCCGTCCGAAATTAACTCCTCACTCTTACGCAATTGGATCAGCTTTTGGTAAAAATTGAAGATTTCACCATCTTTCAATTCTTGTGCAACGTTAATTTCAGCTTGACCTGTTGGCATTAGCCACGGCTTATGCTTGCTAAAGCCTGCATACTGATTATTAGTCCAATGCATTGGTGTCCGCGAATTATCGCGAGATTTTGTTTTAACAATCTCAAAGGCTTCTTGCTCACTCATTCCGGCCTTTTTTAATTCGGTAAATGCATTAATACTCTCAATATCGACATAGTCTTTCATTGACGAATAAGTTGGGTTGACCGCCCCAATTTCTTCACCCATATAAATAAATGGCGTTCCACGCATTAAATGTAGGGCTGCAGCGAGCATCTCAGCAGATTTCACACGGTACTTGCCCGTTGCCCCGAACCGGTTAATGGCCATTGGCTGGTCATGATTATTCCAAAAGAGTGCGTTCCAGCCTCCTCCTTCGTCCATTTTTTCCTGCCACGAAGTGAAAATTTGCTTTAATTGCATAAAGTCAAATGGTTCTTTTGTCCATTTCTGGCCATTTTGATAATCGACCTTTAAATGATGAAAATTAAAAACCATCGATAACTCATGCTCGCTTGGTTTCGTATACTCAATTGAATTCTCAATAGTTGTCGATGACATTTCGCCAACAGTAACACTATTTTGATCTTGGCCAAAGCTAGCTCGATTTAATTCTTTGAGATATTGATGAACCACTGGCGTATCAGTATATAAAGCTTTTTCTTCAACCGGATTGGTCGAATCAACGAGCGTTTCTGCTTTTCCGGTGACATTAATGACATCAAAGCGGAATCCTTGCACACCTTTTCCTCGCCAAAAATTAACTACTTTGGCAACTTCTTTTCTCACTTCTGGATTATGCCAATCTAAGTCAGCTTGGCTCGGATCATAAAGATGAAGATAATAATAATCCGTTTGACCAAACTTGCTCCAAGCCGGGCCCCCGAATTTACTTTGCCAATTAGTTGGCAAGCTGCCATCTTTTTTGGCTTTACGCAAATAAAAATAGTCTTGATATTTTTTATCACCTGCCAGTGCCTTTTGAAACCATTCATTAGAAGTTGAGCAATGATTAAGTACCATATCCAGCATAATGCCAACGTTAATTTCTTTTAGCTTAGCAACTAGTTCTTCAAAGTCGGCCATGGTACCAAATAGCGGATCAATCTTGTAATAGTCCGCTACATCATAGCCATTATCATTTTGTGGTGACACAAAAAAGGGGTTAAACCAAATCATATCAACATTTAATTTTTTAATGTAATCAATCTTAGCAATAATGCCCCGAAGGTCACCAATTCCGTCATTATTTGAATCATAGAAAGACTTAGGATAGATCTGATAAATTACTTTTTTTCCCAGAGCGGTCATACTTTTCTCCTAATTATTGCGGCTTAATATTCTGCCTGCGTGCAAAATCAACGAATTTGAATTTTGCTGGGTTGTGAAAGGACAGGGTCAATTGAAACGGCGTTGTATCGCTTAAAAAGCTGCGACTTGCTACTAAAACAACCATATCATTTTCAAGTGCTAGCTTTCGCCGAAGATTTTCAGTTGCCTTTTCAACCGTAATTGTCTTAGTGGCATAAGAAACTTCTAACCCCAAATCGTTTTCAAGATATTGATAAATTGAATTTTGGGCTGCCGATAGCGGTAATTCAGCAATTGGGGGTGTAAATAAAAAATCACAGTCCAAAACAGCCGGTTCATTTGCTAGTAAACGCAGCCGCTCAAGATATATTCCCTCATTTTGCTTTTCTTGGGGAAATTTCTCTGCAAATAGACCAGGTAGCATTTTGGTTTTAGTCAAATTTAAAACTTTGGTTTCAGCGTTCATTCCCAATGATTTATTAAGCTCAGCAAAGCTTTCAATGCCAGAAATAGGAAACGAATACCTGCCTAAATCTAACACCATTGAGCCTTTTCCCTGAATTTTTTGAATCATTCCTAAAGAATTAAGTTGCTCTAATGCCTTTCTCACAGTTTCGCGTGAAGTGCCGTATAGCTTAGTCAACTGGTTTTCACTTGGAAGGAAACTACCTACTTTAAATTGCTTATGCCGGATTTTTTCTGCAATATCTTGGGCAATTAAGGTTGCTTTTGAATCTGTCATTTTTTAAATCCTTTCACTTTTATTCTATTATATCCAATGATGTCTGTACAAGAGCGAAATTAAATTAATTATTATTTATTAGCCCCGAAATATCTATCTTTTCTAGCTGATTGACAACATGTATGTACAAGTACAAGCATTTTAATTAAAGGAGCTTTGTAAAAAATACGGCGTAAGAGTTACCGTTAGTTCTGATGCACATTTTGCCAGTAATATTGGTAACTTTACTGAGGCGCTAAAAATGCTAGAAGAAATTGATTTTCCGCAAGAACTAATCGTAAATCGTGATTTAGAAACATTTTCTTCAGCTTTTTCGCGAATTGAAAACTAATTTTTAAGAGCAACACATACATAATAGTAAATAAAAAAACTGATAAATCTAGCTGATTTATCAGTTTTTTGCTTATAAATATTGTTGTAGTTTTAATTACAAACAGTCTTTTTCCAAATACTTTTATTTTTTAATTAGCTGAAGCATTAACTGCCTGAATTAAGGCATTTCTGAAACCTTCCTGTTCCAATTTAACTACACCTCTTATGGTGGATCCACCTGGAGTAGTTACTTCATCCTTTAATTCCTCAGGCAATTTCTTGCTAGATAATGCAAGTTTCGCAGTGCCTACCAGCATCTGTTCCACAATTTGGTAAGATTCAGCCCGCTTAACGCCATTTTGGACAGCAGCGTCGCTTAGGGCCTCAATCATCATATTAACATATGCTGGTGTGCAACCTGCAACAGTCCCATAAATTCCTAATAAATCCGCAGGAACGACATAAACACTGCCCATTTGCTCAAACAGAGCTTTAACAGTGTTAATTACCTGCTTCTTTTCTCCGGGAACAAAGCTCATCGCTGTGATTCCCTCACCAATTTGAACTGGCGTATTAGGAACAATTTTGACAAAAGAAGAATCATCCGGTAATTCCTGGTTGATTGTAGTAAGATCACCACCACCAGTTGACAAAATGATACCATGATACTTTTGCCCAAGTTCATGAAAAATTGATGTTATAACTGAGCCACCGACAGCCACAATCACTGCCTGGCAGTCGTTAAAAGCAGCATAGTCATCTACTAGGTGCAAATTCAGTTCAGCTGCAACCTTTTGTGCTGACCGGTGACCACCGTCAAAAACATAAATATCTTGACTAGCCGTCTTACCTTGTAATAAGCCCAAAATAATTGCCTTACCAATTTTGCCAGTTCCAATAAATCCTACTTTCATCATTTATCACCTTAAAATTTATCTTATTAAAAATCAGTATTATCTGGATCAGTAGCCATTTCTGCTACACCATGTAAATGATCTAAAGCTTGCATATCTTCTTCACTAATTGCGAAATCGAAAATAGCGGCGTTTTCTTTCATTCGGTCACGGTGGACAGACTTAGGCAAAGGTACAAATTGATGCTGCAATGACCAGCGCAACAAAATTTGTGCAGGAGTCTTATCATAATGCTTAGCAACTTCGACAACAGTCTCATTGTTAAATAAGCCGCCTCGTCCTAAAGGACTATAAGCTTCATTAAGAATTCCCAATTCTTCATTATATGAAGTTACATCTTCTTGCATGTCGCTTGGATTAAGATAAATTTGATTAACCGCCGGACGAAGAGATGCCGTTTTTAGTATTTCATCGAGGTGTTCTCGCCTAAAGTTTGATACACCAATTGCACGAATTTTCCCAGCAATCTGAGCTTCCTCCATTGCACGCCAACTTTCTGCATTTAATTCTGCCCAGTGGTCGCGAATACCGACAGGATTAGGCCAATGGATTAAATACAGATCAATATAATCTACATCTAACTTTTCTAAGCTTTTATCAATTGCTTCATTGGTCTTCTTGTAGCCATGCATATCATTCCACAGCTTAGTCGTAATAAATAAGTCATAACGGTTAACACCGCTTTCTCTAATTCCTTTACCAATACTTACTTCATTACCATAAGCTGCGGCAGTATCAATTAGTCGATAGCCCAAATTAATAGCGTCTTTGACAGCATTTTTTGCAATATCGCCGTCTGGCGTTTGCCATGTACCTAGTCCAATAGCTGGAATCTTAACTCCGTTATTTAATTGGTAGGTGTCAGACATAGAATGAATATCAACAGTCATTATTTTCACCTCTCGATTCGTTATATTTTAGCAAATTAAATATTGATATCATTAATACATTAACAGATTTCGACTACTTTTGGAAATTGTTTTTAAGAAGTTTTACAAATTGTGGATAAGTTGTTACTTCAAACAGCGGATGCAAATTCATGTTATTTTTCCGATGACGATGATTATACCAAATACTGCTAAAACCATAATTCTCCGCGCCTAAGATATCAGACTGCAGTCCATCACCAAAGAAGACCGTATCTTCTGGGCCAAACTTGGTCCGAGCAAAGAAATAATCAAAAATGCGACTATCTGGCTTAGAATAGCCAGCCTCTTCAGAAGTAACGATTAAATCAAAATAATCTTTAATTCCAGCCAGTTCAAGGCGATGTCTCTGCATAAAAGTCTCGCCATTAGTCAAAATTGTTAATTCCAGATTTTGTTTCTGAGCAAAACGCAAAGTGTCCTCGACACCCGGTAAAAGCTTATACGCACGAGAAAAATAAGAACGATATTCATCCATGACAGCGAGACCATTAACTTCAATATTAAAAGTATCTTTCAGAAAATTATGAAAAACCATTTCACTTAATTCTTGATAAGTAAGAGCGCCATTTTCTAGCTGACGCCAAAGCCCCTGATTATACGCATGATATTGCCGCTGGATTTCATCCGTAAGTTCCCATTGATGTGCATTAAAAAGGCTATGAAGAGCAAAATTCTCCGTATCGGCAAAATCAATCAATGTATCATCAACATCAAATATAATCTGTTTGAAGTACAAGTAACTTCATCCTTTCTAGTTATTTCCTAGGAAATAACACATACTAACATGGAAAATTATTATACCAGTATTTTATTTATAATGAGAAAATTATCTTTTTCTTAAATTTAGGCAAAAGACTACTTTATCTTAATAATGACGCATATAATGCCCTAAAACTATGACTTGGAGGAATAATTAAACATGCTTACTCTTTTATTGATTATTTTTCTAATATGGGCTTTTGTTAAGCTAGGGATCGGGACGCTCAAAATCCTATTTTTCTTGCTGGCTTGCGGTTTTGTATTTGTTTTTTTCATTCACCTGTTAGTTCCGTTAATCATACTAGGAGCTATAATTTTTATTGCCTTTGCACTATTAGGTTCTTAAATTAGGTTCTTAAATAAAAATCCACTAAAGATTAGCTAAGCACGATAAGTAATATCTTATACTTGTCGTGCTTTTTGTGTACAGTTATTCCTATATGATTTTTTTATTTCCGCCGAATCTTACTCCCACTTTAGTTAGAGTTTTTTGTTCGTGTTTTAGTGTAGCATATCGACTATCAAATACAAGATATTGTGGTATAGTTCTTTCTGTAGCCATACATAATGTATGTGTGAAACAATTGTTAGTTTTTAGGAGCTATTTTACACATGAAAAACACAACAATAAGCTTAGATCAGGCTTATATTGATCAAGTGAAACAAAATATTTCACCTCACTGGGGCGAATTAGGCTGGGTCACCTACAAGCGGACTTATGCCCGGTGGCTTCCACAAGAAAACCGGTCCGAAGAGTGGGACGAAACCGTCAAACGTGTGGTTGAAGGAAATATTAACCTTGACCCACGGCTTGCAGACTCACCTTCTGAGGAAGTCATTACTGAATTAACCAATGAGGCCCGTGAATTGTACCGGCTAGTTTATGGGCTTGCCGCCACTCCATCTGGACGTAATCTCTGGGTTTCTGGAACTGATTACCAAAAACGCAACGGTGACTCACTAAACAATTGCTGGTTTATCGCAATTCGACCGCAAAAATACGGTGACAGTCATATTGTTCCTTCGTACTTATCTAAGGATGAACAAGCTGTTTCAATGCCTTTTTCTTTTGTTTTTGATCAGCTTATGAAAGGCGGCGGTGTTGGTTTTTCTGTCGTAAAAGAAAATATTGCCAAAATTCCACCAGTTGATCAAAAAGTTGATTTAACTGTTGTAATTGATAAGAAGAGTGCTTCTTACCAAGACTCAGTTAAGTTAGGTGCAACTGACAAAGCAACTTGGGAAGAGCAAAACGGCGGCGCTACCGATTATGTTTACTATAAGCTGCCCGATACTCGCGAAGGCTGGGTTTTGGCTAATGCACGCCTAATTGATATGCACTTTAACCAAACCAATCCTGAAAACAAGCAAAAGCTAGTTTTGGATATCAGTGATATTCGGCCTTATGGTGCCAAGATTCATGGTTTTGGCGGAACAGCTTCAGGACCAATGCCACTAGTAGAAATGGTTTTTGAAATTAACCAAATTATTAACGATCGCGTTGGCGGTCACCTAACTTCCGTTGATGGCACCGATATCTGCAATTTAATCGGTAAAACCGTTGTTGCTGGCAATGTCAGAAGATCAGCAGAATTGGCACTTGGTTCAAATGATGACCAAGACTTCATCACAATGAAACAGGATAAAGATAAGCTCTATCATCATCGCTGGGCTTCTAATAATAGTGTCGCAATCGACGCTGAATTTAATGATTATGAGCCTATCGCCAATGGTATTCGGGAAAACGGTGAGCCGGGAATTGTTAACCTTGATTTATCGCGTAATTACGGCCGTATAATTGATGGCTATCAAAAAGACATTGATGGCGAAGTTGAGGGAACCAATCCGTGTGGTGAGATCTCGCTTGGAAATGGCGAGCCATGCAACCTATTTGAAGTTTTCCCTTATATCGCTGAAAAACAAGGCTGGAATCTTCAAGATGTCTTCAAGCTCGCCGCACGCTACACCAAGCGCGTAACCTTTAGTGCCTACGACTGGGAGATTTCTCGCCAGATTATTTATAAAAACCGGCGTATCGGTGTTTCCATGTCAGGAATTCAAGATTGGCTCTTAAATGATCTAGGCCACCGGGTTGTCACTGGCTTTAAGGATGAGGTCGATCAAGAAACTGGTGAAAAAATCAAGGTGCCGATCTACGATCCTAAAGGAATCAAAATGGTTACTTCTGCATATCAAGCCGTTGTTGATGCAGACAATGAGTATAGCAAGGCGCTGCACTGCGAGCCATCAATTAAGCATACTACTGTTAAGCCATCAGGAACTGTAGCTAAACTTGCAGGTGCATCTGAAGGAATGCACTTCCACTATGCTGGCTATTTAATTCAGCGAATTCGTTTCCAAGCTTCCGACCCATTATTAAAAGCATTAGCAGCTTGCGGCTATTATTCTGAACCCGATATTTATTCACCAAACACTACTTGTGTTGAATTTCCATTACGGGCAGCCCATGCGGATAGTGAAAACTTTGCTTCTGCCGGAACGGTTTCAATCGAAGAGCAATTTGCCACCCAAGCGTTTTTACAAACATACTGGTCCGACAACGCTGTTAGTTGTACCGTTACCTTCCAAAAAGAGGAAGGCGATAAGATTAATTCGCTGTTTAAGCAATACCGTCATGTAATTAAGTCAACTTCTTTATTGCCTTATTATGGTGGTTCATTAGAACAAGCACCAAAAGAGCCAATTGATAAGGAAACTTATGAAAAGCGCAAAGCCCAGATTTCAGGCGATGTTGCCAGTGTCTTTGCCAAACAACACGACGATCAAAAAGACTTAGAACTTGTTGATCAAGAAGATTGTGAAAACGGCGCTTGCCCAGTTAAATAGTCAAAATTACAAATTATTACGTTATCAGAAAAATATTACGAGGAGTTTTTATCATGAAAAAAAATAAATTAGCAGTCATTACCGGTTTAGCAACAATTTTCACTTTTACCTTTGCAGGTTATGAAACTACGCAAACACCTACTACGGTTAGTGCAGCAAGCAAAATTCACGTTACCTACACTCTTAAAGTAAATAACAAGAATTATAAAAAACGGACGGTTAAATTAGCTAAGCATTCAACGGTTATGCAAGGACTTAGAAAATTATGGCACGTAAAGAGCACTAACGGCTTTATTACTTCGATTGCTGGTAAGAGTCAAAATAAGGCAAAACACGTTTACTGGACATATACCATTAACGGTAAATTCGCTAACAAAGGCGCAACTGAGCAAAGAGTGGGTAATAAAGACAAGGTTAAATTCACTTTAGCTAAGATGAACTAATTAATTATGCACAACTCAACCAAAAAAATAGCACTACTTGCGATCTTAACCGCAATGTGCGTGGCGCTTAGAATTTTTAAGATTATTCCTGTACCTAATGTTCAACCAGTTACTGCAATTTTAATGATCGTTACGCTAAATTTGGGCTTTACTTTTGGTTTTGCTTTGGCCATTTTAACGATGGTCGTTTCTAACATCTATCTGGGCTTTGGCATTTGGACCGTTTCGCAGGTTCTTGCCTATGGCGGCTGTGTTCTAACCGTGGCGTTATTTGCAAAATTTACGCCATTAAAAAAGCACTTTATTTTGCAACTGATACTTGTCACGTTCTTAGGCTGGGAATATGGTTGTTTTGTTGATTTCGGGATGTCCATTTTTGGCGGCTTCCAGGCCTTCCTAGCTTATTGGGCCGGCAGCCTGACCTTTGATACTTACCATGCCATTGGTAATTTAGTTTTTTATCCTATTTTATACAAACCCCTTAACATCGCACTTGATCATTACCAAAAGAGGCTATCATGACTATCAAAATTTATACCAAAGTTGGCGATCATGGTTTTACCAAACAAGTTACGGGCAAAATGGTACCCAAATATGACCTCCAAATTGTTGCCGTAGGTGATATTGATGAACTTGATTCATATCTCGGCGTTGTAGCCGCAAGTTTATCCGCTAATTGCCAAAAGTTATTGGCGCCAGTGCAAAATTTGCAACGTGATCTATACGAACTTGAAAGTGACATTGTTGTCAAACGGCATGAGCAGATTACTAGCGCTAAAGTTACCGCGCTTGAAAAACAAATCGATGAGCTTAACCAGCAAATTCCAAAAACAACCCACTTTATTTTACCCGGCGGATCACTAACAGCATCACACTTACATTATGCTCGCACAATTGCCAGACGAGCTGAGCGAGCAATGGTTAAATTGGACGCTGAAGAGCAAAAATTGGCTCCTGCTTGCTTAAAATACATTAACCGATTATCTGACTATCTTTTTATTTTGGCTCGTTACGCGAACGTTTTGGACGGCGTAGCAGAAGTTAAAAGCAAACTATAAGTTAGTAGGTATTAAAAAAACGACTGATACTGATAAGAACCCCCATTAGTATCGGTCGTTTTTTAGTTTGCAATTTTAACGCAGCTAATTCCACCAAAGTTTAATTAAACCCTGCGTTCCTAAATCGCCTAGTCCTTTTTCATCAACCAGTTTAGCGTAAAGCTCAGCCGCTTTCTCGGTTGCCGGCAACTCAAGTTTCATTTCCTTAGCCGTATCTAGCGCAATTCTGAGATCTTTCAAAAAGTGCTTGCTAAAAAAGCCTGGAGTGTAATCACCCTTTAAAACTCGGGGACCATAATTACTTAAACTCCAGTTTGCCGCACTACCAGCACCCACAGTTTCTAGCACGGCATTAAGATCAAGTCCAGCCTTCTTGGCATAAACCAGCATCTCTGTCATTCCAGTCATTGTACCTGCAATCATAATTTGATTAGCCATCTTTGTATTTTGTCCTGAACCAGCTGGGCCAAAATAATGAACTGACTTGCCAAAGTCTTTAAAAAGATCTACCAAATCATCGTAGGCTGCCTTATCACCACCGACCATAATCGTCAGCGTACCATTTTTAGCACCCAAATCACCACCAGATACAGGTGCATCTAAAACTTTAGCGCCAAGCTTTTCACCTTCAGTAAAAATGCGCTGAGCAAGTGCCGGTTTTGATGTGGTCATGTCAACCAAGTACTTATCCTTAACTGTTGCTGTCAAAATCCCATTTTCGCCAAAGTAAACTTGCTCGACATCTTTAGGAAAACCGACGATTGAAAAGATCACTTCGGCTTGTTCAACTACCGCTTTTGGACTTTCACACCAAGTCGCACCCTTAGCAACCAAGTTATCCGTTTTACTTTTTGTTCGGTTGTAAACCCAGAGCTCATGACCAGCTTGCAATAAATTGAGGCAAATCGCATTTCCCATTACCCCGGTTCCAATAAAACCAACTTTCATTAAGAATCACTCCTTTATAACCAATGGTTTCCATATATAAACCTATCATAGCACCAGTTTTTTTATTTACTAGCATGCCAATAGATTTTTATAATTAGCCAGCGCTCCTAATCGCAGTATTGGCGGAAAAAAGAATCCACTTCATTGCCATACTCAGGCATCCCTATTAAGGTAAAGTTTTTAATTGCCCATTCACACTTTTCCAAATACTTATCTTGATGGTCAAAATGATAATTAACCATGTTTTCAAGCACCAGCAAGACGTTTTTATAGAAAAACAGCTCTGGCCTTGTTGCCACCTTAGCTGCTGCTTCAATCAACCAGCCGGTATCCTCATATCGCTTGGCTTTAATTAAATCAATCAACAAATTGCCAATTATGCCTAATAATTCTGTTTGATGCCGCGACTTATCCGACTTTTGCAATTTAGCAATAACTTTTTTGCTAAAGAGAAGGTTGCTGTCAAGGTCATAAAATGGCATCAAATTGATATAAACTCGTAATTTGGTTTCGTCAAAATCAGTAAAATCAAACAGCCATTCTTGTAATCGTGCACGTTTTTCTGCACTTAATTTTTCTGGCTGATTATTAATTTCCACCTCGACTGCATCAAGGTAAAGCAGCCATTTGTCTTGATTGGCCATTGTACTATCTTCAACATATTGCCTAATTTCTTTCAGCTTGGCCTGATCATTTTGATACCATGCTTGGTTAATTGCATGATCAACAAATTTAAATTCATCAAATTGTTGCTGTTCACTATCATCCAGCCTTTGAAAGAAATCCCACAAGCCAATTTGGTTTGCGCGCAAGACTGCAATCAAGTCTTCGGCGGTAATGCGATGCTTATTTTGTTCAACTTTTGAATAATACGAAGGGCTGACAATGCCAGCCGCCCATTCTTTTTGCGTCTTGCCGTTTTCAAGTCGGTACTGTTTTAATAAAGCGCCAATTGTCATTTTGCTATCCCATTATTTTAGTTCCAAACATTATTCTTAATAATGATTATAATACTAAAAACTGGTTAAAAAATTTGCAATTAATATTTGACTTAACCTTAGCTCTAAGTATTACAATTTTAATAATTAATCGCTTTATTGCGGGTATCCAGATCGTAAATTAACCTACGAACTTTCTTCATCCCAAATAAAGTATTTTATAATTAAAGCAGTCAACAATCATCTATTTAATTGTGCAGGGAGGCACTTTTTCATGAATAAGCATGAAGATTTTTTATTAAATAAAATTTCTGGTCCCCAAGACCTTAAAAAATTAAGTATCGCAGAAATGGAACAATTAGCCACAGAAATTAGGACACTAATTTTGGAAAAAGACGCATATGAAGGCGGACACCTCGGCCCTGACTTAGGAATTGTTGAAGCAACCATCGCCTATCACTACGTATTTAATGCGCCAAAAGACAAGATCGTCTGGGATGTTTCCCATCAAACTTATCCCCATAAAATGCTAACAGGACGAGCAAAAGCTTGGCTTGATCCTGATCATTATGAAGACGTTACGCCATATACTAATCCTGATGAAAGTCCCTATGATTATTACTCAATCGGCCACACTTCAACCTCAATTGCTCTGGCAACCGGAATGGCCAAGGCACGTGATTTACTAGGCGGACATGAAAACATCATGGCTTTAATTGGTGACGGGTCAATGACTGGCGGCTTAGCTTTTGAAGGTCTTAATAATGCCGCAATTGAGCAACATAACCTAGTTGTCGTCGTTAATGATAATCAGTGGTCAATTGATAAAAATGTTGGTGGACTAGTTACGGCACTGCAGAAATTGCGTGATTCTAATGGCGAAGCGGCAGAAAATCCTTTCAAGGCAATGGGCTTTGATTACCGTTACGTCGCAGATGGTAATGACCTTCAAGCAATGATTAACGCTTTTAAAGCGGTCAAAGATGTCGATCACCCAATCTTGCTGCATATCAACACGCTTAAGGGTAAAGGCTATAAGCCTGCCATTCAAGACGAAGAGGCCCACCATTGGGTTAGTCCTTTTAATTTAACTACTGATCAACCGACAGCCGCAGCTTCATCTGCACCGACTCCTAATTCAATTGCCCTAGATGTCATCAAGAAACATATCAAGTCTGGCCAAAAAATCATGGCAATTAATGCTGCCATTCCCGGCGTATTTGATCTTGACCACTTTAAGCAAGAGTACCCGGCAAACTATACCGATGTTGGCATTGCCGAGCAGGAATCAGTTGCATTTGCTGCTGGTTTTGCTAAAGAAGGCGGTATTCCAGTTTTAATGGAAAATTCCACCTTCTTACAGCGCGCTTTTGACCAGCTTTCTCATGACGTTGCAGCCAACGACCTGCCAGTAGTCATGCTTGTTGCTGGTGGCCGAATTTCAAATGGTTCTAAGACTCACCTTGGCATTTTTGATCAAGTAATGGTTGCCAACTTGCCCAACTGGCTTTACTTAGCTCCAACGACTTTAAAAGAAGAACAAGCAATGCTTGAATGGGCAATCAAGCAAAGAAAGCATCCAGTTGCCATTAAATTGCCCGCTAACGTTCCTGTCAGTGATGACCAAGAAGTTGCCACCGATTATAGCGAACTAAAATACCGCATCAATCCTGGGCAAAAGGTTGCAATTCTTGCCCTAGGCGACTTCTATAGCCTCGGAAAGCAAGTTGCTGCCGCGCTAAATGCAACGTTAGTCAATCCTATTTCCGCCAATATTTTAGATCAGGCAGCTTTAGACAAACTAGCAGCTAACCACGAAGTCATTGTTACCTTGGAAGATAACACCTTAGACGGCGGTTTTGGTCAAAAAGTAGCTTCTTATCTTGGTCAAAAAGATGTCAAAGTCCTTAATTACGGGCAAAAGCGGGTTTATACCGATCAAACTCCTGTTGAGCAAATCTACCAGGATAATCATTTAACGGTTAAGCAAATTACAGCTGATATTAAAAATATACTTTAGACTCTCAAAGTCTACTAAGGATAAAAAATGACGAAAAAAAGCAAGATAGTTCTGAGTGGGCTATTAGCAATTCTGGTGTTACTAGCTTGCTGGTGGCTCTTCTTTAATAAGGCAGAGCAAAAGCAAAATCCAGCTAAAACAATTGCTACTCCCACCATCTTTGTTCATGGTTGGGGCAGCAGCTATCGTGCAGAAGAAAGCATGGCAAATTATGCCCGCGCTTGTAACGCGACTAACTCAATTATAAGAGCTGACGTTAGTCAAGACGGCAAAGTTACGTTTGATAAAACCATCAGTACTAATGCTAAAAATCCCATCATTGAGGTTAACTTACTTAATAATAAAAGTATTTTCCCAGATGAAACCGATCAGGCTCGTGCTTTAACTAAAAGTAGTAATTACATTAAAGACGTAGTAGTAGCGCTGCAGAAGAAATACCATTTTAATAAAATCAATTTAGTCGGGCACTCAATGGGCAACCTGCAAATTGCCTATTATTTAAAAAATAATGCAGCTAATTCCAAAATGCCGCAATTGAATAAACAAGTTTCTATTGCAGGCCATTATAACGGCTATCTCGGCGAACTCGGCGCACCCAAGCATACTATTTTAACTAAAAATGGTAAGCCAGAAAAAATGGATACTGGCTACAAAGGACTACTGCCTTTAAGAAGGACTTTCCCGCAAAATGCCCGCGTACTAAATATCTACGGTAATACTGGTAACGGAACAGATGGTTCAGTTGACAATAACTCTTCCCGCTCTTACCGTTACTTAGTTAGTAAACGCGCACGTTCTTACCAAGAACACGAATTTCACGGGCAAAACGCTCAGCACAGCAAGCTACATGAAAACAAGCAGGTAGCTCAATTACTGGTTAAATTTTTATGGGCAAAATAAAAAATAACACTTTACTTAATTTTGCCCTGATCATACAAAGTGATTTTAGTTTTTAAGCGCGTAATTGTTTGCTGGATGTTGTGATTTTCTTGTTCAAGCTTTTCTAATTCTTTAACTAAAATTGCGCGCCGGGTTTTTCTAGTATCCGTGCCCTTTTGAACTAATTTAGTATATTCGAGTAAGTCATTAATGGGAATTCTCACTTGACGCATGCATCTGATAAAGTCAATCCAGTTTATATCAGCTTCACTATAATTTCTAATGCCGTCCTTACGCTCTATTGGCGGAATTAAGCCAACTTTTTCATAATAGCGCAGGGTATGGAGTTACATTAGTTTTTTGTGCTGCTTCTGCTATTTTCATCCTGTTAATCTCCCAATTTTTTACTTTAAACAAAGTATAATTTGACTTAACAATAAGTCTTTTACGCGGCCCAAAAGACAAAAGCACCTATATACTTCTAATGCCGTCTTTGCGCTTTATTGGCGGAATTAAGCTAGCCTTTTTATAGAGTATGCCTCTAAAATTAATTATTTTCTTTTACTTTTTAATAAGTCTAAAACAATTATTATTACTTGCTGAACAAGCCAAAGTAATAATGAATAAATAGATATAACACCCAGTAAGATATTTTTCCCATCTAAGTAGTATAAAACTATAAAGACGAAGAACATCGCCAAATAAATACGCTCTGAATAAACTACAACTTTGTGATCAACTAAATAATCCGTTTCAGAAGAAGTTGATTTTTGGTTTTTACTTGTGGGCCATAATGCCACTGCTAATGTTAGTAGTGCTATTATTATTTCCCTTGGACTACGCCAAGGAGAAAAATCTTTTATCGCAATTATTAATAATATAATGCCTATTGAAATAGGAAAAATTTTACTAAGTTTTATCTTCATAATTTATACCTTATAAAATCTAATTATTTTTGCCTAAACTTTATAAGTAATCCATCTAAACTTATTGCACATCTGTCAACATCATTAATTTCCAAAATGCGATTTCATTCACTGAAAAAAATAATAATTGGTGTGCCTCGTAACGAATCATTCATAATATTGCTTCTTAATTTAGATGTATATACCTATTCGTTTATGTCTTAAGTATATAATTAAAATGAAGTAACGCAAGTAGATCTTCTACAAATATATGATGAATATTTTTCCACCTTGGCATAAAATGATGGACTAATTACATTGCCAGCCCATTCTTTTTGTGTCTTCATCTTCTCGATTCGATATTTTTTAAGTAATTCCCCTACTGACAAAAAATCTCCCTTTCTTAACAATAATATTTTGTTATTAACTTCAAATTAACAACCTACCATAATCTATTCAATACTGCTTTAAAATCGTCCTATTGTTTTTTTCTATTCTTCAATCCATATTGATTATACCCATGTTATATCTTATATATTGACAAGCACTTAAATTTCTTATTGATTAGGAGGTATAAAACTATGGCTATTTTGTAAAAAAGCTGGCAAAAACTTACAATCGCTAGGTTCTTAGCCAGCATTTGCTTTAGACCATATATCATTGTTAGTTTTCTTTTTAGACGTGACTTCACTGGTAGTAATTTAGTTTTAATTGTTATCGGAATTAATCTAATGTCAGATATTGCCGGCTTTTATTCCGGTAGGCTCGAAATGCCTCTAATTGTTGATACCGAAGAACTTGCTGAAGCCGAAGGCTTTGAAAAATAGCATTAATGGTATCATTTATTTGGTTGCACAGTTGATCGGATCCGGCTTACTACTATTCCAATTTAGCACTTTAAACTTCCTAGTAGTTGGAGCTTTTCGCTTACTAATATCTTCTAGACTAGCTTAATCTTGCTTTGGCGTAATACATATCGCTGCTTTAATTGCCGCCGGAGAAGTCATCCCTTCTAATGGGCTCTGACCCTCATACTTTTGATGATATGCCTGATTTATTCGCTGATCTATTTCAGTATTGTTGCTAACAGCGGTAAAGTTAACTTGATAAGTTTGATTGCCAGCTGTGATTTGACCTGCACCTTGCTTTACGGCTGCTTGATACCACTTAGAATCGTGTCCGTGATATGCCCTAATATAAATTCTACCTGCAATAATCACAAACCAAATCGTTACCGGTGTGGCGTGAGTTTTGCCATCTTCATAAAAAGGCTCAATTTTAATCGCCTCGTCATGAATAAAATTATCTAGGACCGCTTTTGACCATTCATTCATTTGAAAGACTCCTTTCAATACTAGTTAAAAGATGATGATATCTTAATTGTAGATACTTACTTTACCGATGTGAAATACTCATTAATGATTACTAAACATAACCAATTTGCATTAAAAAATAGTCAAAAATCACTAACTAAAAACAGATAAACATATAAAGAGAAGGAAAATGGAATTACGAGTTTTAAATTACTTCGTTGCGGTTGCACAAGAAGGCAATATGACACACGCAGCACAAAAACTGTTAATCTCCCAACCCGCATTGTCTAGACAAATTGCGGATCTAGAAGATGAATTAGGCGTTAAGTTATTTAGCCGCAAGTCACGGCGATTGACGCTTACTCCTGCTGGACAATACCTGCTAGAGCAAGCTAAAGAAATCTTGGCTTTAACTGCCAAGACTAAAAGCAATCTAGAATCATCTTCTTTTATTAGTGGCGACTTAACAATTGCTGCTGGCGAAAGTATTGGTATGCAGCGCATTATGAATGTTGTGAGTGCGATTATTAAAGAACACCCAACCGTTAAAATTCACCTTTTAAGCGGCGACTATAGTTATGCTGAACGTAAACTAACCAACGGCACAGTTGATTTTGCGGTTATTATTGGGGATGCACCCACACCAAATTACGCCTCTTTAACTTTGCCTGAAAAAGACACTTGGGGCGTATTAATGAATACTAGCGACGCGCTAGTCAAACAAGAAATGATTACGCCGCAGGACTTAGCTGGTCGGTCAGTTTTAAATTCACAGCAGGCGGTCAATTTTCATACTTTTCAAAATTGGCTGGGTAATTACAAAGAAAAGGTCAACTTTATTGGTACTTATAACCTAAACTTCAATGGCACTTTGCTGGTCAAAAATAATGCTGCACTGATGCTAACCCTGGATAACCTAGTTAACACTTCATCCGGCTCTGGCGTCACTTTTAGAAAGCTTGTGCCCCAGTTGCAATACCCAATTAAAGTCGTCTGGAAACGCGAGGTCAGTCTATCACCTGTAGCGGAACTATTTTTAAAATTGCTAAAGGAATCAATCTTTTAACCGTTATAATTACTTAAAATTATCTTTGATCATGCACGATAAGCATTTTACACTACAAATAATTCACACTAGAATTTAGTTAATAAAGGAGAGAATACTGTGAATAAAGCACTTATCGAAGAATTTAACCAACTAGTTACCCCTTTTGTTAGTGATGTTAACAATCATTGTGCAAAGCATTTACAAAAAGATCGCTTTTTAATTCCAATAATTGCTAGTATTACCCAGGGAATAATTAAGCAGCTACCTGATCAAGTTGAGCAAGCACTAAATAAGCAGGTTGAGCCTGAAACAATTGCCGAAGTAATTTACCAATTAGTGCCTGTTATCGGCACGTTAAAAGTTGAGCAGGCATTATCTTCTATTCAAAAAGTTTTTGCTCAGCATCAAGTTCAGCTGTCTCTAACCGAAACCGCCACCGATCAAGATTTTGGCGCTAGAGTGCAAAGTAGGCTTTACGGTACAGAAATCAAGAACTTACTAAAAGATTTGCCCGATGAAGCCGGTCAATTTATTCCACATGCGTTAACGCAGCACTTTTTTAATGATTTTTATAACCGGAAGACTTTACCGGTTCGCGACCGTGAACGCTATGAATTACTAGCTCTTATTACATTAAATGTTGAATTTCAAATCAAGGCCCATGCACGCGGAAGCTTAAGGGCTGGCAATACCGAAAGTGAATTAATTTGGTCAGTAATCCAGCTTTTGCCTTACGTTGGTTTTCCTTTTGTTATCAATAGTGTGCAAGTAATTCATCAGGCTGCAGGTCAATTAGCCGAAGAAAACTCCTAAGAAAAAAGCCTTTGACTGAAAAATCAAAGGCTTTTTACTTACTTAAATTAGCTACCAGTACTTTGGTATCTCTGCAAAAAGAGTCGCCACAATTGGTAAATAAGTAAAAAGAATAAAACACAAACTGCCGGAATAATTCCCAGCCAAATCCATTCATGCTCTTGAGCAATTTTTTCTTGCGGAATTGAGGCTACCCAACCTAATGGCAACACAAAAGTTAAAACCAATCTAAACCCTTCCGCATAGATTGATAACGGGTACTTGCTCATCTCAAAAAAGTCAAACGTGGTTTCAGCTAGGTCGGCTAAGCCATTAGACCAAAGTGAGACAATATTGCCCAGAATTGCTAAGCTTAAGAAAATTAAAGAAGTAAACAGTGAAATAAAAATAAACATCACCGTTATGTACCAGGGATTATGTAGCCGAATATCAACCAGCACTAATAATAAAAGTGCAACCAGCAAATCACCCCACGCGTCTTCATCTACACGCTCATTGACTAGCTGGAAAAGCGGGCTAACCGGTTTAATTAGAATCGTATCAAGCTTACCCTGATGAAGATAGTCCGAAATATTAAGCGCATTGATAAAAAAGCAGCGAAAGATTGCAAATGCCAGCGTCGCCAAGGCATAAGTAAGCAGTAATTGCTCAAAACTATAGCCCTTGATTCGTGGTACTAAATTGAAAATAAACCTCAGAGCAACAATATTAAGTACATTCTGAATAATCATGCCAGCAATCGCAAAGTAAAAATCAAGATCATAAACAGCAAGAGATTTTAAATTAACTTTTAAATAGGCAAAAAACAATTTTAGATATCTCATTTTTAGCCTCCTTGAACTACTGTTTTAGTAACTGCATGTTTAAAAAGGTACTTATACACGAAGCTAAATAGTAATAAATATAAAATTTGGATCAGCACTACTTGGCTAAAAAATGACCAAGATGGTGTTTCGGCCAACATTCCGACCGCACCAAACGAATACTGAAACGGCAAATAAGAAGACAGTGTTTTTAAAGCATCTGGATAGAAGTTAGCTGGAAAAACATTTCCGGCAAGAACAAGCAAAACTGCTTCTTTAAAGGTAGAAATTCCCCAAATACTGTATGTATAAAAAGAAAATGTTCCCAGAATTAGTTCTAACTCAAAATATAAAAAGTACGCTAAGCAACCAGCTACTACGACCATTAATATCGCTGATAAAGAGACTTGGAAGTTTAAGAGCCAAAAATAAAGTACTAAAATGACTAAGCCAATTACTAAAAACTTAGCAATAGAATAACCTAAACTTTCCCAGAGTAACTGAGTTCGAACAGCCAGTGGCTTTAGCAAATCAAGCGCAATATCACCCGAACGTACCTTATCGTTAAGCGTATAGCTAGATTTAGGAAACAAAATCGTTAATAACTGCATTAATAACAGATAACTAACTGTCTGCCGAAAAACTGCATTTGGCCGTCCTATTAAAACAGCTTTCCACAAAAAATACTGGACAATAAATGAAATTAGCGCTGAAAAAAGCCAAAAAACTAAGGCAGATTTCGATGCAAAACCATTTTTGATACCTATTTTCATTAAGGTCAATCTATATTTCATGGGCATTACCCCCTGCAATACGACTGAGCAAGTATTCAAGCTTATTATTTTTAACTTCAATATTCTCAATTGGAACACTGGCAGTTAATTGGCTCAGAATTTCTTTAATATTTTTTTGTTCAATGTCAGCTAGTTGAAAGTCACCGTTTGTAAGCTGCATTAATTGAGGCCACGTTTGGCGTAAATCAGCATAGTTACTGCTGCTACTAGTAAAAGTAATCGTCGCTGGTACTGCTAAATTGGCAATTTTTGCGCTGTCAAGATTGAGCACCAAATTACCCTCATTCATAATCATGATTCGGGAGCACGTCTGCTCCACTTCAATTAGATCATGCGAGGTAAAAATAATTGTTTTATTTGTTAGCCTTTTTAAAAAAGCAATCAGACTATTTTTAGTTAAAATATCAAGACCGATTGTTGGTTCATCAAGAATAATTAGTTCAGGATCATGAATTAAGGCCGCAATAAATTCTGCTTTCATTCGTTGACCTAAACTAAGCGTACGCACTGGCTGACTTAGAAAGTCCTCAGCACCAAGCGTTTTAGTTAATTGGTTCAGCCTGCTATGAAAGTCTTTGTTATCTACTTGGTAAAGTTCCCGGTTTAATAGCAAGGTATCCATTACCGGCAAGTCCCAGCGTAACTGACTTCTTTGCCCAAACACTACACCAATTTTGCGGGCATTTATTTGTCGATTATCAACTGGATTCACACCAAAAGTTGTAATTTTACCTCCATTAGGCTGCAAAATTCCTAAGATCATTTTGATTAAGGTGGATTTGCCTGAACCATTCAGGCCGACAAGGCCCACATGATCGCCTTGGTTAATTTGCAAAGAAACATTTTTAACCGCAGCAATAGTTTGTTTTGTTCGGTGAAAAAAGTCGACGGAAGTTACTTTCTGATATTGTTTTGTTAAATTTTCCGTTTTAATTATCATTATGTCTCCACTCAATAAGATTAAACTGTCAATTTCATCCCCACAACAAAATTGACACAACCTATAATGAGCCAGTCATAAAAGTCTTGATTAATTATATCATTTATTTTTAATATTATCATTCTTATTTAGGCTAACAGAATTAATGCAACGTCAAAAGGCAAAAGAATATGAAAAAATATTGGCATAGGCGTGGTCCTAATAGTCAACTTTGGCGGACAGAAAGAAGCAAAAAGCAGCTAAAACACTTTTTCGGTGTTTTGGCTGCTTCTTTTTTGCTTAAAGAGCTAGTTTCTTCCCAGACTCTTTGTTTTCGGACTATTTTTTACTTACTTTTACTCCGTTTTTATAAATCCTGTTTTTATTTATTTCAATTTTATCAACTATGTCTTTTCCTAAGTCGCTTCCCAACATTTCGGATATACCCAGCAAAAAAATACCAACATCTGCTAATTCTTCATTGATATTATCATCATCTTGCTTAAGCCATCCTTTAAACAGCTCATTTACTTCGCCATACAATAGCAGCAATTCAAATTTGATATCTGTCGTATTAAAATTATGTCTTCTTTTATTATCAAGAACTTCCTTCTGGAGTTTTTTGGTATCGATTATCATTTTTATTCACCTAAATTAATAACTTGTTTAGTTGAATTGCTCAACTGCCTGCGCAATTGGTGTATCACCGTTAGCTAAATCAAATTGCTGCTTATGCAATCTAGAACATTCAATAATTGTAGCAACCGTTTCGGCAACATCTGCTCTAGTAATACTTATATCATCTATTGATTGCGTTAATTGTGAAGCTATCTGAATTTTTCCAGTAGCAGGTTGATTAATTAATCTTGCTGGCCGCAGAATCGTGTAATCCAAAGAACTGTGCAAAAGCCACTCATCAGCATAGTACTTAGCTGCATAATAATAGCTTTCTGGAGCTCTAGGTGGAACATTATCTGACCAAAAGCCCCGGTCATTGGCCTTAATTGAACTAATCATGATGAACCGACTAACATTTGTTTTTTTAGCAGCATTAATTGCTTTAACCGCACCATCAAGGTCAATCATCATCGTTGCATCCGCACCAGTTTTTCCACCTGAGCCAGCAGCAAATACGACCACGTCAACTCCTTGCATCACTTGTTCAAGTTGTGCTTGCGCTTTTGTCAAATCAACATACGCAGTCATAATATTTTGTTGTTGATATTCTTCTTGTTGGCTAGCTGAGCGCAAGCCCGCAATTACTTGGCAGTTTTCCTTTGCTTGTAAAATCTGTACTAACTGCCGGCCAATCTGACCATGTGCTCCAATTACCAAAATTTTCATGGTTTATCTCCCGTTCAATACTAATCTATATTTTCTTTATTTAATCACGGTGACAACTTTTAGGCAATTTAGGCCTGCAAATAAAACGGGCAAGTCTCTAATCACCAGTCCTCTTTATTGCTCGCAAACAATTAATTTCATACTTAATTTTGGTCACTTCATTCAAACTTGTTACGAATATTTTATTTTGTTCAATTGAAGTAAAAACTCTCATCGTAAAAACATGTTTACCATTTTCTAAAAAGATTTCGGCAGAAGACGTGTCCTGCAAAATTCGTAATTGAATTTCTTTACTCAAATCAATTGCACAACTGCGTTCAGTTCCATATTCATCTTCAAAATTAGCACCTGCATTAGCTCGATTAACGATAAAGCGATTTTTAATAGCATTTAGTATTAGGCGCAAGTGTTTACTATTTTTATCATCGCTAAATAAATCAAGGACAAAAATTGATTTTGAGCCACATTTTATGGTCAATTTTAGGTCTCGTTGATTCCTGCCCTCGGCAATTTTTTCCTCTTGCCTAACCGTTTTTTCGGCAATCAATTGTGCAATGGCTAAGTCTTTAATCTCATCAATTGGCTTTTGGTAAAGATACTTGCCATCACAAGTTAATTCCCGTGGAAAAGTTAAGCAGCCAGTATAGTCATAATCTACTGTTGGATCATTACCATTTAAGATACTCATCCAAGCAATTAAAACCCTTCTCCCATCAGGTGTGAGCATTGTTTGCGGAGCATAAAAGTCAAATCCCTGATCAATCTCATTAAACTCGGTGCCGGTAAACTGGCCAGTATTTAGATTTAAGGGTTGTCCGATAGAATAACAAGCCTGGTATTGATTAAGAAAACGATTATTTTTCGTATTAAGTCCTTGCGGGCAAAAAAGGAGAATGCCATGATGCGCAAGTTCAAAATAATCTGGACATTCACACATATAGCCCATGTTTTTATCAAAATTGGTTTTAACTTCTCCTATTTTTTTCCAAGTCAATAAGTCTTGACTCTTATATAGCAGAACTGTCCCTTTTTGATTAGTTTTCTGTGCCCCAATCACAGCATAATATATTCCTTTTTTCTGAAAAATCTTTGGATCTCTAAAGTGACCAGTATAGCCTTTGATTCGACCCTTAATTAAGGGACTTTTTAATTTAGTTACACAATCATTTCGATCCATCCATGCTCCTAATTGAGTCGGCATCCGGTGCCAGTGTGGCGTGTTAGTCCCAATCCACGAATTTCCCGTATACATTAAAAATAAACGATTATTGGCTTGAATTGCACTTCCTGAATAAACGCCATATTGATCATATTTAGTGTTATTTGCCATTGCTTGGCCTAAATCCTGCCAATCAATTAAGTTTCTTGATTTTAAGTGTTGCCAACCCTGCTCAAAATAAGTGGGATTTTGCGTAAATTTAAGGGGGAAAGATTGATAAAACAAGTGGTAATAGCCAGCAAAAAAAGAAAAACCATTAGGATCATTTAGCTGCCCCATTATACTTTCCAGATGAAATTGCTGACGATATGGAGATTGGCCAACACGCTTTTTTTGCTCAGTTATCACATTTTGGGGTACCGAACTTAAATTAGATACTAAATTTCTAAACTCTTTTCTTCTATCAGTCATTTAATTATCCTCAACAACAAAAAGACCGTTTAATTATTGGTAATCAAACAGTCCTTTATTTATTTTCTATTGTTCTTCTTTTAACATCCGATCGTTATAGCCAAAAAAGTAAGTTAGTGTAAATGCAACCCCAAAGCCAACTAGGCAAACCAAGATATATAAAGGCAATTGCTGATTAAGAAATAGTAATATTCCGGGAATAACCGTAATTGACATGCCTGTTGCCCTTAAGTTGAAAATACTTGAAAGAAATCCTCCTGCTGCTCCTCCAACACAGCCAAACAAAAATGGCTTTAAGAATCTAATATTTATGCCGTAAATTGCCGGTTCAGTGATACCAAGTAAAGCTGAAATGGTTGATGGAAAAGCTATTTGCTTAATCTTACTTGAATGGCTTTTTACAGCGACCGCAAGAACTGCACCAGCTTGCGCTGCAATTGAAGCAGAACTGATAGGATTAACCTGATTCCAGTGCGTATTCGCTAGCAATTGAATTTCAACAATATTCAAGGCATGATGCAATCCAGTAACGACAACCATCTGATTAATACCGCCCCAAATGAGGCCGCCTAAACCATATGGTAGTTGAACAATCCACTCAGTCGCATAAAGTATTCCCCGCTCTACTGATCTAAAGATGGGACCAACAATAAACAGCCCCAGCATACTCATTATCAGTAGCGTCGCAAAAGGCGTCACGATTAAGTCCAAGGAATTGACTACATGTTTATGAATCCACTTTTCTGTTTTTGCTCCTAAAAAGCCCAGAATAAAAGCTGGTAAAACAGAGGCCTGGTACCCTGCAACTGGAATCACACCGAAAAACATTAATGCAGGCTTAGTTCCCTGGGCGACATCCCAAGCAGATGGCAAAGACGGATTAACTAACATTAGCCCTAGTAATACCCCTAAAATAGGACTACCGCCAAATACGCGAAATGCTGACCAGCAGACCAAGACAGGTAAGAAGTCAAAAGCAGTTCCGGTAAGAATACTAAAATAAGTATTAAATTGTGCTGGTATTTGTTTAGGCGTCATGCCAAAAATTTGCAGGATCTGCGGTTGAGTAATCAGCCCTTTTAGTCCCATAAACAAACCCGTTGCAACTAGTGCTGGAATAATCGGAACAAAAACATCTGCAAACATTCTGATTGCCTTGCGGAACCAACCTGATTTTTCTGCGGCAACATCATTTAAATCTGCGCTACTTGTCGTTGCTGCGCCTGCTTCTTTAACTGCCTCATAGACGTCATTAACGAGTCCCGTTCCAAAAATGATTTGATACTGCCCAGACGTAAAAAAATGTCCTTTAGCTTTATCGATTTGATCTAACTTCTTTTCATCAACTTTTGTTCGGTCATGAACGACTAGCCTTAGCCTCGTAGCACAATGAGCAGTTGACACAATATTATTTTTGCCACCAATCGCGTCAAAGACTTGTTTGGCAATTTTTTGGTTCTCTTTTGAAGCCATCATTCTCTCCTCCTTAAGTACAATTTTTACTTTGCACGATAATTGTAAGCGCTTGATAAGCTTAATCCTATACATGTTTCACGCTAAAAACATGTAAAAAATTGTCATTTGTGTTTAACCAGCAAAATACAATCTAGCAGAAGAAACATCCCGAGAGTTGGGTCCCACCATAATTGTGAAAAATCCTGGCTCTATTTTTTCATTTCCAGTGTTATCAAAAAAGCTTAATTCACTGAGCGAAAGTACAAATTCTACACGCTTCTTTTCCATTGGCTTTAACTGGACTTTTTGAAAATTAATTAATCGCTTAACTGGCTGAGCAACAGATGCTACCTCATCTCTAAAATATAGCTGCACCGTTTCAGTTGTTGAACATTTTCCAGTATTAGTCACGTTAATTGAAACCTTGATATCCTGATCAGGTGTAATTTCGTTTGCGCTTAATTGCAGACTACTGTAGTCCACATCGCAATAAGACAAACCATAGCCAAATGGATACAATGCACCTGACGGACAATCTAAATACTTAGAAACAAATCTGCCTTTATGCTGTGAGTTGCTTTCTGGCCTACCAGTTGATAAATGATTGTAATATAACGGCTCTTCAGCACTAGAATAAGGAAATTCCATTGTCAGCCTGCCAGAAGGATTGCATTCCCCAAAAAGTACATCGGCAATCGCATTTCCCCCCTCTGTTCCTGGGAACCAAGCCTCAATTATTGCATCAACTTTATCTTTAATATCATTTAAGACTAGCGGTCTACCATTTATTAAAACCAAAATAATCTTCTTGCCTAAATTAGCCAATTGATCAATTAATTGACGTTGATTTTTCGGTAAGCGCAAGTCTGTTTTAGAACCTGCTTCTCCATCCTCATAAGTTTCTTCGCCTAAAGCTAATACCACTGTGTCAGCCTTTTTAGCAGCTTCAAGTGCTTCTTGATTATTTTTTTGTTCCTGCTTCGGCGTTGAAATAGCTTCAGCAATTTCTTTTTCATTAAGAAAGCCAAGATTCTTCAGTAGCTTTTTACTTCTCTGCAGATCTGTCCCTTGATATACTTTCAAATCAGGAATAAATCTCTTCATTCCATCAGCAATAGTAATTGTATCTTGCGGATTGCCATGAATCGCCCACATGCCAATTAGGGTCTTACGACTAGCATATGGACCAATTAGCACAACTTTTTGCTCTTTATTTAGGGGCAAGACGTGGTTATCATTTTGCAATAAAACCAGTGATTCTTGACTTAATTTTCGCGCAAGTTGTCTTTTCGAAGAGGTTAGAATGCTTTTAGCCTCACGCTCAGGACTTGCACCGTAGAATGGATCTTCAAAAAGGCCCAACCGATTTTTCAAATTAAGAACACGTAAAACAGCCTGATCGATTTTTTCTTCATCAAGTTGGCCGTTAGTAACTAGGGGCTGTAAGCCATTGGCATAACATGGCGATTTCATATCAATATCAACGCTAGCGTTGAAAGCTTCTTCACTTGCCTGAATCTCATTTGCTGCAAATCCGTGCTTAATCAGTTCAAAAATCGAAGCATAATCTGAAATAATCACACCATCAAAGCCCCATTTTTGGCGCAAAATTGTAGATAAAAGTGCTTTACTAGCAGTGGCTGGCACACCGTTAAGTGTTGTTAAAGATGTCATCACCATTTCGCTGCCAGCAGCAACAGCCGCTTTATAAGGCGGTAAATAGTTCTGAAACAGATTGCTTATCGACATATCTACTGAGTTATATTCTTTACCACCTTCAACTGCACCATAAGCAGCATAGTGCTTAACGCAAGCAGCCTGGCCTTTTTTATTTTTTAAATTTTCTTGTAGGCCGTTAACCATGTTTTCCGCAAATCTAGCATTTAAATACGGATCCTCACCTGGCGACTCAAGCACTCGTCCCCATCTAGCATCACGAACAACGTCAACCATCGGTGCAAAGGCAACGTGATTGCCAGCTGCCGAAGCTTCATCAGCAGCGTTTACAAAAGCTTGGCGCACATTTTTTAAATCCCAAGTTGCTCCCAAGCCCAAAGGAATCGGTAAAATTGTTTTATAACCGTAAATTACATCTGACATGAATAACACTGGGATATGATGGGGTTGCTTTTGCATCTGTCTTTCTTGTACTTCATGCGTTTCTTTTGCACCGACTACATTGAGTATTGAACCTGTCAAGTCAACCATTTTCTTTGAAATTCCTAGTTTCTCAATTGGCCCAATTGAGATATCATTAGCACTAAAAAACTCACCAGATAATTGAATTAGTTGACCTATTTTTTCGTCTAAACTCATGTCTTTTAACAAACGTATTATTTCTTTTTGATTCATTTTTATCATTACCTTTTTAAAGCTGTTAAGCGCTTATTTACTTATTAACTATTATAATTTTGATTTTACTTGTTCAACATACATAAAAAAGCAGACTAACCTGTAACTTTTTGTTCTATTAAAGTAAAATACTAGCAATAGAGGTTTTAACTAATGATTAAATATGAAGAAATTACACATGCGGCAATGATTCCTTTTAAGATTTTCAGTTTCAGAGCAAAAAATCTTGATCGCATTATTGCACCGCATTGGCATCAAAGCACTGAAATTCTTTTTGTTAAAGAAGGTACACTAAAGATTACCCTACAAAATAAAACTTATCTTCTACATAAAAATGAATTTGTAGTTATTAATCCCAACATTATTCATTCAACTAGGAGCCTATCTAAAAACTGGGTACTTTGTATTCAGTTGCCATTATCTTTTTTGAAACTAGTCACGAATAATCAATTTGATAAAGTATTTATCTTTAAAGACATTAACTTCCCTACTGAGCAAAAAGCTAGTGAGCGAATAATTGCATTATTTAATCAGGCAATATATCAAACCGAAAATCATCCCAAAAATATTCAATACTTTTTAGACTTATATTCTTCTGGTCTACTGATTTTAAAAGAGCTCATTTCCTCATATTCTGTTAAAGTAAATAAAAATAATGCTGATGATAAAAGCATCAGCATTTTAAGCAAGGCAATTGATTACATTAATATCAATTATTCCAAAAGTATTACTTTAACTGATATGGCAAAGTTTTTGGGCTATTCACCAAGTTATTGTTCTAAAGTCATTAAGAAAAACCTAGGAACTAATTTTAAAGAAATTCTGGATATTATTAGACTTGAAAAAGTAGTACTCGAGGCACAAAAGGGCAAACGCTCTCTTGAGCAGATTGCACAAGAAACCGGCTTTAAAACTTACCGCAATTTGTACAATGCATTTTATTCAGTCTATGGTATGTCGCCTAAACAGTTTTTGAGTGAGTCAATGTAGCAGATATTCGGAAGTTATGTGACTAGCGTGCAACATACACTAGAATTAGTGCTGGCATTTGCCACGTTTATTATTGTCTTGTTGACGTATATCGACAAACGCAAATAAACAAAAAGACCGTCCCCACAATAACTTTGGCGAGTTATGGGACAGGTCTTTTTGATTAACCTATAACTTAGTCAACCGCCTTTAAAGCGGCTGCTTGAAATTCAGATAAGAGGTCTTGCCTTTGCAAGAATTCTTTTCCTTTATGACTATATTTTAGCATGACTAGATTAATTTATCTGAGTTAGTTTTTTTCCATATGGTTTATCAAATTAATTAAGCTTTTTTACTTAAAATAATTGCTTATAGATCAGCTAGATTTTTCTTTTTCGGTGCCTGTTTTGGACTAGTTGCATCGCCTTCTTGGTAACCAAAGAAGTAGGTTAGCAAAAAGGCAGCAATAATTGTCACGATTGAAGCAATCCAGAAGTTAAGCAGGTTGTTCGGGTTGCCTTGCCCTGCCTTAGCAACAAACGATGGAAAACCAATCAAACTACCAGTAAAGCCATACATATCAACTTTTAGTAGGCCATTGACTAAACCACCGATCGCTGCTCCAATGCTGGAAGTAATAAAGACGCGACCATATTTTAGGTTGACCCCATACATCGCTGGCTCAGTGATACCAACTGCTGCTGAAATAGCTGCACTAAGTGATAAACCTTTTAATTCAGGATTATGCTTAGTCTTGAACCAAACGGCTAAGGCACCAGCACCTTGCGCAATCATCGTTACCGAAACGATTCCATTCAAAACACTGTGTCCGGTAGATGCAATATCATTGGCAATAATTGGGATGACCGCCCAATGCAGGCCAAAAATAACCAGAACTTGGTAGAATGCACCAATAATCAAACCAGACAATGCGGTGTTAACAGTTAATAACCATTGCAGAACTGTTGCAATTCCTTCAGAAATAAAGGAAATCACTGGCCCTACGATAATTAAAACCGTCATCCCAACTAAGAAAATTTCAACCAACGGGGTAAAAATCTGCCGTAATGTAACTGGCATCCATTTTTTAATCCACGGTTCAATTTTGGCAGCCATCCAAGCTGCAAAAATCATCGGAAAGATTGAATAGGTGTATTGCGGAATATGAATTGGAATACCGAAGAAGTTGGCATTAATCCCTACACCAGCAAGGAAATAGCTAAACTTGCCACTGGCATAAATTTTTACTAAATCAGGATAAATTAGAAAACCACCAATAATAGCAACAATAACTGGGTTAGAGCCTAATTTTTGGGCTGCAGTAAAGCCAACGATTAAAGGCAAAAAGTAAAAGGCTGCATCCCCCATCGCATTAATAATGGTATATGTTGGCGAATTCGTCGACATGTGGCAAAAATTGGTTAAGATATTAAGAATACCTTTTAACATACCACTGGCAGCTAACAACCCAATTACCGGCATCATTGATCCCGTAATAACCCCGATTAATTGGAAGAAGGCATTCTTGATTTTGCCACCAAAACTCAAGTTTTGTTTAGCAGCCGAATTGTCAACGGTGCCGGTTTGCTCTTGGACCGCAAAATCTGGCCCTAGCAGCTTAATCACTTCGTCATAAACATCGTCAACAGTTTGCCCAATCACAACTTGGTACTGGTTATTAGCACGGGCTACGTCTAAGACTCCACTTATTTGACTAACTTCATCGTCATTAGGAATGCTGTCGTCTTTTAAAGTAAAGCGCAACCTTGTAAAACAATGAATAACACTCTTAACATTATCTGCACCGCCTACTGCATCAACGATTGCTTTAGCCGTTGTTTGGTATTTTGATTCCTTAGAATTTTTCGTCGCTTGTTTTGCTTCTTTCAGGGTAACTACTGCGGCACAATCGCCTGCAGCAACTTGCCCCTTTTTAAGCTCAATATCAGCTAAAACTGTTGCCGTATTGGTTACCGCAACAATTACCGTGTTTTCTTTACCAGCTGCACTAATTGCATCTAAGTCCATTTTCCCTAAGCTCTGACCAGCCTCAACTTGGTCATTTGCTTTGACGTTAATCGTAAATGGCTTGCCGTCAAGTTCAACTGTATCAATACCTAGATGGATTAGTATCTCCATGCCTTCAGCTGTTTTGAAGCCTATTGCATGCTTAGTCTCAGCAACCATCACTACCTGACCACTCACCGGAGAGACAATTTCTCCCGAACTAGGCTTTAGCGCGAAGCCTTCACCCAGTGTCTTTTGTGCAAAAACTGGATCACTAACATCGCTGAGATTAATAACCTCGCCAGCAGTTGGTGCCAGCAATTTAATCTTCTTATTCATCTTTCAACCTCTTTTGCTTATCTTGCCTATTACGATAATGATAACGCTTTCTTAGAAATTATATAGCTTGTCTAGACAAGTGTCAATTAGTTATTTGTGACTATCGCAAGCTCAATATTTTCATTATCTTTTTTTCTTCTACTTAATAAACACAGTTGAATAGACAATCTATTATCTTGAACAGTGAATGACCGGCAAGCATCTTCTAGCTAGTTATAGTTCCATTAAGTAAATCATAGTTATAAAGTTTCACGTGAAACTAACAAAAAAAGGCACCTTAAAGTGTCTTTTTTTGTATGCGCTGCTTCTCAAAGTCTTGAATGAACCTGATAAATTGATGTGGTAGTCTTTGGTCATTATTTTTTTGCATAATCATTATTAAATCAACTGTTGGCTCCCATTCTAGCGGTACATATGTCAAACTGGCATCAAGCTCTGCGTAGATACAATACAGTCCTACTGCAATTCCCTGACCACTTTTAATAAGGATATTAAGAGACGGCAAATCGCTCGCATAAGTAACGTTTAGTTGATCATTTAGCTGAATCATGCGATTTTGCAAACTAATTAAATCAATCGCCGCCCAATTACCATCTAAAAATAGCATTCTTTCGCCCTGAAAGTCGTCTAATTTTAATGAGGACCGCTTACTAAGAGGATTAGCTTTAGGTACAATTGCTTGAAAAGTCTCCGACTCAATCTGATAGCTTTTAATGCTACTTAAATCCGCACTTTCTTTACTGGTTGTGATCATTACGTCTAATTCACCTGCCAATAGACGCTGCTTTAACTCATTATGAGTAAGATTTTCTAAAACAAATTTTACTTCCGGGTGAATTCTTTTAAATTGTTTAATCCAAATCGGTAAATACAAGTCATTAAAAAGGGAATACGAATAACCGAGAGTTATCTGTGAGCTATCCTCCGCATTCTTTTTCTGAATATCTTGCACCGCGGAATAATAACTATTAATAAGTGGTCTAACTTTCTGGCAAAACGCCCAGCCGTTTGGCGTAACATGTACAGACCGCTTATTACGATTAAACAATTTTACCCCTAGCTCGTCCTCAATTGCATTGATATCGTTAGTAACCGTTGGCTGCGTTACGTGCATTATTTTAGCGGTTTGCGTAAAATTCTGTGTTTCAACTAAATTTATAAATGTTACTAATCGTTTAATATCCATCGTATTTTCCTTATAAGTAATTCCTATTATTAATAACTGATATTAATTTCACTTATAAGTATAAATAAAATATACTTTTGGTGTAATTGAATTTGGAAAAATTATGGAGGATTAAAAATGGTTGAACATACGGAAGAGTCCACCAGTAGTTGGGTTACTGAGACTTCTAAAAAAGTTAATGCTGCTAAAGGTTCAGATTACGTTGAACTAGATCAAGGCTTAATGACGGTTGACCAAATTGATGCGGTTTTTAACTGCTTGCCACTTGAACTGATTACAATCGATAAAGATGATCGCTACGTTTACTGCAATAATGAAATTCCAAAGAAGATGCTTTTATCACCCCGCTGGCCAGAAAAATTAGGACAAACTTTGGCTCAAGTTCATCAAAGTTCTTCTCTGCCCCATGTTCAAGCAATCATGGATTATGCCAAAACGGGCAAGACCTATGAGCTAGTTAAGCCGAGTGAAAATGAATACATGGTTGCTTCATTCAAGGATATGAAGGATAAAAATGACCAATACGCTGGCGTAACAGAATGGATTGTTGATTTATTACCGATTATTAACTGGTACCTAGATCAAACTGGCCAAAAATTGGTGCCCGATGAAACTAAGAAGACGGTAGATGCTAGTTCAGGTGCCTCTAAAAAGGCATAGTATTGGCGTCAATTCTAGACTTCATTTTGAATAAACTTAATAAATTCCTTGACGATTTTACGTTCATTATGGCTGTTGATCACAGCTCCATAAGTTACCTCTGGGCTAGTCTGTAACGGCACCTGGGTGAGTGCTTCATTTAACCCAGTATAAATAAAATTGAGTCCAAATGTGATACCCTGTAAGGCATTGACTAGAATTAAGGCACTGGCAATATCGTTAGTATAGGTAATATTAAGCGTTTGACAAGTATTTTTAACCTTATTTTGTAGCCTAATTAATTCGACTCCGGCGATGTTATTATCAATGAAAATCAAGCTTTGACGGTCAAAATCGGTTAACGCCAATTGACGTTTACTTGCGAGAGGATTATTTTGTGGAACAAGCGCAAAAAAGTGATTAAGCCGCTAAAGCCGTCAAAAGTGCAGTTGATGATGCATTGAAAAAAGTACATTAACTGGCACTGCTATAATAAGCGGATTCACTAAATACTTATATTACAAAAATAGACAGCAAAAAACTGATAAATCTAAAAGACTTACCAGTTTTTTGTTTGCATAATCATTCTTCCTATGATTTATTTAAACACAATTAAGTTAAAAAATCACGGTTAATATTTAAACTTTTAGCATCGATAACAGCAGTAATAGGCGAGATTGGCTCTAGAACAGGATTCTTTCGAAATTCAAAAAGTTAAAATTATTTTTTCTTGTCATTAATCAGCATTTTTTTGCTTTTGTTGGTTAACCCAGTAAAAACGACCGTCATCAGTCCGGGTTAAAAAATGATACTCAATTAAATCGCGTCTTCGCGTGACGTAATCATCAAGGTACTTCATCAAAATCAAATTAATTTCCTGCTCCGAATACTGCTTTCCTGGTTTAAACTTAGAAGCTAAGTATTCTAAAATTACCAACCTATTTTGGGCTTTACCTGGCCAGGCTTTAACTACTCCATTGGCATCTAAATATCGTTTCAGTACTCCATCTTTTTCCACATTCATCGCCCCACTATTATTCAATTTGATAATATCATCCAATCGGCCTTTTTCCGAAATTAAAGCTGCAAGTTCGGTTGATTCTACTGCATGTATCACTTCAAATACTCCGCACTACAAAAATAATTAGCGCAATCCAAATTTTAAATAATAAAAAGGAGTCAACATCGTGACCCCTTTAAAATACAATCAAATTCGCAGTTTTAAATTAGTACACTACATTTGCTAGGTTAATTCCATAATAATCTCCGCCCCAAAAGGAGTAGCCAAAAAAACTGCAAATACTACTAATATGGCACCTAAGACTGTTAATGATGCTTTTAAAAGTAAAACATTTTTTGTGTTTGAAAAGTCCCGCTTAAAAGCCATAACGATCAGTGCAATTCCAATGACAAGAGACAAAATCATTATCCAAAAGCCCATAACGCACCTCCATGCATCACTTAAAGTCTTTTACTTCTAAAATTAGTTTAGGACTATTTATGCAATCTGTGCACGAACTTAGCAGAAAGTTAGGTTAAACTTAAACTATTTGATAGGTTTCACCATCACTAATAATTGCCTGAGAATTATTAATCGGTACTAAATTAATTTGATTTTGATAGGTGGCAATAACTTTTTCATCTGCTTCAACAAACGGCTCTTCCTCAAAGTGCGGCAGCGTATAAAAATCAGTTTGTGCTAAAGCAGAGTAATCGGTTAAATCAGGAGCTACACTTGTATCGTCCATCAAACTATTATATTCAATGTTAGGTGCCATAATAATCGCCCCGGCTGATTCGCCAATGTAGGGTATTCCAGCATTGATTTTCTCATTAATTACGGGCAATAACTGCTTGCGCTTTAATTCTTGTAATAAATAAAACGTATTGCCGCCGCTAATATAAATTATTTGCGCAGCCTTTATTTTGGCAATTGCTGCAGCTTGGCTTTCACTAGCAACATCTAATTCGTCAACTTGATAGCCCATTGCCGCTAAAGCTGCTCGTCCTTCATCAATATAGTCAGTATAATCCTCAACATTACCCGCAGTTGGGATAAAGACAATTTCTCGGTCGGTAATTGCTTTGCTCTTAATAAAATCTTGAAATTGTGCGGTTACGCCGGCAAAGTATGATGCTAAAAAAACTTTTTCCATGTTATCCCCTTTAGACTTTTACTATTTTATTTTTAAGTAGACAGCTTATTAACTGCAATTCAATAGCTAATTAAGTCAATATTTTTATTACTATATCATTGATTAGTAGCTCTGTCACTCCCGTCTCTAATCAAAATATGACTGTTGAAGAATGTCATTGCGCTGAAAAAATAGCACTCGCTAAAACAAAAAGCCAACAAATCAGAATGATTCATCAGCTTAATTAAATTTCATTAGTCATCCAGCAAGGGCCCGTGATAGCCGCTCAAGTAGGTAGACAACCGGAACCTGCGTAGTTAAATTAATTGTCCGATCAATAATTTTGAACTCTAAATGATAGGAAAAATTAAGATCCGAAAGATTAGCAATCGTATTATCCTCATCATTAGTAATGCTAACAATCTTAGCACCTTGCTCGCGAAAATGCTTGACTTGGTCAATTGTCGGCTGTCCTTCACCACTGACAGATAGGACAATAACCGTTTTATTTTGATAAGAGTCACGACTAAGTTCGATAGGATAATATGGGTCACCGATTGCAAAGGCATTACGGCCATTGTTAACAAATTGGCGTGCGCCATAATCACATAAATCTCCAGAAGTGCCAATTCCGAAAAAGATAAAGTCCTTAGTTTCACGGGCAAATTGCTTAAACTGCTCAATTTTTTCTTCATAATCCGGCAAAAAGTTCGCTGAAAAATAATATTGTGCTTGATACGTAATGTCGTCGACAACCTTATTTCGACTTAACTCTTCCCTAATTTGGCTTTGCAATTCATAGTAATGCTTGTATCCTAAGGCTGTCAGAGTGCGCACAACAGAAGCTGGTGCAACGTGTAAAATCTGTGCCAGTTCGCGTAAGGTAATAGTTATTACCTGTTCTTTGTTAGCCACGATGTAATTGTAAATCTGTGACTGCGTGGCCGTCAGCTTCTTATTTTTGCGCACCTTTACACCTTCAGCTCAATCTTAATTAATCGGTCGCTTTTTGTTCAACTTTTAATTTAGCGCGATCCATGCTCTTAAAGAAACCATAGTAAATTATTGTATCCATGACAATGTTAAACAATTGCATTATACCACCGGAGATGTGACCCGTTGCCAAAATTCCTGATAAAAATGGTGGCGTGGTCCATGGCGGATAAATACCGATTGTCTTAGCTACCCAGCCCATTTTCATGGCAAAATATGTGGCAACGATATTGGCCATTGGTGCCAAAATAAATGGAATAATAATGCGGTAGTTTAAAACAATTGGTACCCCAAAAATAACCGGTTCATTAATGTTAAAAAAGGCTGGAGCAATTGATAGTTTTCCTAATGCCTTCATTTCCTGGTCTTTAGCAACAAAAGTCATCAAAATGACAAAGCCCAAGGTAGCACCACAACCACCGATATGAACAAAATTATCAAAAAAGGTTTTCGTAATAATGTTAGGTAATGGTTGGTGAGCCTTCATTGCAGCAGCATTAGCAGCAAGTGCCGCATACATAATTGGATCAATGATACCGGAAATTGCGTTGGCACCATGGATACCGAAGAACCACAAGATACAAATAACTAGTTCAATAACTAAGGCACCGCCAAGAGTATTGGTTACCTTGCTCATTGGGTCTTGCAAGAAGAAGGTAATAACGTTAGGGATGCTTTTCATTGGCGTCGCTTCAACACCAATTCTAATTAGCCAAACTACGAATAAGGAAATTGCCCCCGGAAACAGAGCTGCAAAAGAATTGCTGACTGCTGGCGGAACCGTATCTGGCATTTTGAAAACCAGATTTTTATGCATCAACCAAACATATAGGTCGGTAACAAATAACCCTACTAACAAGGCAGTAAACAGACCTGATGAGTCAAACTGTTTCAACGGAATCAGCAATCCGCCATCTTTACCGACCTGAAGTGGAATGGTCAAAATAAAGGCAGCAATCGCCACAATCATCGCGGAAAAAGGATCAATGTCGCGGTAGCTTTTAGCTAAGCTATAAGAAATCCCGGCAACAGCAATTAAGCCCATAATATTAAACGATGCATTAGTAACATACTGCACAACATTCGCCCAGTTAGGACCAAAAATATGTGCCATAAAGTCCAGATAGCCTTTGACAGGGAACTGCCCCACAATCATAAAAAGAGAACCAATTATAATCATTGGCACTGCGGCAGTCATCCCGTCACGTAAGGCAACCATGTGTCTAGCACTCGAAATGCGGTTAAAAAAGGGAATTACTTTCTCATTAAGAAAATTCTCCTTATTGTTTTCAGCCATTTTTATCTACTCCTACAAATTAATTTGTGACTGCTAATATTTGCAATCGCTTACATTAAATAATAGCATTTTGTTTCAAAAAGTCAATTAATTTATGAAACATGTTTCAATAGCCAAAAAGAAAAAGTAGACCTTCTATCATCATTCTCATGGTATCTAGGCCTACTTTTTATTATTAATTAACCTTATTTTCGTTTAGCATGTGTTTTTGATTGCGCATTGTCCTGTCCGTAATACGCATTTTGACCGTGCTTGCGGTAGTAATGCTTATCCAGCAGATATTGCGGCAAGTGGCTGTTTGCCCGCGTTAATTGCAAGGTGTGGTAATCTTCCTCAGCCACTACTTCTAAGACCTTCGCATTATAAACCGCCTTAGCAGCAGTTTCACCCCAAGTAAACGGGCCGTGCTGACTGACCAAACAGCCCGGCGTTGCTTCATAATCGAGGTGACGCTCTTTGAAGGTGCGCACAATCGTCTTGCCAGTGTTGCCCTCATAGTCTTCTTCGATTTCGGCTTTAGTCAGAGCATCAGCGGCCGGGACATCAGTATAGAAGGTATCGGCATGCGTCGTGTTTAGTGCCGGAATATCCAGTTGTGCCGCCGCAAAGGCTACCGCCCATGGTGAATGCGTGTGGACGATTCCGCCAATCTTAGGAAAATGATTGTATAAATAAGTGTGTGTCGGCGTGTCGCTCGACGGGTTGCGGCTGCCTTCCACCACTTCGCCCTTTAAATTAACCACGACCAAATCCTCGGGCGTCAGTTCTTCGTATGGCACACCAGAAGGCTTAATAACGAATAATCCCTGCTTGCGGTCAATGCCAGAAACATTGCCCCAGGTAAAGGTAACTAGATCCAGCTTAGGCAGCTGCATGTTGGCTTCATAGACTTCTTGTTTTAATTGTTCGAGCATCTTTGGCTCCTCTCTTACTTAAATTGCTTCCTGCTTAATCCCTACTTGAGCAAAAATTTGATCAAAAAAGGCTTTGGCAGCCTTGACTTCTTCCACTGCCTGTTCATCGCCATTATCACCGGACCACATTTCAATGGTAAAACTACCACTGTAGTTTAACCGGACAAGCAGCCGCAGCAGGCCAGCAAAATCAACGCAGCCCTGGCCAAAGGGCACGTTCTTGAACTGCCCCTTAGAAGTGACCGTTACCGGTTTACTGTCCTTTAAGTGGATTGCGCAAATGGTGTCAATGTAGTTTTCTAATTCTACCGGGACATCATTTTCAGGCCAGGCGCTTAGATTGCCCAAGTCAGGGTAGGCCTGCAGCCACGGGCTTTTGACCAAGTCATGGTAGTGACTGATCTTGGCCAGGTTATTAATAAACGGGTCATCCATGGTTTCAATTGATAGCATCACATTCTTTTTAGCTGCTAGGTGCACACACTTCGTTAGATTTTCAACGTATAATTCGCGCGATAAGGCGCTTTTGTCCTCATAATAGACATCATAGCCGGCCATCTGAATATTGTGAATGCCTAAATCAACGCATAAGTCGACGGCTTTAGCCAGCATCTGCACAGACTTTTGCTGGACAGCAGGATCCTTTGACCCCAGTGGAAAACGGCGGTGCCCTGATAACATCAGATTGTTGATCCGCATCCCCGTTTGCCACATTAAGCTGCGCATGCGGCTGCGTTCTTCGTGGCTCCAGTCAAGCCGGGCCAAGCGAGCATCGCTTTCATCAACGGAAAATTCGTAAAAATTAAAGCCCAGTTCATGGGTGAGTTCAAAGGTTTCCTGCCAAGATAGGTCTTGTGGCAGGGCTTTTTCATAAATACCTAGTGAATTAACGGTCATAATTACTATTCAACTCCTTTTTAAGTCGTTTAATCCAGCCCAATTGCCATCAAGCGCCTGCAATAAGGATCTGTACACATGATATTTTTGCTCATATATCTTTGTTGCTGCTTCGCGCGGCTCGTAGCGCGCAACTACCCGGGTCATTTTGCTCACTGCCGTTAGAAAATTCGGATAAACACCAGAACCGACGGCACAAGCAATCGCGCCACCTAACCCACCAAGTTCGGTTGCTGCCGTGAGCTCAATCGGTAAATTTAAAACATCCGCAAACATTTGAACCCATTGTTTAGAATTGCAAGCTCCCCCAGACATGCGAATGGCAACTGGTGGATGCCCTAAAACCTTTAACAACTGATCAACGTGATAATGATGGGCAAAACAGATTCCTTCATAAACGGCCCTAATCATTTCTGACTTCGTTGTTGAGCTTTGAATCCCTATAAAGGCACCTTCAGCGTTTGGATCAACGTTACTACCGTATAAAAATGGGAAAAACACTAGCTGTGCATAATTTGCATTAGTGTTTTCGAGCATTGTTTCCAAATAATCATAGATTGATTTGTGATTGGCTTGGGCGTTTTGACTTTCGTCTGCTAGCAACATTTTCAGCATCAAATCAAGGTTACCAGCGGAAGTCGGACTAGAAGCTTCGATGAGATTTTCACCCGTTGGAAAGATTGAATTCATTAGGCCTGCCGTAATCGGAGCTTGCTTCTTGCTAGGAAAAATGTTCATGTTCCACGTCCCAGCAATCATACTGAATAATTGCTCATCCAACACTCCTGTTGCCAGGGCACAAGCATCAATATCAAACATCCCACCATAAACCGGCGTTTCTTGCCGTAAACCAGTAGCTTGGGCAGCCGCAGCAGTAATTTCACCAGCATAATCAGTTGCATGAATGATTGGTGGCAGTTTAGGATAAATTTCTGGTATTCCAAAAAAGTCTAACAGGTGTAAATCATACGAACCGGTATCCAAATTAACTAGGTTATTACCAGAAGCATCACCCAATTCCTGGTAAATTTTTCCCGTTAATAAATAGCGGATAAAATCTTTATTGGATAAAACATAACCAATCCGTCGATACTTTTCTGGTTGGTTTTCTTTTAACCAGTGCAAAATAACCGGTGCCTGACTAGCCATAACTTGTTGATGGCTAAGCGGATAAATCCGTGCTACTTGCCGATTTAACGCTGCGGCAATCTTTTTAGCACGATTATCCGTTGACAAAATACCGTTCATAAAAATCTTGCCATTTTGATCAAGCACGTATAATCCCTTACCGTGTCCAACAACGGCTACCGCACTAACTTGCTCGGGCATAATCTGGGCATTTTGCAAGGCCTTTTGAATGACATGACCAATATCGGTTAACAGCGTAGTTAGAGCAATTTCTTGAAAATCAGGCTGAGGTGTTAGTCTCTTAGTGCCAAATGACGCCTTACCTAGCTGGTGACCTTGTGCATCAATAATGATTGCCTTAGTATTAGTTCCTCCATTATCAATGGTTAAAAAGTAATTCATTTTATTCACCCTATTTAGTACTGATTTGATAAACCGCTACTTCATTAGCTTCGCGGTTGGCGGATAATAAATATTGCTGCTTATTTTTGGCAAAAACGGTCACATTACTTGGTCCTAAGTGCTCACCAATCAGTGTCGCGTCTAACTGAAGATCTTTAATTAATTCAAGGCCCTGCTTTCCTGCACGCCAGCCGAATAAGAAATAATCACGTCCAGCAATTTCTCCACCCCAAATTGCGTGACCAAACGGTGTTGCAAATTTGCTAGTTGCTACAGAATTAAAATTCGCATCATACATTCGCAAACGTGAGCCATGGAAGCCCTCAATTGCCAAATATTCCAGTTGACCATCACCGTTAATATCTGCTGCGGCAATATCTGAAGTTTCTTTTTGTGCTAACTGCTGCAAGTGCCAATCACTCGTTTGGCTGGGATAATCAAGCCTGAAAATACCCTCAGCACCGGTAATTAGTGAATAACCCGCCATGCGGTGATAGCCGTGATTTTTAGTAATTCTAATTGGCAAAGCACGTAAATCCGTCAATTTTGCTTGCTCATCGTCATAAGTGCCAACCCAGACTTTGCCAGGATCCGACCAATCATCAGTAAATTTTTTGGAATTGGCAATCGAACAGCCAACGTACCAGTAAGCACCACTTTCAGATTGCGGAATCAGGTCAAAACGGTGAATATACGGAAATTCGCCGATGACAGTTTGGTCCCAGCCTGTCCCGTTAAAGGTCTCCTTCACAATGCGGCAATGCTGGGAGTTGAAACCGGGATAGAACTTTTGTGTAGCTAAAAAATTCAGACTTCCCGGTAGCGGCACTAAAGTCATTGTGCCACCAACAGTTGACCAAACCGTCGTTTTTTTAAAGTGATTATCCAAATCATAGGCGTAACATGGTTGGTTTTCTTCCGAAGCGACAATGATAAAATCACGGTCTAAAGCTTGCAGACGCATGATTGCATAACAGTGATCCAACTGGTCACTAAAAATTTTGCTAAATTTCATCTATTTACCTCAAGTAATTAACTTTAAAAAAAGCAATCCCCGGATGAACTTGGAGATTGCTCTGTGAATGCACTAGCAATCAAGCACCTTGACCTAAGAGCTAGAAAAATTTTACTGGTTAACTTGGTTTAACGGTTGATGATCTCGTAAATAAGAAATCAAGTTCTGTGATGCTTCAGCCGCAATCGCAGTCCTTGCTTCTAAAGTTCCGGTTCCAGCGTGTGGGGATAAAACTACATTATCTAAGTCACGCAGTGCTTGCGGAATATTTGGTTCTGTTTCATAAACGTCCAGACCAGCACCAGCAATGTCACCATTTTTAAGGGCTGCAATTAAATCATCCTGTTTAATCAGCTGACCCCGCGCAGCATTGATGATATAAGCCGAGTTTTTCATTTCCTTAAAGACTTCCGCATTAAAAATTCCCGTAGTTGATGGTAGCGCTGGCGCATGCAGCGTAATCACATCTGAATTTTTAACCATTGTGGCAAAATCAACGTACTTAACGTCAAGCTTTGTTTCTAATGCACTATCCAAGCGATGCGCATCATTATAAATTACTTTCATGCCGAATACCTGAGCAAATTTAGCAACTTCAGAGCCAATTCTGCCCATACCATAAACACCTAGTGTTTTCCCCTGTAAGCTCATCCCCATATATTTGGGTTCTGAAACATCAATCCAGTTACCTGAGCGCACGACTTTATCGTAAAAATGCAAATGACGCACAGTAGCTAATAATAGGGTAAAGGTCATTTCAGCAGTTGGAATCCGGACGCCTTGCGGACAATTAGCGACAACAATCCCTTTTTGTTTAGCATATTCAATATCAATATGATCAAAGCCCACGCCGTTAGCGGTAATAATTTTGAGATTTGTTCCCGCATCAATCAATTCACGGTCACCTTTCAGCCCCATAATAAGTAGGCCCTCATATTCAGATAAATGCTCTAACACCCATTCGCGCGTTTCCTTCTCAGGCTCATAGGTTACATCAAAGTTTTTCCTTAATTCGGTAAGTCCTGCCTCGGGAATAATCCCTGTTACCAATACTTTTATTTTGCTCATCTTCTAGCTCCTTTATTTGTTTTTAAAAACTGGATCTTCACTATCACGCATTGCTTGCACGTTTTGCGGCTTAAAGTAAATGCGGTTGGCATTATTATACATAACGTCTTCTAATTCTGATTCAGTAAAGATATCCGTTGCTTCTAACCATGTTGCTAAGTTGTGATAGGAATTGAACGTTGATGACCATGGCGAATCGGTTCCCCAAAAGATTCTTTTAGCACCTAGCACCTTTTTAGCTAAAGCAACATCTTTTTGACAACGTGGAAACGGAAATTCTGTTTCTTTTTCAATATCTTGAATTGCGGAAATCTCGGTGTAGATGTTATCATACGGCTCCCACTGCTGAAGTGCGTTTTCCAAACGATTTAAATGATCGGCATTCGGAAACGATAGGTGACAGACGACAAAATCTAATTTAGGGTACCTTTGCGCCAAATTAACAATTGCCTCTGGCTCATAGCTATATTGCGTGTAGTCGCCGTAATCAACGGTTATGACAAAGCCAGGATAATCAGCGAAGAAATGGAAGATTTTTCCCAATTCGGGTGACGTATCCAGACGGAATGGCTTGTGGTAGCCGTGCAGACCCCCACCCTGACTAATCTCAAACTTAATTGCCCGAAAGCCCAAATCCTCAACATGACGTCTGACAATTTCCATGGCATTATCCGCAAACGGATCGACTGAAAAAGCGGCAATAAACTTATCGGGATATTTTTTAGCAGCCTGGTAAGAATAATAATTTTGAAAACCGTATAAACTGCCCTGAAGCAGCACAGCTTTTTCGACATCATTTTCTTGCATTACCTTCAATGCCGATTCAGCCGTAAAATCATGATCACCCCAGCCTTCTGGGATCAGGTTTAAGAACATGCCGTTATCCCAAATCGCCTTGCCATTGCCTAAAGGCGTCATTCGGCCCTTAGCAGATAAGCCCGCCACTGACCGAACCAAATGCAAGTGTCCATCAATTCTCTTCATCGTAATTATCTCCTTTTTATTAATAAGTTATCTTTTCATTACTCCCAGAATAGCCAACATTTTTGGCAGACATTTTGTCTAAGTATTGCCAAATCTGAGGTCGATAGCGCCGCAAGCCGTACAATAAAGCCAAATAAACTAAGATAGCTAAGCCAATATAAAGCGGATTTTGTGATACAAAAGCCGCAAATACTAAAGCATTTAGTGGCCGTGCCATCAAGTTAAAACTGGTAATCAAAACAATGCCAGCAGGTAAAGCAACGCCATAATGTGCTACCGCCCCAGTGTAAAAAGTGCCAAGCCAGCTTGACGCATATAAGCCCAAACTGAACCAAACAATTCCGTTAGCAATTACCTTTAAAATATTACCACGAGTTAAAGCAACGATTGATTCCACCATAAAGGGCAAAGAAATCAAATCCACAATGGGTAATGTTTTATTACCGGGAAGAATGAAGGCAATCACTACCATAATCGGAATTAGAATGACGCCGGCAATAATCGTTGCGGGCTCGCCATAACCAACACCATCATCAACGCCCAAGAACCACCGCTTTTTACTCGTTGCAGCCACTGCATCTGCCTTTGAAGCCGATGCATTTTTATGCGTATTTTTATCAATTTCATCAGCTAATGGCGTAAAAGCTTTAGAAAAAACGTTAGTAATTAATGGAAAAATGGTCATAACAGCTGACAATTGAACTGCTACCGTTAAGATTTGACCCCAGGCTTGCAGTTTACCCAGACTCGTTAAATTACCTAAAATACCGATTAACAAACCTAATAGCGCTCCTAGGGTCGTTGGTTCGCCGAAAACGCCAAGTTTGTTTTTAAAATATTCCGGCGTCATTTTTACCTTATTGAATCCAAGCAGATTCCACAGTGGATCTAGCAAGATCGCCGGGATAACCTGCTCAATATTATGCAGGGAGGCAACCGAAGCGTTTTTTACACCATAATAATCTGACCAACGATCCGCCTGGATTTCTGCTAAAACTAGTGCGTAAAGCAACATAAAAAATGATAAGCCCAGTGACAACCAAAAATTATGGGTAACGTAATAACACATCGTGCCCCAAATCATAAAACCAAAGTTATTCCACAAATTGGAAGCCATAAATATTTTGGTTACGCCCAAGGCAAACAGTAAAACTTCAGCGATCAACCCAAAAACAAAGAAACTAAGTCCGACCGTTGAGCCGAAGGAAGCAAGTGAGCCGGCTTGCCAGCCAATATCAACAATTGGTAATTTAATGCCGGTAATACTCACCATTTGCCTAATAATCTTAGTGATAGTGGGCGTAAAGGCTTGAATTATCCAGCCAAAGCCGGTTAAGCCAACGCCTGCATAAAAAGCGCTCATCATCGCCGTTTTTGGTTTAACTCTTAAACATAATGCAACTATAAAAATCATCAGTGGTACTACAACGCTAGCACCAAAAATTTGAAAAATGCGATTAACAGTTTCTAACATAACCTCATCCCCCTTTTTTAAAAAGGAAATTATTTAACCAACCGTAAATTTGCGGCTGATTTCTGCTGTGATCGGCTATCTTTACCAAATTCATGGTTGCCATTCAGCAACATTGATCAGTTGTGATCAATGTTAATCGGTTAACAAATTTACGAGATTTATCCCTTTAAGTCATAAAAAAGTACGCTATACTTGTTATACTTAATATATAAAGTATTTATTGAGGAATAATTATGGGAAAACTAACAATCAAAGACATTGCTACGATGGCTAATGTTTCAACTGCTACTGTATCAAATTACCTTAATGGCAATTATGATCACATGTCTTTAGAAACGCGTAAAAATCTCAGTCAAATAATTAGTGATACTAAGTTTCGGCCTAATTCTACCGCTCGCAATTTAGCAAAAAACGAAAATAAAACTATTGGCGTTTCCATTGCAGATATTACCAACCCGTTCACTTCACAGGTTTTATCAGGTATTTATGAGCAGTGCGATAATTACCGCTACCGTGTCCTATTCACTAATGCTGGTAATAGTGAGCAAAAAGAAATTGATAATATTACACGTTTACAAAATGAAGGTGTTGCCGGAATTATTGTTGATCCGGTTAATCCTGATAGCCCCATTTATGAATCCTTATCAAACCAAAATACAGTAATGGTTGACCGCCAGTCTAATAAATTAATTATTGATACCGTGGCAACAGATAATATGACATCCGTTCAAAATTTGGTTGAACAGATGAAAAACAAAGATTATGACAACCTTTATTTTGTCACTTGGCCGTTCCAAAATATCAGTACTAGAACCCAGCGCTACGAAGGATTTATCAAGGCGACAAATTATTCAACTCTAAACCATTTGATTGCCGTGCCTCATCACGGTAAAGAAATTGAATATCAGCAATTCACGCAAAATATCAGTTCAATCATGCAGCGCAATAATACCAGCAAGATTGGTTTCTTTTGTATGAATGCTCGCGTACTTTTACGTCTACTTCAGGCAATGCAGCAACTCGGTTATTCTTACCCTCAAGACTATGGTGTAGCAACTTATGAAGAATTTGACTGGATGCAAGTAATGACACCAGCAATTAGCTGCATCCACCAAGATTCATATTCCATTGGTAAAGTTGCTATGCACATTCTTAAGCAAAAGCTTGAACATAAGCTGCTGCGTCAGCCCACTTTAAAATTGATTCCGACTCAGCAAATTTTGCGTGCCAGTTTTTAATCAGCTCCTTTACAGTGATTTGTGTTTATTTCTTGTTAACCGGTTAACAAAGTTTATAGTTCATATTGTATGCGCTTCCCAATAGTTGTCAAGGCTTTTTTTGCTTTTCCTTTTCAAGATTTACCCACTAAAGGGGTGACTGAGAAGACCACCGCAAGTTACTAAAAAATTATTTTTGGCTCCTTGGTATTACCCAGGATGCGCGCAAATTTTTGTTTGAAATCTAATAAAGCCAATAAAAAAGCGATCCATATGTGGATCGCCCCTCTCGTCTAGTAAACCTCTTATCTGCCACTTCATTGAATTAACATAATCGGCAGTGTTAACAAATAGTGGCAGTTATTTTCAATATTATCTCTTATTTTTCAAAGTACATATTGCCTGAAGCCCAGATAATATAAACAAGAAAAATAACACAAACTATTAGAGTCAAAATTGTTCCTAAAAACAAGCTTATAAAGAAATTAATATGGTGACGCTGAAAGAATTCTGTCAACAAATCCATTAAAGTCAGCGAATGACAGCCTAAAGCACCGATGCTTAAATCCATTAGCTTAAACCACGGTAAGATTAAAACTATTACGAATTCGCATAGCGCAATCCACCGTATAATTTTATAAGCATGTGGTGTTAACAGATGCTCAGCGATAGTAGTTTTATATTTAATCATTATATTACTAAACTCCATTCTTTATCTCGTCACAATCTAATTTTAAGTATTCCTTCCTGCTTTAACAGCACTACTTTATCTTTTCGTAAAATATAGTTTGTCCACTTTCCAGTAGATGTTATTTTCTTTTTTCATATCAACTCCTATTGCCTTTTTCTTGATTTCTGTTCCATACCAATAAATATTCTGAGTTCCGCCCTGGTAATCAGAGGTATTTTGGCAAGAATCATTCTTATTAAGATGAACTAAGAAAGTATAAATCTTTTTGTCTTTAGATACCGCTCTCATCTTTTTAATATCATGATTTTTGATCATCGCGTTAACTTGATAGTCTAACTCATAGGAAATATATAATTCCGAGTGAAAAAAATACCAGAGATAGCTTACTAGTAAAGCAATTAGTACCAACAAAATATAAGTGAATTTATGCCCTTTGTTCATATGGATCACCACCAATTTAGCAAAAAAGTTTCAAAGTCTAAACAACTTTGAAACTCATTATACTATTCGATTGTGCTTCCCCAAAGTTTAGCTAAAAGCTTACACAATGAGGATCGTTTTAAACTTTTTTGGTTTAAAACCATGCCAGTTCACTATTGATTAATCAGCACTCGCCGAGATAATCTCTTGAGCAATTTCTTCAGGATATTCCCACTGGATGTAATGAAATGTACCTAACGGAATGATCTTAGCATTTTGATTATTGTATTCTGAACGCTCATATTCTTTTTGCCGGTATGCCTCCGTAAAAATAGTCACGGGTACTTTACCATCTAGTTTTTTACTTGACTGCCAAAAGCGATCATCTTCTATCGCACTAGCAAGCTCCTGCTCAGATTGCTCATCGAAACGAGCCTCATTTGCCAATGTTGTTTGCCAAAAATTATTTGCTTCTCGGTCAGAAAACAATGCAAAAATTTTATCATGAATAAATTGATCAGTATCAGCGGTTTTTTTATCATGATCCAGATAACTTTTTTCTTTTGGCGGATTTAATATTATTTCCCTCGTGGTTGGTTCAATAAAGATAAGTGCGTGTAAATTCTTAATCTTAGCTTGCATTTGAAACGCATAAACACCACCCACACTGTGCGCCACGATAATTACTTTTGCGGCATTAAAACCATTAATTATTGCGGCCAATTCGTCTGCTTCCGTTGTGAGTGAATATGGTGCACTTGATTTTCCGCTAAAGCCCGTATTCAGATAGTCAGGGGCAAAAATGCCATATTCTTTAGGCAGTCTAGCAATTACTTTAGCAAAATTTTGCTCGGTATCCATAGTGCCAAAAACATTAAGAAAAACAATTAGTGGCTTGCCTTCTTTACCAGCATATGCGATTTGGCCCAATTTCGTAGCGTAATACTTTTTATCCATTATTATTTTCTCCGTATCAACTTGAAGGCTATAGTAGCCTGACATTAGCAAAGTAATCAGATTATTTATGCTTATGACTAATTTTTACCTAGTACTTGCAAATGACAATCAATGATATTTAAGCTAGGCACAGCGATTGCCCACACTATTTCTCATTTTTCTGTCATTAATCAAAGATGATATTGATTATACATTAAGCGGATCTAATTACAAATATATATTGATACCGATATCGTTGATATAGTTAAGTATCAAGCCAGCTAAATTAAAATGTGTAAAAGAAAAAAGCGCACTTACCGTTACTAATACAAGGCCCTAAAAAGAAAGATTAGGGAATCAGATTATACTAAGGCGCTTTTTTAATAAAGTCAGTTATTCGTTTTAGTAAATTAACTGCCAGAAGACAAGATAACTGCTTGAGCAATTTCTTCAGGATATTCCCACTGAATATAATGAAATGTACCTAACGGGATAATTTTAGCTTTGCGATTATTGTATTCTGAACGTTCGTATTCTTTTTGGCGGTATGCCTCCGTAAAAATAAATACCGGAATGTCATCGTTCATTCGCATAGTTGACTGCCAGAAATGGTCGTTTTTCATCGCACTAATGGCATTTTGGCTTGCTTGGTCATCAAACTGATCTGCATTCTTTTCTGTAGTTTGCCAAAAAGCCATTGCCTCTTGTTCAGAAAATAAGCTAAAAATTTTGTCATGAATAAACTGTTCTGCATTGCGTTCTTGTTTTTCCTGGTCAAGATAGCCCTGCTCTCTTGGCGGATTTAATATTATTTCCCTCGTCGTTGGTTCAATCAAAATGAGGGCACGCAGATTTTTTACTTTTGCTTGCATTTGAAAAGCATAAACGCCGCCAATACTGTGCGCCACGATGATTACTTTTGCGGCATTAAAACTATTAATCATTTTGGCTAGTTCATCTGCTTCTGCTGTGATTGTGTAAGACACAGTTGATTTGCCGCTAAAGCCGGTATTCAAATAATCAGGTGCAAATATGCCATCTTCTGCGGACAACTCGTCGATTACTTTGCTAAAACTCTGCGCAGTATCAAAGCTGCCAAAACTATTGAGAAAAACAATTAGTGGCTTGCCTGCTCTACCGGAATATGCAATTTGACCCAGTTTCGTAGTGTAATACTTTTTATCCATTTATAATATTTACTTTCCTTGCACCAATTTTAAAACCGCACTGACTGCTGTTGAAGCAATTGCACCAACAATCATCCAACCAAGAAAGTTACGCGGCCGATTATACGTTATTATTGGTCCCATGCTCCATAATTGATGTTTAACAATTGCCACAGCAAATGTGCCAATTACTAAAATCCACAAAACAATTGCCAGTATTTCCATTATTTTTTGCACTAATCTCATAACTTTCTCCTATCAAAATTTCAAAAATAAATTAACATAAATATATTCTAACAATGAGATTTATTGAATTATAGTTAGATTATTAACTTTTTAAAATTATTTTAAATAGTTTTAGCAATCCTCTGTTAAGTTTACTTTCTATAGGATTATATCTGTCAGCTTTACCAGATCTGTACTCGTTTAGCGGGTTCAAGCCACATACCATCAGTTGGGTTAACATCATAAGCCCGGTAGAATTCGTCTTGGCACTGCACTTGAACATTTACCCTAGCTTGAGGCAAAGCATGAACATCAATTGAAGTAAGCAACTGTAAAAATTCAGTAGTTGAATTGGTCTCCCAAATCCGAGCATAGCTATTAAACAAAGTGGCTGCATCGCCACCATCCTTCTTATTGGCCTCAAGTGCGACAGTCAACCCACCTTGATCGCCAATATTTTCAGAAACACACAATTTGCCGTTTAATTTTACTGAACCAACCTCTACCCCATCAAACAAAGCAATTTCTGCTTTAACCCGTTGATTAAATTCAGCGAAGTCCTTATCTGTCCACCAATTTTTCATATTGCCCAGTTCATCAAACTGAGCTCCATTATTGTCAAAAGCATGGGAAATTTCATGACCAATCACCGTGCCGAAACCGCCATAATTAGCAGCGCGGTCCTGATCTAAACTATAAAAAGGCTTTTGCAAAATGATTGCCGGTAAAGTGACATCGTTATTTTGCGGATCGTAACAAGCATTGGCATCAATTGCTGACATGATCCAGATAGAGTGATCTACTGGCTGATTTATCTTGGCAAAATTAGCTGCAATTTCAACGCGCTGGTTATCCCTGACATTCGAGTAAAAAGTACCACCGGCTTGCGTAGGAACCACCTTAAATTGATCATAAAATTTCTGGATGTGCTCTGGATAACCAATTTTTAGTTTTAAAGTAGCCAGCTTCTTGATTGCCTTTTCTTTAGTCACAGATGACAACCAGGAATTATTATGCAGCCTTTCTTGATAGACTTCGACCATATTTTCAACCATTTCAGTTGCAATTGTCTTAGCCTTTTCGCCCAAGTATTTCTGGCCATAATATTGCCCAATCACATCTCCAAATAATTTAGTCGTTTGATCGTAAACAAATTGTTTATCTACGGGCAATTCATTAATGCCCCACATTGCTTTTCTGAGCGGTAACGTTGCGGCTTTAAAGGCGCGTGACAAGTAGGCAGCACTATAATTAATAAACTGTGAAATCAGCCACCCCTTTAGCTCGGCAAAATGTTTGTCATTGAACAGATCATCAAAACTGTCCAGGTATTTTGGTTCACTTACAATCACAAATTTAGTCTGTTCAAGCCCCATCTCTTCTAACAGTCCGGCTAAATTAAGGTTCTGACTCTTTTTTGTAAATTCTGCAACACTCATTGGATGATAAGTGTTTTCGATCTGGGCGTTATCTTGGGCAGACTGGTAGACCTTTGCAAGTCGCCGATCAAGTTTTACGCTATCACTTGCATATTGTTGTGCCTTATTTTCTTCGATCCCCGCCATTGTCAGCAAATTTGTGATCTGTTTTTGCCAAGTTGCAAGCAATTCATCCGTCCGTTTTCCATCATAATAACTGGTATCACTCAAAATTAGAGTATGTCGATTAAACGTGACAACATTTAATTGCGCGTCCTTAAAATCAGGCATAACTTCAAACCCAAAAGGCAAATTACCATCTAGTAGTAGTCGCGACAGGTTTTGATTAATATCATCAATACTAGTTAAACCTTCCAAAAAAGCTAGATCAGCTTTAATTGGAGCTGCACCATCTTCTTCTCTTTTGGCAAAGTCTTTAACAATGCGATAAAACTCAATGGCTTTGTCAAAGTTCTTAACTGCTGGAATTGTTTTTTGGCCATCGGCAAATTCTTCAAAATCTTGCATTAGCCGCTCACGCGTCTTTTTAGCAATTTCATCAAAACTATTTATCCACGGCTCGCCTTGGGGAATTGGATTGTCTTTCATCCATTGTGAATTAACAGCAAGATAAAAGTTATCTTGTAGCCGGACATTAGGATCGGCTTTAGTCGAATTACCAGCGCCACCGCGCACATTAAAATTAATCATTTATTTTCTCCTTTTCGCTAACTTCTAAATATGCTTTTAAGTATATAAGCAATTTAGCAAATTCTCGTAAAAAGTCGTATTTGACTTTTTTGAGGGAAAACTACGCTCTGATTAGTAGAAAAAAATGACTAATATGATTAAAAATTGTCATGTTAGCCATTTTTTATTTAAATTTATTTTTTCTGCTATACTAAATATTTACAAGCATATAAGGAATACCCAATTTCATTAAAATAAAAATTAGCGGGTATTATTGCTATTGTCAAAACTGTTATCTTTTTCTTTTAAGGTATAAAAGCATGATAAATTGGATAAGATCGCATAGAAATAACCTATTTTATGGTTACGTTGTAATAGAATTATTAGGATATATCTTTTTTGCAACCAATATTATTAATTGTAATATTCAACAATACTTTTTCCGCCATTTACCAATTTGGTTAAATTTGGTATTAATTATTATTCAAATTTTGATTTTAATTTATTTATGGCCCAAAAAAGCAGAATAATTTCGCCCACCAAAATCATTGGTGGTTTTTCTTTTTAAGTGCATTGTCACGTGTAAGTACTCTGACCATCAATTATTAGTTATTTAAGCTGACTTCTTGAATTAATTTATTCTTCTTTTCTATGACTTAACTATATTTTCGTTATAATAAAGAAAATATGGCTCATTTAGCAAGCAAAAGTTAGAAGGAATAATCATGACAACAGGAGAATTATTAAAAGACTATCGGATTAGTCAACGTAAAACACAAAAGCAATGGGCTGGTGACGTGATCAGTGCCTCTTTTTATGCGAAAGTTGAAAAAAATTTAAGCCGTATTTCTGCCGATGACTTAATTGAATTACTACATTTCAATCAAATTCCCCTAATCGATTTTTTTAGCAAGTTACGTCCAAAAGATAAATTGATTCATCAACAAGAATTGGAAATAGATCGGCTCATAAATGAAGCTTATTACCAAAATTCTAAAAAAGAATTACAACAAATACGAGATGTAGTTGCAGAAAGTAAATTGCCAACTAAGAATGATAAGCTTTTGTTAATTGATGCTTATATAGCATTAATTAGCAATAATTTAAATGACCTAGATAAAAATACTTTGTCAAAAATGAAAGAAAAAGTTTTTAGTATTACCAATTTTGATATAGATGGATTAAGTTTATACTGTAATTTTATGAGTTTTTATGATTTAGATAGTAATTTATTTATTTCTAAAAGAGCTGTAAAGCAAAATAGTGGTAGTAGTGATATTAAAATTCAAAAGACTGTTTTAAGCATAATTGTTAATATTGCTGTTTTAAGCATTCAAAGTAAGCGACCCGAAGAAACTGGTTTCTTTTTTGAGGTTGCAAATCAAATTAAATCAAAACCAGAAATATTTTTTTATAAAACAGTAATAGCAGCTCTCGAAAATATAGTTGAATATCAAAATACACACGATAAAAACTACCTAGATGATTTAGAAGCAATAATTAAAAATATTAGATTTGCAGGAATGGAAAAATACAGTGAGGAACTAAAAGACTTCGTCAGTCTAAATAAATAAGTAATGTCATATTTGGTTTTTGAGTATCAAATATGACATTTTCTTATTTTATTTTAAAGAAAAACGATAATAGTAATAAAGGTGCCGTAATCAGCTTGGATTATCAATAAATGTAACTTTTATATATTATTTAAAAGAAGGGAATATTATCAATGAAAGATAAAAAACAATTCAAAAAAATTAAGCGTTTAATGTTTATCATATATTTCTTTTGGCTTGTATTGATTATGTTTTTGCTAGGTGAGTTTAAAACTCAAATACTAAATTTTATTCATAGTATAGGTATCTTTAGCAAACTTCCGGATGATCTGATATGTTTCGCATATCTTTTCGTATTTATTTTCCCTGCACCAATGATTTATCAAAAAAGTATTGACCATTTTTCGAAAAAATATCATGCATAAAAAACCACCAGAAAGTCTGGTGGTTTTTTTATGGCATCCTCAGGTTGATCCCATTTCATTCTTTTTAAATTAATACACTTACTTTGCAAAAAATTATCCATCTTTTGCTTTAATCTCAGGCCAATTTTCACTCATCCACTTGTCTAATTTTTATTTTAATTTGTCTATGTAGTTGTCAAAATCAATCACCACATCATAACGCCTTAGTTCTTCAGGCTCATAATGGTGAATTACCTCAATAAAAGTAAAGTCAGTGTTAAATAAATAATCATGAATCATTTTTGAAGTTGGCTTATCAAGCGATGCATTGACCTCATCCAGCAGCATAACTGGCCGGCCAGCTAAAATGGCCCGTGCAAGTTCAATTCGTGACAACTGTCCACCTGACAATTGATCCGCATTATCCCCTAACTGATAGTCAAAACCTTTTTCCTTAATTAGCTGTCCTAGACCAAGATTCTGACAAACCTGTTTAACCTCGTCGCGAGCAAAATTTTCTCCGAGAGTCAGATTAAACCAAAGCGTATCGGCGAAAATCACAGCACTTTGGCTAGAATATGAAAATAACTTTGTAAAATTGCCGGCCGCAGTGGCTTTCTCATTAAGCAGTACTTTCTCAGCTTTACCATAGTCGCCATACATCAAGTATTGCAGCATCGTTGATTTACCTGAACCTGAAGGACCAATTACTGCAATCTTTTGACCTTTTTTAACCGTAAGGTTGATGTGATCTGCCAGTTTTTTATCCTGACGTACGAGTGCAAGCTCCTGCACCTTTAGCTCAGCAAAGTTTTTAGGGATGTTTTCACTATTTTCCTTCTGCTCACTTTTAGCAATATACTGCTTAATTTTCTTAACTATTCCCTTTGTTGTCGATAAGTTATTTCGTTCATTTAAAATCTGTAAAATAGGATTCACAAATGAGTTAGACAGCTGCGTTATTGCAAAAAGAGCTCCTAACGTAATCTGGCCTTTAATTACTAGTCCTGTACCAATTGCAAATGGAAGTAAAAACGTGCCACCAATTGCAATAATATTTAAATAGGTATTGGTATTCTCACTAAGTAAGTTCATTTTGGCCAGTTTTTCTTCTAGCCGTTCAACCACGCGCTTATTTTGTTTGACAGCATTATCTTGTTTGCCATATAAGTTAAAAGTACCAGTTCCAGCTAAAGTATTTTTGGTTTGACTTACATACTTGTCACTAGCCGCGGTCCAGTCACCCGAAGCTTTTTGAATCGATTTTTGAAAAAAGCTTGAAGCAATTGTTGGCAAGAGTGATCCTACCAAGTAAATCAAGGTAACAAACCAATTTAAGTAAAGTGCATAGCCCAGCGCCAAAACAACCGTGTAAGTATAAATCAAAATTTGAATTTCAGCCTCATAACGGTTAGTTTCAAGCAGCTTAAAATCATTAGTTAAAAAGCCCAGATCACTGCTATCTTCTCGATTATTTAGCAACATTCCTTTTAATACTTTAGTACGCAATTTGACGTTGACTTGCTTAATCGCATCAGTCTTAAGGTAATTAAACATTAAGCCAGAAACTAACACGATCATCAATGCAACAATGATTTGGCCGATCAGCGATGGTAAGGCAACGAATTGTCTTTTAGCAGCCATATTAGTCAAACTGCCGACAATATACGCCATAATAATGTTTTCAGTACTATAAATCAGGCCAAAAATATTTAACCAAAAGAATCTAAAATGTGAGTAATTGTGGTAAATCATTGCTGTTCTCCGCGATTTTAATATTGTTATTATTTTTATTTAAAGATATTGCTATTATTAAACCTGATAAAAATAAAATTTACAATGCTTTTCGCGTAATTGGTAATGAATTTGAGGATAAGCGGTCTTTTTTGGGCAGTAAAAAAGACTGTCAATATTTTTAGCTATTAGCAATTTTAAATAGCATAAAATTACAAAGCTCTGAAAACCAATTTATTAATGTAAAATCATCCCATAATAAGCAATTGTAATAGTGGGGCAAAATTAACTTTTCTATATGAAAATTAGTTTCAATACCACCACTCATGAACATGTTTATCAACAGAATATTTAAGCGCAAGTTCCGTCAGAAAGATATACTTCCTGCACAATTTCTATTTAAATCCAAAGCAAATAAAAATATTATATTCCACTGTAAGTAAGGCATATTATGTGATATAGTGTTATAAGACTTTTTAAAATTTTGATTAATATTTGGTGGGAGGAACAATTATGCCAGAAGTAAATAGGGAAACAGGAGAAACCAAAGTAGAAATGAATAAATCACGTGATAGAACGTGGTTTAAAAAAGAATTTTCTGCTAGTGCATTGCTTTTTTGGATTAAGGGATCCGTATCTGTTGATTACAGATTTGTAAAAGTAGTTGAACAAAACACTGTTTTGGGCTTAATTCCTGCTGGTTCACATAAGCAAAATATTCCCTTAAAAAATATATCTGATGCTTCAGTTGATACATCATATTCAGTAAAGGACTTTATTTTTGGAATCATTATAGCTTTTATTGGGCTTGCAATGTTTGGTTCTAGCACACTATTTGGCGTTATTTTGTTATTAATTGGTGTCGGTATATTTTTAAATGGGATTATGACAAAATTATCGATTGAAAAAGCTGGTTCTGCTTATGAAATCCAAGTTCCATTTTATGATAAGCAGAGTGCTCTTGATATACAAAAAGCCATTGAAGAAGCTTTGTCGACAGATATTGATAAAACTGATCAAAGTTTATATAACAAGAGATTATCTGAAGATGATATGGATAATGTACAATAAAAATTAAGCTAGACGTTAACCAGTGAAGCTAACCCCTAAAACTGGACGTTAGTTTTATATCATTTTACTTAAGGCTTGATTCCGATATTGAATCGGAGTTAAGCCTTT
>NZ_JAFNPD010000001.1:0-408994 GCF_026535825.1 Lactobacillus sp. B4026
AAGACTAAGAGGTAGATAGGCTAGGAGTGGAAGAGCCGTGAGGCTTGGAGCGGACTAGTACTAATCAGTCGAGGACTTGACCACATGCTCAAGCAATCTGGTAAGGTTTTTTTAGCGGATTATATTTAGTTTTGAGTGTAAGAACTCAAGCAAAGAAAAGTACGGTGGCAATAGCAAGAAGGAAACACCTGTAACCATGCCGAACACAGCAGTTAAGCTTCTTCACGCCGAGAGTAGTTGGTGGGAGACTGCCTGCGAGGGTAGGAAGCTGCCGTGCTTTGATGGAGGATTAGCTCAGCTGGGAGAGCATCTGCCTTACAAGCAGGAGGTCACAGGTTCGAGCCCTGTATCCTCCATTTACCGAGTCGTTAGCTCAGTCGGTAGAGCATCTGACTTTTAATCAGAGGGTCGACGGTTCAAGCCCGTCACGACTCATGGCCCCATTTTGCGGGTGTGGCGGAATTGGCAGACGCGCTAGATTTAGGTTCTAGTGTTTTCGGACGTGTGGGTTCAAGTCCCACCACCCGTATTCGCCATAATAATATATACCATATTTACATCTTGCCGATTTAGCTCAGTTGGTAGAGCATCTGTCTTGTAAACAGGGGGTCGTACGTTCAAATCGTATAATCGGCATTTCATATTAATGCGGAAGTAGTTCAGTGGTAGAACATCACCTTGCCATGGTGGGGGTCGCGGGTTCGAATCCCGTCTTCCGCTTTCATTACATGCCGGGGTGGCGGAATTGGCAGACGCACGGGACTTAAAATCCCGCGGTTGGTTTCAACCGTACCGGTTCGACTCCGGTCCTCGGCATTAATGATGCGCCCTTAGCGCAACTGGATAGAGTGTCTGACTACGAATCAGAAGGTTGAAGGTTCAAATCCTTCAGGGCGCATATCCCGGGAAGTGGCTCAGTTTGGTAGAGCACCTGGTTTGGGACCAGGGGGTCGCAGGTTCGAATCCTGTCTTCCCGATTGTAATTTGTTAATTAACGGTTACATTTGTTGGCGGTGTAGCTCAGCTGGCTAGAGCGTCCGGTTCATACCCGGGAGGTCGAGGGTTCGATCCCCCCCGCCGCTATTTGCTAGAGCTTGGACCTTTAGCTCAGTTGGTTAGAGCAGACGGCTCATAACCGTCCTGTCGTAGGTTCGAGTCCTACAAGGTCCATTAAACATGGGTTTTGTACTTTTATATTTTAACATCGCGGGATGGAGCAGTATGGTAGCTCGTCGGGCTCATAACCCGAAGGTCGGTGGTTCAAATCCACCTCCCGCAATATGGTCCATTGGAGCAGTGGTTTATCTCGTCTCCCTGTCACGGAGAAGATCATCAGTTCAAATCTGATATGGACCGTAGAATGGCTCGGTAGCTCAGTCGGTAGAGCAAAGGATTGAAGCTCCTTGTGTCGGCGGTTCGATTCCGTCCCGCGCCATTTTTTATTAGTTTGTTTTTGCGGGTATGGTTTAGTGGTAAAACGAAAGCCTTCCAAGCTTTAGTCGCGAGTCCGATTCTCGTTACCCGCTTTTGGGGCCTATAGCTCAGCTGGTTAGAGCGCACGCCTGATAAGCGTGAGGTCGATGGTTCAAGTCCATTTAGGCCCATTAATGGAGACTTACTCAAGTGGCTGAAGAGGCGCCCCTGCTAAGGGTGTAGATCGGGTTATTCCGGTGCGAGAGTTCAAATCTCTCAGTCTCCGTAATTAATAAGTTTGTGAGTGTTAAAGCTTGCAAGCTTTTTTTGTTGTTATGTATATTACCGGGTAAAAAAGATGAAAGTAAATGTTCTAAAGTCAATCGAAAACATTGCACAGATGTACGAGGATGGCGTTTTCGGATCTAAAGAATTGCCTGAAGATACCAATCCACATCTTGCTCAAGATTCTGAAGAAAATGCATTGTATTTTACTTTGCCAACAGCACTTAACTATCAGCGAAATTCATATTCTTTATGGGTGAGTGCAAAGAAGACGTATTTAGATGAATCGACTAACTTCCTCTTTAACCCCCAAAAAGTTGCTGAGAGCGATTTTGGCACTGTTCAGGCAGCTTTAACTAAATACCGCTTAGCTTTACAAGAAAACAAGCAGACGGCTATTTGGTGCCAAATATGCCAAACACTGAATGATAATTTCGCTGGCAGTGTATTAACCTTATGTCATGAAAATCATGATGACGTGGTTCAAATTAGAAAGTATCTGCAAATTGATAATAAAGCCGGATTTCCTTATCTTTCTGGCAAAAAGCTCTGCAATTACTGGTTATTTGTTTTGGATCATTATACAAGTCTTCAATTAAAAAACGTGTCTAAAATTTCTATTGCAGCTGATCGTCACGTGATAAAGGCTAGTAGAAAATTAGGTTTGATTACAGCTGAAGAAGAAAATAGTTCAAAAAAGCAGGATCTTGTTATAACTGCCTGGTTTGATTTACTGAAAGATACTAAGTACAGACCAGTTGATTTTCAAACGCCAATTTGGTTTTGGGGAAGAAGTGGCTGTCCAGCAATAATTGAGAAATAAGCCTAATTCTAAAGCTTTTGTACTAGGTTTTTGCGCCCTGATAAAAGCAAAAGTAATGCAATCATTACAAAAAATTCATCTTTTTGAATAAAACTCTTGCAAGATGACTAGGAATCCTGTATTATAAATAACGTTGTGATTGAGGAATCGCAATTGATACACGAATTAATAAAAATAAAAAGTTGTTGACATTTTAAATTAAATTCGGTATTATAATTAAGCGTCTTGTGACGTAAGAAGAGAATATGACCCGTTGGTCAAGTGGTTAAGACATCGCCCTTTCACGGCGGTAACATGGGTTCAAATCCCGTACGGGTCATTACCAACGTTTATTGGTATTTTTACATTTGGAGGATTACCCAAGTGGCTTAAGGGGACGGTTTTGAAAACCGTTAGACGGTCTTGCCGTGCGTGGGTTCAAATCCCACATCCTCCTTTATAACATCGCGGGATGGAGCAGTATGGTAGCTCGTCGGGCTCATAACCCGAAGGTCGGTGGTTCAAATCCACCTCCCGCAATATGGTCCATTGGAGCAGTGGTTTATCTCGTCTCCCTGTCACGGAGAAGATCATCAGTTCAAATCTGATATGGACCGTAGGATGGCTCGGTAGCTCAGTTGGTAGAGCAAAGGATTGAAGCTCCTTGTGTCGGCGGTTCGATTCCGTCCCGCGCCATCAGCCTGGAGGAGTAGCGAAGTGGCTAAACGCGGCGGTCTGTAAAACCGCTCTCTCTGAGTTCGGCGGTTCGAATCCACCCTCCTCCATAATAGGGATATAGTATAAAGGTAGTACATCGGTCTCCAAAACCGCTAGTGTGGGTTCAATTCCTACTATCCCTGTTTACCTCATGGCGGAATTGGTGAAGGGGTTAACACACCGGTTTGTGGATCCGGCATACATGGGTTCGAATCCCATATTCCGCCCTAGCATTGGGATATAGCCAAGCGGTAAGGCACTAGACTTTGACTCTATTATGCGCTGGTTCGAATCCAGCTATCCCAATCTATTAAATAAATATTCAATGGCGGTGTAGCCAAGTGGTAAGGCAGAGGTCTGCAAAACCTTAATCGTCGGTTCAAATCCGATCCCCGCCTTAATGGTTCACTCATTGAACTTCATAAAATTATGGCGGTGTGGCGGAATTGGCAGACGCGCCAGACTCAAAATCTGGTGTCCGTTTAGGACGTATCGGTTCGACCCCGATCACCGCTATTAGGTAACAGCTTCTATACATGAAGCTGTTTTTTGTTTATAAAATTATGCGCTTTTTCTATTATAAAAATTGCACAAGCAAAGCGGAATCTTTATAATACCTTTATACGGAGGTATTCAAATGAATATTGGTATTTTTACCGATACATATTTTCCACAAATCAGTGGTGTAGCAACGTCAATTAAGACTTTAAAAGACGCCCTTGAAGAGCAGGGACATAATGTATTTATTTTTACGACGACGGATCCGCACGTGAAAAAAGGTACTATTGAGGCTAACGTTTTTCGCTTCAGTAGTGTGCCATTTATTTCATTTACAGATCGCCGAGTAGCATTTAGAGGATTTTTTGAAGCAACTAAAGTAGCACGTGAAGTAAAACTGGATGTTGTTCATACGCAAACAGAGTTTGCTTTGGGAATGATTGGTAAATATGTCGCTCACCAATTAAAAATACCGGCAATTCATACTTACCATACGATGTATGAAGACTATTTACATTACGTGTTAAACGGGCATTTGTTGCGACCATATCACGTTAAGCAATTTACCAATGTTTACCTTAAGAACATGGATGGTGTTATTGCCCCTAGTAAGCGCGTTGAGGCTCTTTTGAAGCGCTATGGTGTATCTATACCTTTACGTGTAATTCCGACTGGTGTGGATGTTAAGAGCTTGAATAAGCCCGCAACCCATGATGTGCGTCATGAACTAGGAATTGCTCCCGATGTCCCCGTTTTGTTAACCTTGAGCCGAATAGCTGGGGAGAAGAAAATTAATCGGATTTTAAATGTTATGCCAGAAATTGTCGATGAATTTCCTAACGTACAGCTTGTGATAGCGGGAGATGGCCCAGACGTCGAGATCTTGCAAGAGCAAGTTGAGCGACTGACTTTAGAGGATAACGTTCAGTTTGTTGGCGATGTTCCTCACGATGATGTTGGGGCATTTTACAAGATGGCCAATTTGTTTGTTTCAGCAAGTGATACTGAAACGCAAGGTCTTACCTATATTGAGGCACTCGCTGCGGGCACAAAGTGTGTTGTTTATGATACCGAATATACGGAAAATGTCTTCGATAACCCTTGCTTTGGCAAAGTTTTCACTCGGCCTAGCGAAATGCGTGACGCAATTTTATCTTATTTAAGAGAAAATCAAACTGAAATTCCGCCAGATAAGTTGAAAGCTAAAATGAAGCAAATTTCGGCTGAGCGTTTTGCTAGCGAAGTACATCAGTTTTATGAAGAAGTAATCGAAAATTACCAGGAAGAGCGCGAAGAGGATAGCAATGATAAGAATTAATATGTTCTCACAAGCTGATTCAGTTAAGGGCCAGGGTGTTGGCTCTGCTTATAACGAACTGATCAACTTATTAAGAACCCACTTAGTTAATGAATTTTATGTAACGAATAATAAATATGGTGCCAGCGATTTAACCCACTATCACACCATAAATCCTACTTATTTTGTTAACAGTTTTTCCCCAGCGCGTGGACGTAAAATTGGTTATGTTCATTTTTTACCGGAGACTTTAGAAGGCTCGGTCAAACTGCCGAATTATGCCAAAAAGGTCTTTTATAAATATGTCATCGACTTTTATCAAAGAATGGATCAAATTGTTGTGGTTAACCCTATTTTTATTGATAAATTGGTTAATTACGGTATCAAACGGGAAAGGGTTAAGTACATTCCTAACTTTGTGGCAAAAGATGAATTCTATCCTGAACGGCAGGAAAAAAAGAATGCCTTTCGGCATCAATTAGGTATTCCTCTTGATAAATTTGTAGTCTTTGGTGATGGGCAAGTTCAGGCTCGTAAGGGAGTCGATGATTTTGCAAAACTAGCACAGGCCAACCCAGAGATGCAGTTTATTTGGGCAGGTGGTTTTTCTTTTGGCAAAATTACTGACGGCTACGATCACTTTAAAGAATTAGTGGCCAATCCGCCAAAGAACTTAACATTCACCGGTATCATTGATCGGAAACAATTAGTTGATTATTTAAACATCGCAGATCTATTTGTTTTGCCATCATTTGATGAGCTTTTTCCAATGTCTGTTTTGGAAGCATTTAGTTGTGGGACACCGGTTTTATTGCGCGATCTTGCTTTATATGACGCCATTATCAAAGGTTACTATCTAAAAGGGAAAAACTTTGATGAACTGAATGCGCAGTTGCGCCAAGTGGCGAATGATCAGGCACTTTTGCATAAATACAGTAATCTATCTAATATGGCTAGTGAAAAATATTCAGAAGATAATTTAGCCAAAATTTGGTGTGATTTTTATCACGAGCAATATGAACTTGGCAGGGAGTTAGGACAGATCCGCTAATGAATAAAAAGCACTTTTGGGGAATTGCGGTTGTTTTACTCATCAGCCTTGGCGTTTTGTATGTTGATTTAAAAGATACACCAGTATCGCAACTGCGGCAGGCAATGAATAATGTCAATGTTGGTGCACTGCTATTAGTTTTCTTGTTAATGCTGCTATCATATGTTTTTGAAGCTAGCATTTTAGCCGTTCTTGCACAACGTCCTGGTGAGCCTAAACGATCAAAGTGGTCATTTTTACGAATTCCAATTATTCAGGCACTCTTTAATGCAATTACCCCTATGTCAACTGGTGGTCAGCCGTCTCAGCTGGCTGCAATGGTACAGATGGGAATTGAAGGCGGCCGTGCTACTTCACTTTTGTTGATGAAATTTATCATTTATCAGATTGTTGTTTTCTTGGCATATGTTGTTACCATTATTACTGGTTTTCATATGGTTGCGACTAAATTTGCAGGTCTTGCCTTTTTTATTGCAATTGGTTTTTTAATTCACGTTAGCTCAATCATTTTTTTATTAGCAATTTTGTTTGCCTACAACTGGACTAAAAAAGCAGCTAATCGGTTAATGAATTGGCTAGCTAAAATAATTAATCCCCAGCGTGTAGAGGGCTGGCGGACCGCAACGATGGCAAAGATTGACACTTTTTATACCGAAAGTCAGAAGCTAAAGCGTGAAAAAAAGAAATTAGTGCTTAGCGCCGTGTTAACAGTGCTGCAGCTGCTTTGCTTTTATTCAATTCCGTTTATGATTCTGGTAACTTTATGCGTTCCGGCTGATTGGGTCAGTGTCACGCAAATGAACATTATGATTATCATGTTTATGGCAATTATTCCCATTCCAGGAGCTTCAGGCGGGGCAGAATATAGTTTTCAAACGCTCTTTGCCAGTTTCATTTCTTCTAAAGGTGCGCTTGTTTTTGGGATGTTTTTGTGGCGCTTTGTAACCTACTTTTTCGGGATGATTTTAGGTATTTTTGGCTGGATTTTCAAACCGAAAAAAGTTACTAGCTCAGCAAAAGATTAATTTTTACTAAAATCACTATGTTTAATTGAGCTTAAGGGTAAGATATTAGCATAGTGAGAGGAGAATAGAATGACACGGACCAAGTCTTTCTTGCAATGGTTAACATCAACCAAATTAGGTTTTTTTACCATTGTGTTAATAACTTTTTGGCTAAAAACGTACGTAATTTATTTGACCAAGTTTAATTTAGGTGCTGTCGGTGCGATGCAAAATTTTCTTTTGTTTATCAATCCGTTGCCAACGGCTTTGTTGCTGCTGGGAATAGGCCTATTTTTTAAGGGACGTAAATCCTATTGGATTATCATTGTTATTGATTTAGTTCTTAGCACATGGCTTTTTGCTAATATTTTGTATTACCGCGAATTTTCCAATTTTTTATCCTTATCAATCATTAAAACATCTGGTTCAACGGCTGATAATTTAGGAAAAAGTATTGTCGGGATAACGCGGGTAACTGATTTTTTAACTTTCATTGATGTTTTGGCAATTATTGCTTTAATGGTTGGCAAAGTGATTAAGTACGATTTGCGCCCATTAAAATTAAAGTTCAATCTTTTACTTGAAGGGTTGGCAGTTGTGCTAATTGGCGTTAACCTGATGATGGCGCAAAAAGATCGTTCAGGACTTTTAACCAGAACTTTCGATAACAGCTATATCGTTAAGTACTTGGGAATGAACCAATATGCTGTTTACGATAGCTTTAAAACCGCTCAAACTAGCGAGCAAATGGCTAAGGCCAATGTCTCTGATTTAAGTTCTGTCAAAAAGTACTTAAAGGCCAATTATGTTAAGCCTAATCCCGAATATACCGGCGTTGCTAAAGGAAAAAACGTCATGGTTATTCACCTTGAGAGTTTCCAGCAGTTTTTAATTGGTTATAAGTGGAAGGGCAAAGAAGTTACCCCCAACTTAAATAAACTTTACCGGTCGAAAAATACATTAAGTTTTGCTAATTTTTATAACCAAGTTGGTCAAGGTAAGACTTCTGATGCGGAAATGATGCTGGAAAATTCCTTATATGGTTTACAATCTGGCTCGGCAATGTCTAGTTATGGGACTTCCAATACTTTTGAGAGTGCCCCAGCGATTTTAAATCAACAAGGTGGCTATACTACTGCCGTAATGCACGGTGGAGCCGGCTCATTTTGGAATCGTAATAATGCTTATAAGCAATTTGGTTATCACTATTTTATGCCGTTGTCTTATTATGAAAATAAGCCTAAATATTATATCGGCTATGGTTTAAAGGATAAGATCTTTTTTGACCAATCAATTAAGTATATTGAGCGCTTGCCGCAGCCATTTTACTTAAAATTGATAACTGTTACCAATCACTATCCTTATGATTTAGATAAGAAAAATCAGTCGATTGATCCAACCGATACCGGGGATGAAACGGTTGATGGCTATGTTCAGACGGCACACTATCTAGATCAGGCAATTGGTGAATTAATGCGCTGGATGAAGAAAACTGGATTGGATAAAAATACCATGCTGGTGCTCTATGGCGATCATTATGGGATATCCGGTAATCACCATAAGGCTAGTGCAGAACTACTTAACCAAGATGAATTTACCAATTTTGATAACCTGAAGTTTCAGCGAGTACCCCTGATGTTCCATATGCCCGGATTAAAGGGTGGAATCAAAAAGACTTATGGGGGAGAAATCGATGTTTTACCGACGCTATTAAATCTTTTAGGAATTAATGATCGCAAAACAATTCAATTCGGTCATGATTTATTAAGTAGTAAAGCACCACAAATTGTCGCCCAGCGTAACGGTGATTTTATTACGCCTAAATATGCTAAGGTCGGAAGTACTTATTACGACACTAAGACCGGTGAAGAAATTGAGGATCCTGATGAGAAGCTAAAAGCAAAACTTGTGGCGATTTCGAATAAGGTCACTACCCAATTGTCTTTATCGGATCGGGTAATTGCCGGCAACTTGTTACGCTTTTACCATCCGAAATGGTTTAAAAAGGTCAATCCGCATGATTATAACTATAACGAGGAAAAGGCACTGAAAAATCTGTATTCTTCACATAACAAAACTTCGCTTTGGTATCATAATCATAAAAAATCGACGCAAAATAAATTTAAGACGGATGCGCCTGAACTTGAAAAATAAAAACTCGAAAAAAAACACATTTTGTGCTAAAATTTATCAGTAATCGTATGTGTATATTGGAGGCAGCGTATTGTATAATTTATTTATGACGCTACTAATTATTGTTTCAATTTTAATCGTTGTTGCAACAATGATGCAGCCACAAAAGCAACAAGATGCTTTGAATGCCTTATCTGGTGGTGCAGTATTTAGTGGTCAAACGAAGAAACGTGGTTTTGAAGCATTTATGGAAAAAGTGACTTCAGTTTTACTGGTTCTCTTTTTCGTTTTTGCTATTGTATTAGCTTATTTGTCTTCAAAATAGTATTGGTTCCTCCCGATCAAAACGATGGGAGGACTTTTTTTATCTTTTTAAGTAGGAAACGGAGATTAAGTGCATGGCACAAAACGAGAAAATCTTAGCTAATGTTTTAGAGATCTTTCGCCACAATCCCAAAAAGCAATATCAGGTTGAACAAATTGAGCGCATGCTCAGACGCGACCGACTTGGTAATTTTTCTGATCTCGTAAAAGCATTATCTTTTTTAGAACAAGAGAAAAAGATAATCACTGACGGCAATGGTCACTATCAACTGGCTCAAGAAAATATCGTTGTCGAGGGAATGTTTAAAGCCAATAGTAAGGGCTTTGGTTTTGTTAAAGTTGAAGATGAAGAAACCGACGATATTTTTATCGCCAAGGATTATACTGCATATGCAGTTGATGGTGATGAAGTTCGCGTTAAAATAACTGCTGGTGGAAATCCGTGGAACGGTAAGGGACCAGAAGGCCAGGTTCAGGAGATTATCTCTCGTGGAGTTAGCTCCTTAGTGGGAGAATTTCATCCACTGACTGATGAGCAAACTAAAGTTAGTCATTTTGTCGGCTATGTGTTGAGCACTAATAAAAAGTTAGCTAATTATCGGGTTTATGTTAGTGAAAATGGCTTGCGTCCGCAAAAAGGTGACATGGTCAAGGTTTCAATTAGCAATTATCCTGATAAGGATAATCCTGACTCAATGGTTGGTGTTGTTACCAAAATTATTGGTAATAAAAATCTCCCGGGCGTTGATATTATGGCAATTGTTTCTGCTCATGATGTTAAGACAGAATGGGCTCAGGATGCACTTGATCAATCCAATGCTATCCCGGATCATGTGTTGCCCGAAGAAATGGCCGATCGTGAGGACATTAGGGAGCAGCCAGCAGTCACAATTGATGGCGATGATTCAAAGGACTTTGATGATGCTGTAGTATTGTGGCAATTACCTAATGGCAATTATCATCTAGGTGTTCACATTGCTGATGTTGCTCATTATGTTAAAGAAAATTCGCCCCTTGACAAAGAGGCGTTTACTCGGGGCAACAGTACTTATTTGGTTGACCGGGTAATTCCGATGCTGCCATTTAGATTATCAAACGGTATCTGTTCTTTAAATGAGGGCGTAGACCGCTTAGTTCTTTCATGTGACATGGAAATTACGCCAGAAGGTGAGCGGGTAAATTACCGGATTCACCCCTCTGTAATGCGTTCACACGGCCGAATGACCTACAACAATGTCAATAAGGTCCTAGATCCAAATAATGAAGAGCCGCTGGAAGAAAAATATGTTAAATTAGCACCAATGCTAAAAGAAATGGCCGAGTTGCACAATGCTTTGTATCAAAAGCGCCACCAACGCGGAGCAATTGACTTTGAAGAGCCAGAAGCTAAAATTATTGTTAACGATCAGGGTAAGCCAACTGATATCGTCTTGCATAATCGGGGTACAGCCGAAAAGATGATTGAATCGTTTATGTTGATGGCTAATGAAACCGTTGCTGAAGACTTTTACAAAAAGCATGTACCATTCTTGTACCGTGTACATGAAACGCCAGATGGCGAAAGAATTAAGAGCTTCTTTGAATTTTGCAGTGCATTTGGCTTGAATATTACGGCTGATCCTAATCATGTTAAGCCGATTGACTTGCAAAAAGTCGTAGCCAAGACAACCGGAACACCTGAGGAAGCCGTTGTTCAAATGATGATGCTGCGAAGCTTAAAGCAGGCACATTATTCAGAAGAACCCCTCGGACACTTCGGCCTAGCTGCCAAGTTTTACACCCACTTTACCTCGCCAATTCGCCGTTATTCCGATTTAATGGTCCACCGCATGATCCATGCATATAGCGAGGAAGGAACTGATAAAAAAGTTCAGGATCATTTTGCTAATTCCTTACCCGAGGTGGCAGATCAGACTTCTACGCAAGAACGTGTTTCAATTGATACTGAGCGTGAGACCAACGATTTGAAGATGACTGAATACATGGCAGACCAAGTTGGTGAGCATTTTGATGCTGTGGTATCCTCAGTAACTAGTTTTGGGATGTTTATCCAGTTACCTAATACGGTTGAAGGATTAATCCATATTTCTAATTTAACAGATGATTTCTACAGCTTTAATGAAAAGAGCATGACGCTTACTGGTCGTGGTACCCATAAACAATATCATGTGGGGATGCCGATAAAGGTGACGTTGACTAATGCAAACGTTGAGCAGCATCAACTAGATTTTGAAATTTATGACCCCAATGCTCCTAAAAAGGAACATAATAACCGTGGCAATAATAACCGTCGGCGTGGAAATCGGGGATTTCGCAACGATCACGGTCACCGCGGAGCTACGAATGGCCGCAATAATTTTCATAAAAATGGCAATCACCCACATTTTAGCAAGTATAAGCATTAGGACGGGAAATTGAAGAAACAAAATAATGAGAACTTAATTGCTCAGAATAAAAAAGCACATCATGATTATTTTATTAAGGACACTTATGAAGCAGGAATTGCACTTACAGGAACCGAAATTAAATCAGTACGTGCAAGAAGAATTAATCTGCGCGATGGCTATGTTCAAATTATTAATGGTTCCGCTTATCTCGAAAATGTTCACATTAGTGAATACAAGCAGGGCAACCGCTATAACCATGAGCCCCTGCGCCAACGTCAGCTGCTATTACATAAAAAAGAAATTGCTCGTTTAGCTAAAGAGCAGGAGCAAAGGGGGATCGCCATTATTCCCCTCAAAGTTTACCTTAAACATGGCTTTGCCAAAGTATTGATTGGCGTGGGTCAAGGTAAGAAAAAATATGATAAGCGCGAAACGATTAAGAAAAGAGATCAGGAGCGTGAATTACGCCGCCAATATAAAGTATAAAATGACAGTTTGATTAGCTCGCTAATTGAACTGTTTTTTATTTATCCTAACGTTGACTAAAAGTGATTAGGCCATTTTTCATTTTAAAATAGGACTAGTAATGCTTGGGTGATTTTGGTAATATAATTATTAGGATACATGAATAGCTTTGTTTAACCAAATCAGAAAAAGTCTATGAATAAATTAAACAAAATGTGAACAAAATGTGAACAAATTCTTTGGCGGTCTTTTTCTAATGGCATTGCAATATTGTCGATTATTTATTAAGATTATTAGTATATATATAACTGGCTTTTGCAAATAGTATATTCAGATTTAAGCTTCAAAAAGTCAAACAGATGTTATAAGTTATGCATTAGTTTGTCTCAGCCATGACTTAATTCCGTTTTCGGAATACTATTTTGCCGAAAGTAAAGTATAAATAAGTAAAGTATTATTGTTATGCCAAGTTTAGTTTGTAAGGATTTGAATGGTAATGGAATTTAATGATGTCTATAATCAAGAACGAGTAACACGCAAATTTACTAATAGGAAAGTTAATGAAAAGTTATTAGCCAAAATAATTGAAAGAGCCCAGCAATCACCATCATTACTGAATTCTCAACCTTGGAAGGTTTATATCTTAGCTGGAGAAGCACTTGCTGGATTAAAAAAAGAAGTAAAAAAGCAAATTGATACTGGTGTTGATCCCCATGAAGATTTCGCAAAAATGTTATCGCTTAACTGGGAATCATTTCCGAGCCAAAATTTAGCTGCTGTCGGAGCATCGCAACCGTATTTCTTCCATAATAAAATGGATCTTTTTGAAGACTCAAATAATACGATGTTTAATGCCCAAGATGTAGTCTTCTTAACAATTCCCAAGGCATCGCCTGCCTGGTCTGTTTATGATTTGGGGATTTTTTCACAGAGTATAATGCTTCTGGCGATTAATGAAGGAATTGCTGTTATGCCGGCTCATTCAATGGTGTCATATCCAGAATTAGTCAGGAAATATGCGAAAATTCCTAATGATGAATTAGTCGGAATGGCAATCGGTTTAGGCTATAAAGATAAGTCTGCCGAAGTTAATGATCCTAAGTATATTCCTGCAAGATTGCCGTTCAAGAAAATCTATAAATTAATTAAATAAGAAAACATTTTTATCAAGATAAAGCGCTATTAATGTTAAAATATATCAAATGATTTTTACAAAAGGTGATATAAATTTTGAATACAGCTCAAATAATTACTAATTTAATAGCAACTTTAGTGATTTTTGTTTTTGCAGCCTTCTTTGTTGCTGCCGAATTTGCATTAGTCCAAACAAGATCAAGTCAGCTAGAAGATATGCTAGCAGATAATACTGGTAATAGCAGGAAGGTTAAGCGTGCTTTACATATGACGCATAACCTGAATGAGTATTTATCGACAACGCAAGTCGGCACAACTTTAGTTGGCGTTGTTTTAGGTTGGTTTTCTGCCGATACGTTTGCAGCGATTTTTGCAAATTTATTTAAACTAACTCAACTTAATCATTCTGTAGTGCGTTCCGTTAGTGCTCTTTTAGGGGTAATTTTATTGACTTACCTAGAAGTAGTTGTGACGGAGATTGTTCCGAAAAATATTGCAATTGACATGCCAGTCAAAATATTGCTGGGAATTGTTACGCCATTGCAATTATTTCATACTTTGGTTTATCCTTTTGTCTGGCTTTTAAATACCAGTTCCAATGGTTTGCTTAAAATTATGGGCTTTGAGCCAGCAGATGAGGAAAATCAGGTTTATTCGCAGTCTGAGATTATTAAATTATCCCGGAAGGCTGTTCATGGTGGGTCTCTTGATAAAAACGACCTGACATACATGCAGCGTGCTTTTGAACTCAATGATAAAGTCGCAAAGGATATTATGACGGACAGAACTAGGCTAGTCGTGATTAATTCAACAGATACGATCAAGCAAGCACTAAAAATGTATCTTGATGAAGGCTCAAGTCGTATTCCTGTGGTCCGCGATAATAATAAAGATGATATTGTAGGCTATATTTATGCTTTCGATGTGGTTCAACAAAATGAAATAGATGATCAGGTCCCTGTAACCCGCATCATTAGAACAATGATCACCGTCCCGGAATCAATGCCAATTCAGGATATTTTGCATTTAATGATAAAAAAGCACACGCCGATTGTTTTAGTCGTAGATGAATATGGTGGAACTAGCGGAATTGTGACTGATAAGGATATTTACGAAGAGCTCTTTGGTACGGTTAAAGATGAAATTGATGATGTTTCAGATGACTATATTATCAAAGATAAAAAGGGCAATATTCATGTTTCGGGTAAAACGACCTTATATGATTTTGCCAGATATTTCCGCAAAGACCTTAAGAGTTTCCAAAATAGTGATATTATCACTATTGGTGGCTATATGATGGAACATTATCCAGAATTAAAGAAGAATCAAACGGTTGAGCTCGAAAATTTTGAATTTAAACTTGAAAATATTGAGCAGGGCTTTATGCGGTGGTTTATTGTCAAACCGTTAGCACCAAAAGCTAATAAAACAACAACCGAAGAAAACTAACTGATAAATAAAAAAGGAGCTATTTGAATAGCTCCTTTTTATTATTTATTATTAGCTAGCTTGATGACTTCAGGCTTGAGAACGCCAATGTAACGCAAGTTACGGTAGAAGTTCATAAAATCCAGACCATAGCCTACAACAAACTCGTTTCCGACTTGTGAACCGTAATATTCAACCTCAACGTCAACTTTTCGATTAGCTTCCTTATTCAGTAAAACGCAGCACTTAACGCTTTTAGCACCACGCTTTTGGAGCAAATCCTTCATATATTTCAAGGTTAATCCGGTATCAACGATATCTTCAACGATTAAAACATCACGATCTTTGACATCTGTTGCCAAGTCAGAAATGATTTTTACTTCGCCAGAAGATTCAAAACTATCGCCGTAACTAGAAACGTCCATAAAATCAATTTCTTCTTTGACGTTCATTTCACGCACTAGGTCAGTTAAAAAGAAAATTGCTCCTTTTAACGCACCTATAACTAACGGCTTTTTACCAGCATAATCTTCAGTTAATTGCTTACCCAATTTGACACACATTTGGTGAATATCATCTTCGGTAAACAATTTATGATCAATAATATTATCAATATTGTCGTTTTTCGGCATTTATTTACCCTTCACTTAAAACTCAAAATTCCTAATAAAATCGATTATATCATTTTTAATATGAAAAAGTAGCTCGTTTTAAACTTTTTTAGCAGTTTTGTACCCAAATTACGGACAAAATTGTTAATTTTGCTAAAAGCAGTAGGATTATTTCAGAAATAGCTTAAATTACTGCTTTTTGCTACAATGAAACATAAGGTTTAATAAGCGAAAGGTCAATTACAACGATGGAAAAAGAACAAGAAATAAAAATGCTCAAAGCTTTTTCGGATGCTAATTCAACTTCCGGCTTTGAAGGTGAATTCGTTAAGCTTTTTACTGATACAGTAAAGGATATTGCTGATGTAAAAGTTGATGGGATGCTCAACGTTTACGCTGCTAAAAAAGAAAATCAGGCTGGCCGGCCAATCATTCAGCTTGATGCCCACTCTGATGCCGTAGGTTTTATAACTCAGGCAGTCAGACCAAACGGAATGATCAAGTTTGTTCCGCTTGGCGGCTGGGTTAAATATAATATTCCAGCTTTACGGGTAAAGATTAGAAACCGTGACGGTGAATATGTTCCTGGCGTAGTGGCAACTAAGCCACCACACTTCATGACTGAAGAAGAACGAGACAATGTACCAGAAGTAGAAGATATGTCAGTTGATGTTGGTTCTAGTTCTCGTGAAGAAACAATTAATGACTATAAAATTGATACGGGTTGTCCCATTTTTGTTGACGTCAAGTGCGAATACAATGAAAAAACTGGTCTTTTCTTCGGTAAGGATTTTGATGACCGGTTTGGTGCAGCTGCAATGGCTGATGTTTTGGCTAATCTTAACGGCGAAAAGACTGACTTTAACGTTGTAGCCGCACTTTCAAGTCAAGAAGAAGTCGGCTTACGGGGAGCGTATGTAACAGCTAGAAGTATTAAGCCAGATCTAGGGATTGTGCTTGAATCATGTCCAGCAGATGATACATTTACTCCAAAATGGCTTTCTCAAACAGGCTTAAAGCGCGGGCCAATGCTGCGTGATATGGACACTTCATTTTTGCCTAATCCAAAATTCCAACAATACGCATGTGAAATAGCGGATAAAAACAATATTCCATATACTCGTTCGGTTCGGACCGGTGGCGGACAAGATGGTGCGGCAATTTACTATGAAAATGGTGCGCCAACAATTGTTATCGGAATTCCAGTGCGTTACGAGCATTCGGCCTACTGCTTTAGCGCATATCAAGACTTTAAGGCCTCAGTTGACTTAACTTGTGCAATTATCCGTGATTTGACTAAAGAAAAGTTGGCTAGTTTTAGTCAATTTTAATTAAATTGCTAGTTAATTGAATAACTTAAAATGTCTGCTTGATATTGTGTTATAATAGGCAAAAAGATAAGAAAGTCACTAGGGGTGCCACATTTAGCTGAGAAATACCCTCCGAACCTGAACAGGACAATACCTGCGCTAGGGAAGTGTTATTAAGTATATTAGAGTACTCCTACTGACTTAGAATGTTAGTTAGGAGTATTTTTATGTTTACAAGATCATCAAAATGGAACGTTAAAGCAATTATCCTGATTGCTTTAATTGGAATTATTATGGGAGTAATCTACACTTATGGATTTAATTGGGCTTACAATTTAATTAAGTTATTACTGCTTCCGACCGGCTTTGCTCCGGTAACAGATACTGTTTTTTCTGGATTATGGCTAATGGCAGCTCCCTTAGCGATGTATTTCGTGCCAACGGTTGGTTCAGGAACAATTGGTGAAACATTGGCAGCAGTTGTTGAAATGGCTATTGGCGGCCAATGGGGCGCAGTAACAATTTTGTCTGGTGTGATTCAAGGTGCAACTAATGAAATTGGCTTTTTCCCGCAAAAAAGTCGGTATCAAGCATTTTCTTGGCAAAGCGTACTAACAGGGGCCTTTTTTGCCGGCCTTGGTAGTTTTATTCCAACATATTTTTTGTACGGCTGGAGTAAGTATAGCATCCAACTGCAAGTTATCATGTTTATTACTTGTATACTCTCTGCGCTTGTCTTTGACGGCGTTTTGGTAAAATTGATTACTAACTTATTTGATCAGGCATTAAAGCCCAAAATTGCTTAAATTAAAATTAGCACCGCAAAATATTTTTTGCGGTTTTTTTATAAAAAAGCCTAAGAAACACAAATTAGTTTGCGAAAATCATGGACGTAGAATTCAATAAAAATTATAATATTCCTTTATGAAAACCAAAAAGTTTTAATAAATAATAAGTTTAAGGAGAATTATGACTACAGAGATAACAAATTGGCGTTCATTAGGTGGCTATGTTAGTTCGGATGGAAGAAAGGTTAAAGAAGGGCTACTTTTTCGTTGTGGTCAACTATTTGATTTAACCGACGAACAAAAAGATCGTGTTCAGAACTACTACAAAATAAAGCGACTGGTTGATTTTCGCGGTGATGAGGAGAGACAAGAATATCCAGACTATCTTTGGTCAGAATTAGATTATGAAATAATTGATGTGCTAAAAGATACTGGCACAAATCAGGCTAGTGTTGATGAAATCGTTTCGGCCAACAGCCATGTTGAACAGGACATGCTGAAAACCTATGAAGAATTAGCATTGGCAGAATCTGCTAAGCAAGGCTATCACGACTTTTTGCTAACGTTAATGACTGATCCAGTTCCAGTTGCCTTTCATTGCTTTGCCGGTAAGGACCGAACAGGGGTAGCTGCAGCCTTAATTTTAAAGAGCTTGGATGTTAGTGAGGAGCAGATTTTTACTGACTACTTAAAAACAATTTCTGCTCGTAAAAAAGCTAACGACGAAATATTAGAATACTTAAAAGATAAGATGGATCCTAATAACCTTAACGATGTAGCAATTGCGTTAACTGTTGAACGCCAATACCTGGAAAGATACTTTTCAACCGTTAAAAAGCATTACGGTGATTTTGATCACTACTTTACTGACGGCTTGAAACTGCCACAAGATTTTAAAGAGCAAATGCAAAAGAATTACTTGGTTTAACTTAATGAAGTTGACTAATTGAGCGTGGAGAGAGCAAAAATTATGAACCGAGAAGATTATATTAAAAGTTTGAACCTTGAGCCTCACCAAGAAGGAGGCTGGTTCCGTCAAATATATACTAGTGATGAGCAGTTCTTTAGTCAGGATAGTCAAGCAGATAGATTTTACTACACTTCAATTTATTTCTTACTTGATGATCAGAGCTGTTCCCATTTTCACCGCTTAAACCATGATGAACTATGGTATTATCATGACGGCACGGCGATTACAATCCACTGTATTGCTCCAGATGGTCATTATTATGCAGTTAAATTAGGTAAAAGAATTGATCAAGGAGAAGTCTTGCAATTTAAGGTGCCAAAAAACACCATCTTTGCCTCAGAAGTCACGGAGCCAGATAGTTTTTGTCTGGTTAGCTGCATGGTTTCTCCCGGCTTTGACTATCATGATTTTGAAATGCCCCACAAACAAGATTTGTTAAAACAATATCCAGATTATGCTGAAGTAATTAAGCGGCTGGCAAATGATTAAAATGAATAAGAAAACGCCAAATTCTAAAGCTAGAATTTGGCGTTTTTTTGATGCTAATTTGGTTTATCAGTTTTTTATCTAATATTTTCGCTTAAAACAGAGTGTACCTTAGTGGTAAGCATGTCGATGGCAACATTATTTTCGCCGCCTTCAGGGATGATAATGTCTGCATAGCGTTTGGTTGGTTCAATAAATTGGTGATACATTGGCTTAACTGTATCTAAATATTGTTCAATGACCGAATCAATCGATCTACCCCGTTCCTTAATGTCACGCTCTAATCGTCTGATAAAACGAATATCATCATCCGTATCAACGTAAACTTTAATATCCATTAAATTACGAATCTCTTCACTTGCCAGTACTAATATTCCTTCAAGAATAATAATATCGGCAGGCTCGATATGGATAGTTTCTTTGCTTCTTGTGTGTTCTTTGAAGTCGTAAACGGGCATTTCAATTGGCTCGTATTGTAATAACCGATTTAATTGCTCCTCTAAAAGTGGAATATCAAAAGCATCAGGGTGGTCATAATTGATATTCTGTCTGATGTTCATCGGAATACCAGTATTATCTTTGTAATATGAATCTTGCGTCATAATTAAGACGTGTTCATTTTCCTGCATTTGGTCAACAATTTTGTGAGCGATGGTAGTTTTACCGCTGCCTGAACCACCGGTAATTCCTATCACAACGGGTTTTTCAAGTTTAGACATTGAGACACTCCTTTTTATCAAATAACATTTTACTTTACTTTTCCTTGAATTACCAACGGTTAAGGTAAAAAACATCTTTTTCTTCATAAAAAAACCAAAATTTATGGTTTAATCTGTCATTTTTTTCTCTATGATGAAGATGTGAAGAAAATAACTTGGTTGAATTAAATAGGTGAGCAAAATGAATTATAACTTGATGCCGGTCAAATACTTTATTGATGTGGTGCAGACTAACGGGTTTATTTCAGCGGCTAAAAGAAATTATGTTTCTGAAACTGCCGTTAGTTCAGCAATTAAAAAACTTGAAAGTGAATTAGGCCAAAAGTTGTTGAATCGGTCTGCAGGAGAATTATCGTTAACCCCGGTGGGAAAGGAATTTTACCACAGAGCGGTTGAAATTGTTGATTTGTATACAGAAATTTGGCGTCATCCCGATCCTCATCCTGACCAATTATTGCGGATTCATTTCTTTCAGGGATTAGAAAACGAAACCGCTAAGTTTGCTGCTAAATTGCCATCGTCTTATGAAATTAGTTTTGATGAAGAAAGTTTATCTACAGGGATAAAGCGATTAATCAACGGTAACTTTGATTTGCTAGTTGGCTTCCAACTGGCTTTTGTTGGTAATACTAAAATCTTAAGTTGGCCCTTTGAAAAAGTTAGCTTCGATTTATTGTTTAACAAGCAAGAATGCGAACAATTTCACGGAGAAATAAAAGATTTAGCGCAAAATTGCACGCTTTATATGCAAAATTGGAAGACAACTGGAATAATGGATATTCAAACGGCGATGTTAGATGCCTATAATCGTGATGACTGGGGGCACGGAACAGTTGCGGAAGTCAATAGCTTTGCTGCCGCTTGCTTGAAAGTAAATTTTGGTGGCGGGATGACTATGGTTCCACACTCATTTACTTTGCCGAAGTATTGCGACAATATTAATCGGATTGCACCGCGGCACTTAAAGCAGGCGTTTAACGTGGTGATTGCTCTTAGTCCAGCAATCTCTGACGATGTTAAAAAAATGGTGCAAAAGGTAACAACTTTAAGTTATTGATGATAATTTTTTGATGTTAGCGCCTTCAAATAAAAAGACTTAGAATTCAATTGTAACCAAAATCACAATTACTAGAGAAAGGGTGAAGTTACAATTGGATTCTTTTTCAACTAAAGTTGTTGTTGTCGGCTCTGGTTCATCTGGTTCATCTGGCATCTCAGCTTGCTTTGAACTTTATCAACGAAAAGTACCTTTTATTTTATTAGAAAAGGGCGATAAAGTTGGGGGTGCCGGAAAGTTTGGTGCCCATGGTGTTTTTGCCATTAATTCACAGGAGCAAAATAAGCGACACGTAAAATATGGCTATCGCGATGCCTTTAACGGTCTGACCAATTATAATCACTATTTTGTTAACGGCGAATTACTCAGTCGCTTTTTACAAAAGTCGGGGGCAAATATTGACCGTCTAAGCGAGATGGGGTTGCCAGTAACCGTTGAGCAAAGTGAGCAAAAGGCGCATCTGGATGATCCGCTTGTGTACCATAAATTTAATAATTTTAACGAAAAAATGGCCAATTGGGATAAGTTGCCCGCATTGTTCACCGCAGCTGGAAACAAGGTTTTACTTGAGACGGCAGCTGTTGATGTTGAATATGATAACGGCTTAACGGCAGTCATTGCGCAAACTAAAGACGGGCAAAAAATTACCATTAAAACTGAAAAAGTTATTTTTGCGGATGGTGGTTACTGCGGTAACCAAATGATGCTTGAGCAAAAATATTCCGATGCAGCCGAATTTCTGAATTTAGGTGAGCGCAAGTCGGACGGAACGGGAATCAGAATTGCGCAAGCACTTGGTGCAGACACGCGCCATAATCCGGTGCTGTTTGCTCATGGTTGTGCGCCTAGTCGAACAATCAATCCGATGAGACGGGAAAGTTCTGTCGAGGCATTGACCAACTTGCCTTTGTTATGGCTTGATCAGACAGCTAACCGGTTTGTAAACGAAGATGTTGTTTACGATTTTGCTATGTGGGGAAATGCTGCCCATAATGTGAATGGCAAATATTACGTTATTGTTGATCAAGCAACAATTGATACCTTTAAAAAGACTACAGTAGGACTGGAAGATACATTCGAACGCCAATTTTGTGATGTTGGTCAAACGCCAAAAACAACTGTTGGGCCTTTGCCAAATATTCAGCAAGACTTTGACAATGCTGTCAAAACGGGCGAAGTGGTGAAGGCAGGCACGTTAGAAGAGTTAGCTCAAAAACTGGGCTTGCCGCAAAAAGCGCTTGATAAGAGTATTGCAAAATATAACGACGCAGTTGAGCAAAAGCAGGATAAGACCTTTTTAAAACCAGCTGCAGAACTGTTATTCACGGTTACTCAAGGCCCGTTTTATGCTATTTGTGAGCATTGTGCCATTCTGGGAACTTTAGATGGTGTAAATGTGGACCGTAATTGTCAACCGGTGAGAGAAGATGGTTCGCCAATTAGAGACATTTACGTCGTTGGTAATAATGCGAATGGATTATATTCGGATGGTTATCCAAGTTATGAAGGAATTGCAAATGGTTTTGCATTCGTTTCGGGGTGGATTGCCGCACAAGAAGCAATCAAAAGTTTGAATTAGGAGGTTTTTTACGATGTTAGAAGGAAAAGTTGCTGTTGTTACTGGTGCTGCGCAAGGAATTGGTTTTGCGATTAGTGAAGAATTTGCTAAGCAAAAAAGCGATGTTGTGTTGACCGACTACAATCCAGAGGTAACTAAAGTTGCTGCTAAACTCAACGAACAGTACGCCGGTAAAATTAAGGGCTTGGTTTTAAATGTTATGGACACAGCTAGTATCAAACAGGGTCTGCAAGAAATTATTACCGACTACGGTAAGATTGATTATGTGATGAACAATGCCGGCGGTGGCGTGCTAAAACCATTTGCTGAATTGACAGATGAAGATTTTGACAAAACTGTGAACTTAGATTTGCGCGGAACCTTTTTATGCATGCGTGAAGAAATTAAATTGTTTTTGAAACAAGGCTATGGCTCAATTGTTAACACCAGTGCACTCGGAAGTGTTTATAACCCGGGTGGAATGGGCGCGTATAATGCTGCTAAAAACGGCATCATTGGTATGACGCAAGCAGCGGCAATTGATTATGCGGATAAGAATATTCGGGTAAACAGTGTAGCACCGGGCTTAACCAAAACACCACTAAATGAAGGTGGCTTTTTGGATAAAATTCTACCAACTGTTCCAATGAAAAGGGCAGAAACTGCTGCAGAAGTTGCCAAAGTCTTCGTTTTCGTTGCTAGTCAAGCAACCTTTATGACAGGCCAAACCATTTTAAGTGATGGCGGTGTTTCTGTCGGCTTGAAGTAAGGAGGCGTTAGTAATGTTTCCTAAAAAAACAAACTATGATTTGGTCATTGTGGGAGGCGGTCTTGCGGGACTCGCTGCTGCCGTTAGTGCCGGAGAAAGTAATTTGACAACGTTGGTGCTCGAAAAAGGGCGAACACTTGGCGGCGATGGTAATTACGTTGAAGGTGCAATGGGTATCGATAGTTATTTGCAAAAAGAGCAAAACATCGCGATTGATGCTGGTGAGTTGCTACAAGACGAATTGAATTATTCTCATTATGAGGCCAATGCCCTACATTTACGCAAATATCTTTCAGCTAGTGGCAAAATTATTGATTGGCTGCATTCTTTAGGAGTTAACTTTAGCAAGGTGGGTCCGCAGGGTAAAAGCTGGCCAACTATTCATACTTTTGCCGGCGGTGGGCACGCGGTAGTTGAAATTTTACAGCAAAAAGCCACCTCATATGGGGTCGAAATTGTTAACAGTATCAGTGCCCAGCGAGTTATACAACGCAATGGTCACGTGACCGGCTTGCTTTTAAAAAATGAGGCAACCGGGCAGTACAGAGAAGTTGCAACCTCAAACGTTATTTTAGCTACGGGTGGTTATGTTGATAATCCGGAATTAGTTAAAAAAAGGATCCCTAACACTACACGCTTGCTTTCAGTTAGTGATGGTAAATCCACTGGGGATGGACTTCGCTTGGCTTGGCAAGCTGGCGCGGATCACTATCAAATGGGTGCAATCCAGTATGGTGGTGGTGCTATTTTAGATAAAACACGTCCCGCCTATGTTCATATGCCAGCACAACTAGCTGCCGCTGCAACCCAGGAAGCCATCTTATGGGTAAATGAACAGGGGAACCGATTTATTAATGAGGATGTTAACGACAATATGTGTCACGCCGGAAGTGCCCTTTTGACCCAATCACGGACGTTTTCAATTTTAGACCAAATGGCAATTGATCATTTGACTAATGTGGGTCTTTATAAGGAAGTTGGTAATTCGCCTGTTTCTCCAGCTAAATTTGCTAACCTAACTAGTGAAATCGAACGAGACTTAGCAAATCACGAAAAGTATTTGACTAAGGCAGCCTCGATTACGGAACTAGGACAAAAGCTCAACTTACCATGTTTAGCCCAAACAATTGCCCACTATAATGAATTGACGACTCAAGGCCGCGATACGGATTTTGGCAAGGCTAAAGAGTACCTGACGCCAATTACAGCTGGGCCATTTTATGCCGTAGAACTAGGAATTGGTATGGCCTGTGCAATTGGCGGAATCCGTGTTGATAACGACAGCGCTGTCCTTAATAGTTATGGTTATCCTTTGCCCGGATTATATGCTGCAGGTAATGACGCCGCTGGCATGCTGGTGGGTGACACATATGCGGTTACGCTTCCTGGCAGCACTGCTGGTTATGCAGTCTTTTCCGGACGAAATGCGGTTATGAGCACTATTGCAAAAAGCAGGCTGACTAATGGATAAGCAAGAAAAAGTCTCCGTTTCAAAAACAAGAATTGGTGTATTAGCTGTTAGTATGATGGGGATGGCTGCCTTAGCAATTACGCCATCGTATGCCGCAATTGCGCGAACTTTTTCTCTAACTAATACTGGTGTGCAAATGCTAACTTCACTGCCGAATTTATTTATGATGTTGGCCGGAATTATCATTGGCAAATTGACTGCCAGCAGGTTTAACCTGAAAAACCTAACGCTTTTAGCGATATTATTAGTAACTATCGGCGGTTTGCTACCACTAGCATTTCATACTAACTTTGCTTTTTTGGTCTTTTGTTCTTGCTTAGTCGGATTAGGTCAAGGTGCCTGTACAAACTTAACGCAAGTCCTAATCTCACAAATTTTGCCTAAAAAAGAACGCGAGTCAACAATGGGATTATCGACCACTTTTATCAATATCGGCGGTGTTGTCTTTATTATGGGAGGTGGCCAGCTTGCCTCAATGAATAGTTGGGTCAATAATTATTGGATTTACCTATTTTCATTATTGATTCTGTTAGTTGTTTTAGTATTACTTCCGTTTAGACCTAAAGTGCTTGAGCAAAATCAAGCTGATGGGCTAAGCACCAAAATCGTGCTTAACAAATATGTTTTTTACAGTGCTTTATGGGCCTTTTTAACCATGCTGCTTAATAATGTCCTCAATAATAATATTTCATTATTTGTTGTTCATGAACATCTCGGCGCCACTACGCAAGCTGCTTTTACTTCAACCATTTCCCTGATTGGTGGCATGTTATGCGGCTTAATTGGCAAAAGGTTTAAATACTCTTCAATTGCACTTTCCTTTTTTATCTATGGGTTGGCGTATTTACTGATCGGCGTCTTTCATTCTTTGTTAATTGTCTTTGTTGGCAGCTTTTTGGTAGGAGCTGCTATGAGCATTGCAATGGGACAATTTCCCTATTTGATTTCAATCTCTGTTGCTGATAATAGTGTTTCAATGGCGTTAGGAATCTATGTGGCGATTTATTCTGTCGGAGGCGTAATCAGTCCGTTTGTAATTAATCCGTTGACAAGTTTAGTTAAAAATATGGGGTTAAATGTTTTTTCAGTTAGTGGAATTTTAGCCCTTGTTATTGGGTGTGTTTGCTTACTAGCTAAATATCAAAAAAATTTGGTTAATAATGCGCAAGCCTAAAATTAATTTTAAAAAATCTTCTGTTGCATCAAGTATTTTGTAACGGGAGATTTTTTTATTTCTAAAAAGTTAACCCTTAAAATAAGCATTGGTACTGGGGCTAAATGGTGGTAAACTGCATTTTGAATTAAATTTTTAACTGTGTAATAAGTGGTTTTTAATTGATGGGAGAAAAGAATTGGAAATAATTGATTTAAAAAAATATTTAACACCCGTTGAAAACCAGAATAAAAATAAGCAATTGGAAGTTGTGCTTTTTTCTGATCAAGTGCTAGCAGGTTCGAATTTTTATAATACAATTTTTCAGAAAAATGTTCCGCAATTGCGTAAACGAATTTTTACTGTTGCCAAAAATGAAAAAGTAATTGAAATAATTACGTCACTAATTCCCCAGACAGGAGTTTTCCCACCTCAACTTCATGATGTTGAAGCCTGGATAGACCAAAAGCAGCAGGTAGATAAAGTTGATAATGATATTATGCTAACTTGGCCTAGTAATGATGAAAAGAAACTACTTATGCATCATCATAAAGAGCCAGAACAACAAGTCTTGCTGCGAAAGGCATTTTTTAAAAGCAAAGACCAAGAAATAATTAGATATGAAGAAAATGCCATGCTACCCGGCTATTTTAAATTACAAAAGAGATAAAAGATGAGCTCATTTTTATACCAAGATGCTAAAAAACAAATTTTAAATTTAATTTCTACTGGTCAATTTAAGCCTAATGCCAAGATTTGGAATGAACGAATCTTAGCTGAAGAACTTGGCTATACCAGGGCGACGATAAAAAATGCTATTAACTCTTTAGTTGAGGATAATATTCTAGAAAAGCGCCGTGGTGACGGCACTTATTTGGTTAAGGGGGCACTTAATAACGCTTTTGAAATTGGGGACGATTCACCGAATTCATTTACCCAGATTATGAAAATAAATCAGCGTCAGGCCGTTAACCGGGTAGAGTCTTTTAAATTAATTTATGATGATCCAGAACTGGCGCAGGTATTTGCCAACCAAGACAGTGCTTTTTATGAATTATGTCGAACTAGGTCAGTTAATAGCACCGTTATTGCCGTGCAGAAATCGTATATTCCGTTTCGTCTTTTTGAAGATGCTCATCGCTATGATTTCAGTAAAATGTCCCTCTATGATTACATGGACTATCAAAATCACAAGCCAGTCAATTTTCAGACTGAAATAGAAACGCGCCCACTAGATGATAACGAATTTGTTGTCGAAAATATTCATTTAGACCAAGCCAAATATGCGTATTTGCTATTTTTGGAATACCGTGGTTTTACAGCCAAAAATGAAATGGTTGAATATACGAAGTCATGGTACAACCCAGACTTTATAAGCTATAAAATCAACGTCAAACGGTAAATGGTCGCAATATTGGTCGCAAAAAAGGAATTACTTTAGAAAGCGGTTCCTTTTTATATTGCCTAAAAAAGTTTCGGGGATTAAATTAAGTTTTGTAGACAACAGAAAGGGAGGAAAAGTTATGGAAGTAGTCTTGGCAAGTCATTCCAACTTGGCCAAAGGAATGTATGAAACAGTTTCACTCATTATGGGGAAGCAGGAAAAGCTGCATTATCTTACCGCCTATGTAAATGGTGAAGATGATTTTAGCGACCAATTTGAAAAAGTAGTTGCACCAATTGCTGAACAGCAAATAATTTTTGTAACTGATTTACTTGGGGGATCAGTTAATAGTCAATTAATGCGAAAAGCAGAAAAGAATCCTAATTACTTGCTTGTTGCAGGGATGAATTTACCTTTCGTAATTGAGCTAGTTAATTTTATTGCTAATCAAAAAGTTGAACTTGCAACAGTGCGCAAAAAATTACCCGCTTTAATTGCGGTTGGTCAAAAAGGATTGCAGGTAGTTGAATTTTCTGACACTGCGGAAGAGGACGAATTTTAATGAAAGGGAGATTGAAAAATGATAACTATGACGAGAATTGATTACCGCTTACTTCATGGTCAAGTTGCATTTGCTTGGACAAACAACTTATCAGCCAATGCCATTTTGATTGCTAATGACGAAGTAGCAAATGACGTCTTTCGGAAGAAAACATTTCAACTGGCAAAGCCCGACAATGCTAAGTTGATTTTCAAAACAATTGAAGACTCAGCCAAAGCGATAGCTAGTGGAGTAACCGATAAATACCGTGTCTTCATCGTGGTTGAAACAATTGCGGATGCCTATCGGCTAGCAATGCAGGTCCCAGAGATTAAGGTAGTTGACCTAGGCTTGGCAAATGACAAAGACGGGGCAATTAATATTGCTAAGTCTGTTTACGTTACTAAAAAAGAGATTAAGCAACTAACTGAACTCGAAGATAAGGGCGTGCAAGTGCTAGTTAAACAGGCACCAGGCGATTCGGATATTGAATTTTCATCATTAATTAAATAGTTGGAGGCAATAAGTATGGCTTTACAAATTATTGGAATATTTTTGGTCGCTTTAATTGCTAACATGCAAGATTTTTTAGGTTCATCGTTTATTGGGCGACCAATTGTAACTTGTTTATTTATTGGCCTAATTTTTAATAACGTCCAACAAGGCCTGATTATCGGCGCTACTTTAGAATTAGCGTTTCTAGGTTTGATGGGTGTTGGGGCAACGGTTCCTCCTGATGAAATTATTGGAGGCATTTTGGCAACGGCGCTAGCTTTAAAAAATGGCTATGGAGTCAGTGTGGCCTTAACCTTGGTTTTACCGATTGCTACCTTAGGCTTACTCATTAAAAACCTGCTATATGTTGTGATTTTTCCGGCAATGGCGCATAAAGCTGATGATTATGCCGACAAAGGTGAAGTTTCAAAAGCTGGTAATATGCATTTGTGGGCCTCGTTTACGCGAATTATTATGATGGCCTTAGTAACAACAATTTCTTTTGCCTTAGGTAGTAATCTGGTCGGTGCATTTGTCAAACTAATTCCCAAGTTTTTGATTGATGGGATTACCGTGGCCACTGAGATCTTACCAGCCGTGGGTTTTGCCATGTTAATTAATATGACTTTTTCTAAAAAAGTTGCACCATTTTTCTTTATTGGTTTCGTCTGTGCGGCATATTTGAAACTTGATATGATTGCCGCCTCAATTATAGGTGCGATTTTTGCTGGCATGATGTATCTAATCCTTGAAGAGATTCATCAAAATAATGGTGCGAGTGCTGCTAAGGAGACAGAGGTGCAAGAAGATGACTTTTAATAATACCAATTCAATCAAAAAGGAAGAAAAGAAACTAACTAAAAAGGACTTAAATGGTATTTTTTGGCGAAGCATGCCAATGGAGGCCTCTTTTAACTATGAGCGAATGATGAGTATGGGCTTTGCATACACAATGACTGGCATTATCAATAAGCTCTATGACAAAAAGGAAGACCGCAAAAATGCAATTAAGCGCCATCTGGAATTTTTTAATTGTACCTCGGCCACCTCGCCGTTTATTGCTGGTGTACTCGCCTCAATGGAAGAAAAAAATGCCAATGATCCCGAATTTGATCCCAGCTCAATTAATACGATGAAAACTGGCTTAATGGGACCTTTATCCGGTATTGGCGATTCGATTTTCTGGGGCAGCTTGAGAATTATCGCCAGTGGAATCGGAGTTTCACTGGCACAGAAAGGCAGTATTTTAGGACCAATATTATTTATTCTCATTTATAATCTGCCCAACTTACTGGTCCGTTATTACGGCACAATGTGGGGCTATAAATTGGGGACCAATTTTGTTGATAAAATGGCTTCAGGTTTAATGAATTCAATTACCTACGCTATTAATATCTTGGGCAATACGGTAATTGGAGCAATGGTTGCCTCAATGGTCGTAATAAATCTGCCGGTTCAATTGAGTGGTGGCAAAAATCCGGCAACAATTCAATCGCTGTTAAATTCAATCATGCCGGATTTACTACCGCTAGCGGTTACCTTTTTCATTGCTTGGCTGTTAAAGAAAAAGCATGCCAAAATGATGTGGCTATTATTAGCAATTCTAGCAATTAGTATTTTAGGAACATTTTGTGGCTTCTTAAAACCATAAAAAATGAAAGGATAAATAAATGTACTTTGATCAAACAGATTTTTTAAATAATTATCAGGCTGCAGTGGATGAGTTGGATCACGTTGATCAAATTCTATCTGAATTAAGACAGAAAAAATTTAAAAATATTTTCTTTACTGGTTGTGGGGGCTCATACACCAAGTTTGTCGATTTACGCCCAATGATGTTTAAGAAATTACCAATTCCCTTTATGATTGCTGCGCCAGACGAACTGGTAAAGATGTATGCCGCTGAAGTAACGGAAGATAGTTTAATTGTGGCTGGTACTAAAACCGGGGAAACAACAGAATTAGTTGCTGCCCTTGAGCAAATTAAAAAAGAAAAACCGCAATGTACCATTATCAGTTTTATTGGCGATGAAAATAGTCACCTGGAAAAAACCAGGGTCGTTGATTATCGGATTAAGTCAATTGATACAGATGCTAATCTTCTTGAATTAGGTTGGTTTATCAGTAATTTTACGCAAGAAGCCAGCTTGAACCAGCTAAAAATGCAAAAGTCACAGCTAGCAGAAATGGGTGCAAAAGTTGCTGCTGGGATTGCGGACCTGGTTCCTGCAACATTAAATCATGTTAACAATACTGATATCACCAAAATGCAGATGTGGGTCGGTTCTGGAACCGTTTGGGGAGAAGTGTGCTGTTTTGCCAATTATTTACTCGAAGAGATTCAACATATTAAGGCCCAAGCAATTAATTCCGGTGAGTTTTTCCATGGTCCTTTTGAATTAATTGATAATAACCAGCCTGTAAGTGTTGTAGTTAATAGCAATGCAAATCGAAAAGAAGATTTGCGGGTGGTGGACTTTGTTACTAAGTTTGCAAAAGATCCGTTAATAGTTGATGTCAAAGAGTTTGACTTAGCGGAATTTGATGAAGATCTTAGGACATATGTTGAAGCATATGCTTTAAATCACTACTTTGATACAATGTTTAAGATGTATGCGGTAAAAACAGGAAAATCGGCCAAAACTAGGCGTTACTACCGTTTATTAGATTATTAAGTTTAAAATATTTCAGTAGTTAAAGTGGCTAGTTAAAAAATTGAACAGAGCATTATTTGCGTTATCACGCGTAAATAATGCTTTTTTGTTTCCTTTTAGATAAATTAGCTAATTTTGTTTTAATAAAGTATTGACTCTATTAATGAAAGCGATTACTATTACTTTGGTACCGAAAAATGATGATTTATCATTTAATTTTAGAAAAAGGCCGGCTTTAATGCATTTTTTGACCATATTTCTTTTCAAAAAAATACATTTATTTTAAAAAGAGAACCAAAAAGCAAAATGGAATATAAAGAAAGAACTGCTGCTACACAAGCACAAGAATATTTACAGGACTTAATTCAATTTAAATTAGAAAAACCAACTTTACCGGCGCAAAGAGAGGTAGCAGACAACTTAAACGTTAGTCGCAACGCCGTTTTGCACGCGCTGGATAGACTGAAAAGTGAAGATCAGGTTGTAGTAAAGGAACGAGCTGGGGTGGTTGCTAACGCGAAGATAGACATTAACATGCTAGGAATGGAGTCAATGACTGCGGAGTTAAAAGACCAGTCTGTTGCAATCAAACATGTGGCAACGCAAATTATTGCCACACCTAGGAGATTACAGGCTTTCTTTGGCACCTCAGTTAAGCAGGTAATTAAAATTAGCCGAATAAGGCTCAAGTCTGGTATTCCGTTGACCTATGAAATTGTTTACCTTGCTGCCGAAAAGTTTGCTGACCTTGCAAAAGTTGATTTTACCAATAAGCCTTTGTATGAATTCTTACAGAAGCGTTATCAGCTCAAACCGGCATACGGAAGAGAGAATATCAGCTGCTTTTTAGCTGATGAAAATATTAGTGAAGTCTTAAAGATCGCACAAGATACGCCATTATACTGTGTCAATAGTTTTAATTATTTAGAAAGTGATGAACCACTGGAAGCAACCACCCAATATTTGATTGGTAGCAGTTTTAAATATCATTTTATTGCTAACAATATTTATGATTACCGCGAGGAAGAATAGTGCTTTTTAAAGAAATTTATACTGACTTGGATGCAAAAATTGCTGCTGGTATTTATGCTCCAGGAAGCAGTTTGCCAACCGAAGCCGAATTGCAGCAATTCTACCAAGTAAGCCGAACCACGATTAGGAAGGCTGTTGATCAGTTAGTGGCGGCCAAAAAAGTGGTTCGCAAAAAGGGTAGTGGATTATTCGTTGCACCAACCATTTCAAAGCAGAATATCTTGGAAATGACTGGTGTTATTAAACCACCATATTTAGACTCATCAGATATGATAAAATTTAAAGATAGTTATTTAAGATTAGTTGGTCCGTATTATGCCGACATTTTTAAGATTAGTTCTAATGAACTTTTATACTATATTTCATTTATTACCCTGATTAAGAATCAGTTGGCTTGGGAAAAGCTGCTACTTCCGTTAGCATTATTTCCTGATTTTGATCCCAGTTGCTTAAAAGTAACCTCAATTATTGAAGCTGTTGCTGCAGGCAAAGAGCGACCGGAAAACCTGTTTCAGGATTTTCAGTTAATTAAAGCAACCGATGAGGTCAGCAAGCAGCTGGGGATTAACAAACAAGGTCCTGTTTTTAAGACGACCAATCTTTTTTCAACTAATGATAGCAAAATTGTAGCTGTTGAGTACCGGCTGCAAGATGCTTTAACAACTAAGTACTCAATCGATTTTAATTAATGGAGGAATAGAAAATGATTAAGCTTGTAAGGGTAGATCACCGGCTGGTTCATGGTCAAGTCGCTGTTTCCTGGTTTAATAGTTTGGACGTTAATACCATTTTTGTCGTAAATGATGATGTGGCGCATGATGATTTTCGTAAATCAGCGATTAGACTGGCAAAACCGGAAAATTCAAAGTTGGTCATGAAATCAGTGGATGACAGTATTAAAGCAATTAATTCTGGTGTAACTGATAAATATAAAATGCTGATCGTAGTGGAATCAGTTGCAGATGCTTTTAAATTGATTAAAGGCACTGGAGATAAGATCACCGGCTTAAACCTTGGTGGCACCAAGCCTAGAACAGATACTAAAAATTATTCCAAAACCATCAACTTGACTTCGGAAGAAGCCGATGAGCTGACGGAATTACAAAATGATGGTGTTGAGGTTTGGATCCAGCAGGTTCCAAGCGATGATAAACAAGAATTTCATAAATAAAGTGTGGGAGCTAAGTTATGAATGTATATTTGACTGCAATTATTTTGGCATTAATTGCAATGTTGGGAAATGGTGAGTATTTCTTAGGCTCATCAATGCTATCTAGGCCACTGGTTACATGTACGTTGACCGGTTTAGTGCTGGGAAACCTGCACCAAGGAATAATAATGGGGGCTACTCTTGAGCTGGCTTTTGTTGGTTCCTTTTCTATTGGCGCTGCGATTCCACCAGAAATAATCTCCGGGAGTGTTTTAGGAACGGCATTTGCCATTGAAGCTGGTAAGAGTACGGCAGTTGCTTTGACACTGGGGATTCCAATCGCCTCATTAGTTTTAGTAATTAAGAATTTATGCTTTATCTTTATTTTGCCGTACTTCGTTCACCGTGCTGATAAATATGCCGAGCAAAGTGACGGTAGCGGAGTGAGTCGGATGAATGTCCTCGGCGGCTTTTTCTCCGTTAACTTGCCAATCGGGCTTGTTGTTGGCATTTCCTATGTGTTGGGTAGTCCAGTAATTAAAGGGATCTTAGCAGTAATACCGCAATTTATTATTAATGGGTTAGGAATTGCCACAGGTTTGCTGCCAGCATATGGTTTTGCCTTGTTAATGAAGATGATGATTAACAAGAAAAATGCCACTTTCTTTATTATTGGCTTTGCTTTAGCAGTTTACCTTAAGATTTCCGTTACTGGCGTTGCCATCTTCGGTGCTTGCTTAGCCCTTATTTTAACCGGCTATTCAGCTTTTAAGGGTGAGCCAATGGTTAATGCAGCGACAAGTTCAAATAGTGGAAAAGAAAATACTGATGATGGAGGCATTGATTATGAAGATGAAGAATTCTAAGCTGCTCACCAGAAAGGACTTAATGAAAACCTTCTGGCGCTCGTTTACGATGGAATGGGCTTGGAATTATGAGCGTCAAATGAACTTAGGTTACGCTTATTCAATGGTTCCAGCCTTGCGTAAGATTTACGGTAAAAACAAGGAAAAATTAAAGGCAGCTTATCAACGGCACCTTGAATTTTATAATGTAACACCTTGGCTCAGCACTTTTCCATTAGGAATTTCGATTGCCATGGAAGAGCAAAATGAACTTGACCCTGACTTTGATGCCGCTTCGATCAACAACATTAAAGTTGCATTGATGGGGCCATTAAGTGGAATCGGAGATTCCTTCTTTTGGGGCACATTGCGTGTTATTGCAACGGGAATCGGAACTTCGCTAGCCTTGCAAGGAAATATTCTTGGTCCAATTCTCTTTTTACTGATATTCAATATCCCCGCTTTATTAGCACGTTACTATGGCCTATTTGTTGGCTACAATGTTGGTTCATCGTTTATCGATAAGGTTCAAAAAACCGGTTTAATGGATAAACTGACCTATGGTGCTTCGGTCTTAGGCTTAGCGGTTGTCGGCGCGATGGTGGCGACAATGGTCACACTCAAAATGCCGTTAAAGATTGGTAGTGGTGCAGAGGCAACAACCGTTCAAAAGATTTGTGATGGAATTGTTCCTGGTATTCTGCCATTACTCTTTACCTTCTTTATCTTCTGGTTAGATCGTAAAGGTTGGAAATCACAGTATATTTTGCTGTTGATTGCTGCCATTGGTATTTTTGGTGCTTGGTCAGGACTATTAGGCTAAGTTGATTAGGGAGTTATTTAAGTGAAAAGTATTGAAGATTATGTGCACTTAGAACCTGCGTATTATCAAGATGTGTTAGCTAATTATCAACAACTGTTTGGTAAGTATTTTACAGCTTCAGAAATAGCACAAATTGATAGTGTCACAATCTATGCTACCGGCTCAAGCTCGAATGCGGCATATGGCGCTTTGCCTTTTATGAGTAAGGTGTTAGGAATGCCGGTGCAAATTGAGGAGCCGTCAATTGCAGAAAACTATTTGTTGAATGTTAAGCAAGGCACGCTTTGCATCGCAATTTCTCAAGGTGGGCACAGTTACTCAGTAGTTAAGCTGGTTCAGCGATTGCAAGAGTTAAACCAGCGGGTTTATACCCTTACTAGTGAAGCTGATAGCCCGGTGGCACAAGTGAGCCAAAATCTCTTAATGATGGGGATGCCGGTTGAAGAAATGCCATATGTTAGTGCCGGCTACAGTGTGGAAATTCTGGATCTAATGTTAATTTCGCTGACGATTGCTAAAAACAAAGGAAGAATTTCGGCTGATCAATTTGACCAGATTTTTACCCAGATTAACAATGTAATCCACCAGCTGCCCGAGGTTATTAAGCGTTCTTCAGCTTGGGTTGGTAAAAACTTACCTCAATTTAATAAGGCAAAGAGATTGCAATTTATTGGTTATGGCTCCGCATATGGTGTTAGTCGTGAAGGTGAAACAAAGACGACCGAAGCTGTTCGGATTAGCTCTTGGGGTAAGGAGCTAGAAGAATACATGCATGGTCCGTATTTAGGACTAATGCGTGAGGATTTTATTATCTTTCTAGAGCCTAATGGTAAATTACAGGAACGCGAAGAGCGGTTGAAAAAATTCTTACGCCAGCACGTAGACCATGTTTATACCATCTATGCCAATGAAGCGGCTAATGAACAAGAAAATGACTTGGATCTGAAAGTGAAAACGGATGAATTGCTAACGGCATTATTTATGACTGTGCCTGTTCATCTGCTAGCATATCGGCTATCACAGGAAAAGGGTAATGACTTAGAACATTCGGCTTATCCTGATTTTGATCAGATTACAGCGTCAAAAATATAAGTAAAACAACAATAATAGTGAGGAATAAAAAATGCGTAAATTTGATAAACAAAAATTAATTACTAGTATGAATGGAGCACTCGAATTAAGAGGCAAGATTAATGAAATCATTGATCCATTATTTAAAAAAGGAATTACAAACATCTGCTGGTTAGGTATTGGTGGTACTTATGCTTCAGGGATGCAAGCTAACATTCATATGAAAGAAAAAAGTGCTCTTGAAACTTTTTACCAAAATGCCGCTGAATATATCGTGACTGGCAATAAGCGCATTACCGATAAAACGCTAGTTGTTATTTCTTCAGTAACGGGTAATACTAAGGAAATGGTTGACGCAGTTAAGAAATTAAACGAGGTAGGCGCCACAATTTTAGGCTTTATGGATGATCCTAAGGCTAAATTGGCAGCAGATCTAACTTATTGCATTTCTTATCCAGAAAACGAGCAATTGAAGTTCTTTATGGTTGGGGATCGTCTAATGTACTTGAACGGTGAATTTCCGGACTATGATGAATTTTATGAAGAAATGGATAAACATTTTGCTGAGGATATTGCCGAAATTGGAGTTAAAGCAGACGACTTTGCTAAGGACTTTGCTTTAAAGCATCACGATGATGAGATTCATTACTTCGTTGGTGCGGGTAATCAATGGGGCGCAACATACTCATACGCAATGTGCTATTGGGAAGAGCAACATTGGCTTAGAACACGTGCCGTTGAAGCAGCCGAATTCTTCCATGGCATGTTCGAAATAGTTGATCGTGATACACCAGTTACCGTTTATGTTGGAGAAGATTCTCAAAGACCACTCAGTGAACGGGTTGCTAAGTTTTTACCAGAGATTTGTGGTAATTACACTATTATCGATGCTAAAGATTATGACCTCCCTGGCTTTTCAGAGAAATATCGTGGGACTCTGTCACCATTTGTTTTCCATGCAATTAATAATCGGATTGATGTCCACATTGAACACATTAACCGGCACCCAATGGACATTAGACGTTATTATCGTGCGTTAGACTATTAGGAGCGGAAAAATACTAATGGTTGGAGTTTTAATTTGTACACATGGCAGTGCTGGACAGGAATTGCTGAAATCGGCAGAAATGATTTGTGGCCAGCAAAAAAATTGCCAAACAGTCAAGTTTACAGACGGTGAGTCGCTTGATCAACTAGAGCAAGAATTGGAGCAAAAAATCACTGCTCTTTCTGGTAAAGTTATTTGCTTAACTGACTTAAAAGGTGGAACACCATTTAATACGTTAGTTCGAATACTGGAAAAAAATCCGGCAATTGAAATTGTTACCGGAGTTAATATCCCAATGCTGTTAGAATTATTGCTTAATCGTGATCAGCTGCCGCTTGATGACCTGATAAAAATGATTCTAGAAGCCGGTAAAAGCGGTATTTATCATTTTCAGCCTACACCGGCTAAGGATGAAGATGAGGAATTTTAACTAAAGAATAAGGTAGATTGATACGACCCCGAAGTTAAGGTAAATTTGGGGTCGTATTTTGATGGCAAAATTATCTAAGCAAGACATGGTTTTGGAAATTGCTACAAGGTATTGTGTTTAACCAAATTTTAGCAATTACAGGCAAATGCTGAAAAAGCGATTTTATCATCAAGTTCATTTAGTTGGCAGCAAATAATAGCAAAGAAAAATGCGTCCCTTAAGGATTATTTTTTATCCTTAGAGATGCATTTTTTATAACACTAAATATGCAAAATTTTTACTTTAGATATTTATCAAACCAGTTCAACGTTTCTTCTAATCTCTTAATCCGTCTGTTAGGAGCACCTTTCCTTGATAAGTCATGATTAGAACCTTGAAAGACCACTAATTTAGTTGGGACATTACGTAATTTCAATGCTTGGAACATTTGATAAGCATCAGGAATTGGACAGCGAAAATCATGATCTGAATGTAAGAATAACGTAGGAGTAGTCACATTATTGACATAGCGAAGAGGCGAGTGGAACCAAAGCTTATCAATATCGTCAGAATGTAAATCATCTGTGGCCATTTGATCGTTTACGAATTCAGGACCAATATCTGAGATGTACATTGCTGTCCAAGAAGCAATGCTGCGCATGCTGACGGCAGCACTAAAGCGGTGAGTATGACCAATAACCCAATTAGTCATAAACCCACCATAACTGCCGCCTGCTAATCCAAGCTTTTCTTCGTTTATCTCTGGAACTTGCTTTAAGACTTCATCGGTAAATAACATTAAATCATCATAGTCCACAGTGCCATATTTACCGCGCACGTCACCATATTCATCTCCCCAACCTTCAGAACCGATGATATTGGTAAAGAAGACAAAATAACCAGCACTAGCCAGCATTTGCATTTCATGGAAAAAGCCATCGCCATAAGTAGCGCGGGGACCACCATGAACTTCTAGAATAGCCGGATATTTGTTACCTTCTTGGTAATTCAGCGGATAAAGTACCCAGCCATAACGCCAATCGCCATTATGATCCTTATAATCAATTTGCTTTGGCTTTGCCACATATCTGTCTTTCAAAAATTCGTTAAAATGACTAAGTTGTTTGACCTGTCCATCTTTTTCCAATTGGTAGAGTTGCTGCGGACTTTGTGGACTATTTGCGATAAATTGTAAATGATCGCCTTGAAAGGCTAAGGAAGTAATTGAGCCATTCCACTTGCCAACTAGTTCTGTTTTTTCACCGTCAAACGTATAAATTTCATTATGAGTCGCAATTGTAGCAACAAAATAAAGTTTGTTATCGTGGACAAAAGTGGTTTTGCCTGGTACTACTTCCATGTCATGGATGACAATATTGGATAAGTTATGATCCCATTCTTGCACGAGCTGCATTTCATGAGTATCTTTAAGCAAATGATAAAAATTAGGGTTCTCTTCAATGCCATATTTTTTATTATCGGTGGCTGCTAGATATAATTCATCATTTAATAACGCCACTGCACTTATAGACCAAGTTTCAGGCTTAAGCAATTCTTGCAGCTTTTTTTCAGTAAAATCATATTCATAGAGACCTTTTTGAAATGGTTGATGATTTTGATATTGCGCACCGCTCAAGAACAGGTGGCCATCTTGGTACCAAAAATTGCTGACTTCAAAATCTTTTGGTACTAATGAATGCAACTCTTTGCTTTTTAAATCAAAAATAAAAAGTTGGTGTCGTTTACCATTTACATTTCCCTCAGCGTTGGTCCAATAAGGTACTTCAGTTACTTCGTGCCAGGGTAAATCACCATCAGTTTCTGTTAAAAATGTCGTACCTGATAAGAGTAATTGCTTTTCTTGTATTACTTCTTGAACTGCCAAACTTCGCTTTTCAAATTCATGAACCAAGGTCAAATCTCGGGTATCAGTGTTTAATTTAAATAATTGCGTCTTTTGCTTATCATTTACCGTTGTAAAATACACGTTCGGTTCTTGATCAAAGACAAAAGCCGGATAAGTGTCGGTAGTTAAAATAGTAGATAAGCCGTCTTTACCATTTTGCTTAACAAGTGACCACTGATATTTATCCAAATCATCAAAATTAGGATCAGCAGTTTGGAAAATACTATTATTGCCTTGTGTCTTCAAACCTCCTGCATTTGTTAAGTTTAATAAGTCTTTTGCTGTTAATCCTTGCATGTTAGACCTCCATTTTAGTTAAAAAGCAAGATTAATAATTTATTAAATTCTAATTTTTGAAGTTTGATTTGTCAATTTTATTTTTAAATAATGTTTAGTAATGTTAGCGTACTATTTCAAATTCGGTTTACTAGCAGAAAAGTTACGTTAAAGGTAATTAGGTGTAATTTTACGTATCATATTGTGAAAAACTACCATTCTTGGCTTGCCCTAAAGAAAAAGCTGATTTTTCCCAGAATTTTTTGCTATTTGTTCTATTTTGGGGAAATCGTGCTATTATATTCGCATAAGAATATTTTGTTATTTGATTTGTTTGAGGCAAAAAAATGAGTCTAATTAATCCAGTAATTGATCGTGTTGTTTGTATTGCCGTCATTGTTTTGGGTGTAATCGAATTAATTTACAGTGTTAAATACGCCAAAACAATCTTTACTAAGGGAACTAACAATGCATTTTCATTGATTGCAGTTGTATTTGCCTTTTTCTTTGGCTTTGCCCTTTTGGGAACAGGAGTGTCAGGCTTTTTTCAATTATTTTTCTGAAATAACCGCAGCTACTAAAAATTCATTTATTTTTCATTGTAATTTATGTTAAAGCTAAAAGAAAGTGCTATCATAAACGTTAGGAAGACTATAATTTTTTACGATTGTGAGGTATAAAGATGTTATTGACTGAAAATTTATCCACGCTACTTAAAGGAAATTATGTTGTGATGATAGCAGGAATTATTCTTTTGGTTTTAGGTGTCGTTGAACTTTTGTTAAGTATTAAAAATATGAGAAATCTTAAGAAACCGAAGGGGCAAGTTGGGTTTGCACCAATTTCGATGGTAGCTGCTTTATTCATCGGTGTTTTCTTAGTTCTTGTTGGACTTATGTTTTTAGTTGCCAGTTTATAAGTTTAAAGGCCAATTTGAGACGCAATTTACTTTTAAAATAAAAGACGGAAAATATTTTAAATAATCTTTAGTTTTAAATCGAAAGCGCTAACTTAAAAGTGCTATAATAGAATAAATCTTATGGATACATTTAGGAGGAACATACTATTATGGCAGAACAAACAATTATGTTAAATTGTAGCGCTGGAATGAGTACTTCATTGTTAGTAACGAAAATGCAGCAAGCAGCGAAGGACCAGGGCATTGATGCTAATATCTTTGCTTGTCCAGCTTCTGAGGCACAACAACATATTGAACAGGATCATCCAGATTGCGTTTTGCTTGGACCACAAGTTCGTTATATGGAAAGTGACTTTAAGAACAAGGTCAAGGGCCAAGGTAAAGACGGCAAGGATATTCCACTTGCTGTAATCGATATGCGTGCATATGGCATGATGGACGGTGTTCAGGTTTTGAAACAAGCTGAAGACTTAATTAACGGTTAACATAGGGGATAATAATGGCAGAAAACAAAACTACTGAACAAGAAGAACAAGCAACTTTAGAATCAGCTATGGGCTTAATTGCCAATGGTGGTAATGCTAAGAGTTTAGCTTTTGAAGCAATTCGGTTAGCTAAAAAGGGTGACATCGATGGTGCCCGGGCTAAGTTGAAAGAATCTGACGACTCATTAACTGAAGCACATAATTCGCAAACCGGAATGCTTACTAAAGAAGCTCAAGGTGAACATACTAAAGTTACTTTGTTAGTAGTTCACTCACAAGATCATTTAATGAATGCAATTACTTTTAGAGATTTAGCAGGCGAAATGGTCGATTTATATGAAAAATTATACGAAACTGGTACTTTAAAGAAATAAGCAATCAGTTACGCGATAATGATCGAAACAAAAAAACGAAGTTGTTAGTAACTTCGTTTTTTTGTTAGTTTTAATTAGCTCTAATTTAAGCTAAATCTGCACCATTTGAATTGATGACTTTCTTGTACCAGTCAAATGAGTCCTTGCGTGAACGTTTCAATGTTCCTTCACCAGCATCATTTTTATCAACATAGATAAAACCATACCGTTTATCCATTTGGCCTGTTCCAGCGGATACAAGATCAATTGGTCCCCAAGGAAGGTAGCCCATTAAATCTACGCCATCAAGTTCAACTGCTTTTTCCATTTCTGAAATGTGCTTTCTCATGTAGTCGACACGATAATCATCATGAATTGAGCCATCTTTTTCGACCTTATCATAAGCACCCAAACCATTTTCAACAATAAATAGTGGTACATGATAGCGGTCGGTCAAATGATTCAAAGAAATTCGTAAACCTTCAGGATCGATTTCCCAACCCCAATCACTGCGTTCTAGCGTCGGGTTTTTAGCAATAGCCTTGGATAAGTCATTTAATTCATCAGGCTTAACTTTTTCGGCAGAAACAGTGGTTGATTGGTAATAACTAAAACCAACGTAATCAACTGTTCCTTCTTTTAGAACTACACGATCTTCATCAGTAATATCGGGTCTGTAGCCATTACGCTCGATGTATGCCTCAACTTCTTTTGGATATTCACCAAAAACGTGAACATCTGAGAACCAATCACGTCTTTGCTCAAATTTGTCGGCCAGCAGAACATCATCTGAAGACGGGGTAAGCGGACGAACTGGTGAGTAATTGATCATACAACCGATTTGGAAGTCAGGATTAATTTTATGACCAATTTTGACTGCCAAGGCTGAAGCAACTAGTTCGTAGTGTGCAGCTTGGTACATAGCAGCTTCTTTTTCTTTATCTGTTAACCCGTTGAGAATAATGCCGGAGTTAGTGGCCATTAAGAAGTCTTCAGTGTATGCTGCTTGATTGTCGATTTCGTTAAAAGTCATCCAGTATTTGACACTGTCCTTATAGCGCTTAAAACAAACAGTCGCAAACCGGACAAAGAAGTCAATCAGTTTACGGTTAGTAAACCCATGATATTTTTTGACTAAATTAAATGGGATTTCAAAGTGCGACAAAGTAATTACTGGTTCGATGCCATAATGATGACAGGTAGCAAATAAATCATCGTAGAATTTCAAACCCGCTTCATTTGGCTGTTCGTCATCGCCGTTAGGAAAAATTCTCGTCCAGGCAATTGAGGTTCTAAATGCCTTAAAGCCCATTTCAGCCATTAATTTAATATCTTCTTTGTAGTGATGATAAAAATCAATTGCACTGTGGTTAGGATAGTTTTTCCCTTCAATGACACCGTCAGTAATTTCACGTGGTTTAGTGGCTGAACCGACAGTCATGACATCGGCAACTGACATGCCTTTTCCGTCAACATTCCAAGCTCCTTCTAACTGGTGGGCAGCAACTGCACCACCCCATAAAAAGCCGTCTGGCATTTTTGCTGAGTACATTGTTATCTCCTTTTTATTGTATTATGCTGATAGCGCTAACAGATCTATTTTATACCAAATAAGTTTAGTCAAGCAAGTTAATCTCGGCTAGCTTTAATTAAGATATTAGGGATATAATGAAATAATATATGCATAAGTGTTAGGGGAATAAAGAATGTTGAATAAATTTCAATCAAAGAGCGTTGCCGAAAAGAAAAAAGCAGACAGTATTAAATACTTGTATTTTAGTCGCTATTTAATGCTCCGTTATATCGTGATAATTTTTTTATTTACTAACCTTTTCTGGTTATTAGTTTTAACTCAATACCAGAGGTGGCTAGGAATTATTATTTCAGGAATAATGACAATCTTAGCAGCAATTGCCGCTATCGAGCAGCTAACTAAAATGCACAATCGGAAGCGGGATGTTCCTGCTACCAGGTATTATTTTTGGCTTCAAATCGGGGTCAATGCCGGTTTAGTCTGCTGTGCATTTTCACCGCTAAAAGACCAATTATTCCCTTTTTTATCTAATATGAGTTCTGTGTATTTAATTTGTGCATTTTTATTAATTGGTATTCTTTTATGCTATCTTTGCGAGCGGCGAATTCGGAATATTAGAGTAGGCAAAGATAAATATCAAAAACTAATAGCTACTTTCAAAAAAAATAATTGAAAAATTATTGCTTTTATAATGAAAATGCTTACAATAAATATATAACTAATTCAACAATATGAATTAATTATAGAAGGGAGTTTTTTAATATTATGGCTGATACTACAAAAAAGCCGTTAAAAGATAAGATTGGTGAAATAGCCGGTAAGTTTGCCGCAACACGTTTTGTTAGGGCAATCATGGATGCGGGCTACAGCGTTATTTCATTTTCAATTGTCGGAGCATTTTTCTTAATCCTGACTGTATTGTCTCAGGTTATTAAAATACCTGCTTTTATGAGTTTTTATGCAAATACAATAGGCCGCTTTTCAGTATTATTTAGTTCTGTTTATAATGCCACGATGGGAATTATCGCCCTGGTATTTTCAGGGACCTTTGCCTATTCGTACACTAAAATTTATCACGATGAGGAACACATTAATCTAATTCCAATGAACGGATTGATGATGTTCTTAATGGGCTTTTTCATTACCGTAGCTGAATTGGTCTGGAAGAATGGCCAAATGCAATTTGTTCAGGTTTTTACCAAAACCAAAATGGTTGCTAGTGGATATGAGGCCTCTGCTAGTGGTATTTACCGGATTGGTGCTGTCGGTATTTTCATTGGCTTGGTTATTGCCTGGCTGACTGTTCAAATCTATCGTTACACCATTAAGCATAACTGGCAAATAAAGATGCCGGCTTCAGTGCCATCGGGAGTATCCAATTCCTTTAGTGCCTTGATTCCGTCATTTTGTGTTGCAGTCGTAGTTGCTGCTTTAAACGGGGCATTAGTTATTGCAGGCACGGATATGTTCAACTTACTGTTCATTCCGTTCTCCTTTATCAGTGATATTGCCGACACCTGGTGGGGCTTCTTGATCATTATCTTCCTGATTCACTTTTTATGGTGGTTCGGGATCCACGGAGCAACGATTATCAGTTCTTTCTATATGCCAATTATTCTTGCCAATATGGCAGATAATGCTCAAAGAGGAGGCCATCACTTTTTTGCCGGCGATCCGACCAATGCATTTATTACGATCGGTGGTTCAGGCGCGATGCTTGGTGTGGCCATTTGGTTAGCCTTTCGGGCTCGCTCGGCACAATTAAAAGAATTGGGGAAAGTGGAAATTATTCCGGCAATCTTTAATATTAACGAACCGTTAATTTTTGGCTTACCAATTGTTTACAACGTAGATTTGTTTATTCCGTTTGTTTGTGCACCGCTTGCTTCGGGGATTATTGCATATTTAGGCATTGTTTCAAAATTGGTCCCAGTAATCAGAGTCCAACAACCTTGGCCGACACCAGTTGGTTTGAGTGGCTTCATTGCTACAACCAGTTGGCAGGGCGGCGTTCTTTCAATCGTCTGTGCAATTGTTGCTTTTCTTGTTTGGTACCCATTTATCAAACACTATGACAACACTTTATTAAAACAAGAACAAGAAACAGCAGCTGCTGAATAAACTTTAACTTAGATAAAAATTCTGTCTGAAGAGAAGTTAAACTAGTAAATGATGGTTTAACCTAAACTCTCAGGCAGTTTTTTATTTTATTTTTGGTAGCGCTTTACTATTAGCTGAAAGGTGCTAAAATAACTTTAATTTTAGCAAGAAAGTGTGAATGAAATGATTACTTTTGGCAAGAAAATGAATTTTCGCCCTTTAGTGATATCGTTAGCTTATTTTTTATTGGCTAGTTTGATTGCTTGGGATATTTTAGCAATAGTTAATTCTCAAAATAAAAATTGGGCTTGGGTAATTGGCCTTATTTTCTTCGCTTTGGTAGCCTTTGGTTACTATCCAAATGTTTTACCTATTGAGTTTAATTATTGCGAGATTTCAGCTAAAAAAATTCGCTATTATGATCATGGCAGTTACTGGAATCGCATTAAGATGATCTTTCTTGGCAAGGCAAGTCCACTGAAAGAGATTGCGACTAGTGAAGTTGTTGATGCGAAATTTTTAGGTAAAAAAAGCTTGGTTAAGATGGCACCAACAATCTTTTATCCGATGATTTTGATTTATTTTGTTGGAATTATTTCAAGTGTAAATAACTTATGTGGTTTTCAATTGAAACTTGCAGACGGGCAAGAAATCACCTTGTCACTATCACGTGATAAGATTTATGAACCAGAGAAAACCATTAACCAGTCGGAAAAGGCTCTTGAGTTAATTAATCAAGGTTATACTTTGAGCAAATCATAAAACTGCTTGTTTTTAATTTGATAATCAATATTTTAGTAATTAATGCGCTTACTGGATATAATAAAAGTGTAACAATATTATATATTTGGGAGGCATTTTTAGATGAAATATCCTAAGACAAAAGAAATATTAAACCAACTTGTTGCTGACTTAACGCAATTACATATGGTAGTTCACCAACACCACTGGTATATGCGGGGCAATCGGTTTATAAAGCTGCACCCATATTTAGATAAAGTAATGGATGAATTAGCTAATCAGCTAGATGAAGTTTCAGAGCGGCTGATTACACTGGATGGCTCACCAGTTTCTACTCTGAGTGAAATTGCCGAGAAGACCAATATTAAAGATGAAAAAGGTAATTGGGACGAGACAATTGATGAGCGCTATGCCAAGATTATTGAGGGGTACCACTATCTTGATGACTTATATCGCGAAGGCATTAAGGCCAGCGATGAAGAGGGCGATTATGCCACTAATGATTTGCTTACCGGCTTTTTAGCTGAAGTAGAGAAACGGATTTGGATGATGTCTGGTGAAATTAATAAAGCACCAGAAATTGATCCTGAATAAGCTATGAAAATACTAAAAAAGGCAGTTTAATTAAATTGCCTTTTTTTGTGTCTTCTTTTAGGTTGATCTTTGCTATAATGAGATTAAATTGTAGTGTTAGTAACGATTGTGAAGAAAGCAAGAGCAATGGATAAGAAACAGCAGGATGAACTAAAAAGTAAAGCAGCAATTAGGGCAGCAGAATTAGTAGAGCCAGGGATGAAATTAGGTGTTGGCACTGGCTCAACAATTGCCTTTTTCATTGATGCATTAGGGAAACGAAAAAAAGAAGAGGGACTTGACTTAGAAGCTATTGTTACTACATCAAGCAGAAGTAAAAAACAGCTTGAAAAGTGGGGCTTTACGGTTAATGAATTAGCAGAAGTGGATCAGTTAGACTTGACAATCGATGGGGCTGATCGAGTTGACGTTAACTTTGACGGTATTAAAGGTGGCGGTGGCGCCTTAACAATGGAAAAAAATGTCGCCGCTAATTCGGAAAAAGTGCTGTGGATTGTTGATGAGTCGAAGTTAGTCGATCGTTTAAGCGGCTTTCCGTTACCGGTAGAAATTTTACCGATTTCCTGTGAACAAAATTTTCGGCGTTTTAGAAATGATGGCTTGAATCCGTCTTGGCGAATGGATGGCAATAAACGGTTTGTCACGCATTATGGCAATTATATTGTTGATTTAAACGTTGATCCAATTCCGATTCCGCGTGGATTAGATGATTACCTAGACAAAGTGGTTGGTGTTGTTGAAACTGGCCTATTCCTTGATATGTGTGATGAAGTAATTATTGCTCGTTCAGATGGCGAAATCGAAGATCGCGAAAAATAAAAAAGTAACATGGTAAATTGATTAGTATGAATCCGTCAAACGTAATCTGTTTTGACTGATTCATATTATTTTTTCAAGGTAAAAAGACAATCGTTAAATAGATTTGGTATGATGGTCTTATATCTTTCAAGGAAGAGGAATTTCGATGACTAAAAAACCTTTGATTATCAGTACTGACCCCGGCATTGATGACGTAGTAGCAATTACTATTTCATTATTTGCAAACGATCTTGATGTTAAATTGATTGCTGCAACTTGGGGCAATGTTCCTTTGGCTAAAACATTACTCAATGCTTTAAAATTGGAAACCTTCTTGGGAACAAAAGTGCCAGTTGTTTCTGGAGCTAGTCGTCCGTTATTGCGTGAAGCAATTGATGCATCGGACGTCCACGGTAAAAGTGGTTTGGCTGGCTATGACTTCCCAAAGCCAGATAAGTCATTACTTAAACCAGGAATTGCTGCAGATGCAATCCATGAAGTTGTAACTAACAGCCCAGAAAAAGTAACTTTAATGCAAATTGGTCCAGCGACTGATTTTGCTCTTTATTTTAGACAGTACCCGGAAGATATGGCTAAGATTGAGCAGTTAGTAATTATGGGCGGTGCGATTGGTCGCGGTAATTGGGGCCCATACAGTGAATACAACGTAGCTGGTGATCCCGAAGCAGCCCAGATTGTTTTTTCTAGCGGTATTAAGATCTTGCTTGCTCCACTTGAATTGGGACATGAAGCTTATGTGACCCAAAATACCCTTCAGGAAGTCAAAAAATTGGGCAAAACCGGTGACATGCTTTATCATATTCTAACTAATTTACATGATAAGACCGCAAATGATGGTCGTGAAATTTACGATGCTTTAGCTGCGGGAATGTTAATTAACCCGGATATGTATACCTTCAAGCCGGCCCATGTTGTTGTTGATACCAAGAGCCCATATGCCTATGGTGCTTCGCTGATTGATTTTGATAATTTCTTTGACAAGCCAGTTAATGCAGAAGTAGGGGTAGAGATAAATCAGGCTACATTTGCCCATTGGTTTATTGAGGCAATCAAAAAAGCAGAATAATTGAGGAGAAAAATGGCAGATTTCGTTTATCGGACTGTGATGCACGATATAAAACAGAATATTTTAGATAATAAGTATGATGGGATGCGCCTTCCTGATGAGCGAAGTCTTGCAGAACACTACCAAGTGAGCCGCTCTTCAATGAAGCGGGCAATGGAACTTTTATCTCAGCAAGGGATAGTTTTTAAAAAGCGTGGTAGCGGGACATTTATTAACCCTCTTTATCTGAAAAACCAGTCACTATTTCGCTATGAAGGGTCAAATTTAGGTTTAACAGATAGCTTAAAAGTTCCAGGTAAAAAACAAGGAATTAAATTGTTAGACTTCAATGTAGTTAAAGCATCGGAATCGATTAGGCAGGATTTATTTTTAAATGAAGATGATTTTGTTTATGAATTTCGGCGCCTCCGCTACCTTGATGCGCAGCCGTTTTTGATAGAAACCGGCTATGTTCCTATTAAAATTGTGCCGGAATTAAAGCCGGAAAATTTACAGAAATCTTTGTTTAACTATTTGGAAGATACTCAAAATAAGGTGGTAACCAAAGCATTTCTCAATATTACGGTTGAGCCTTCGAGTAAGGAAGACCAGGAACGGATGACATTAAAGACAACCGAGCCGGTGGGTGTTATAGAAGGTATTTTCTTTCTTGATGACGGCACGCCGTTTGAGGTTTCAACAATGCGAATTCATTATCAATACATGAGATTCAACACATTTGTAAATTTGAATAAATAAAAAAGGTTAAAGGTAAGAAAAATTATTCTTACCTTTTTATTTACTCAAAATTAACTTAGGTAACACAAAAGTATACTTTTGATGTTTTACTTTGCACCGTATCTAAAGCTAATTCTTTATCTTATAATTGTAAGCGTATTCAAGAGAGAAGGTGATCGTATTAATGAAAATGAGATAAAAATTATCAAGCAAATTTTAGATGAGGGCATAACTCATTACAAAAATATTGAACATAATATTGGCATGTCAAGGAAGACTATTAATAAGTATTTAAATGAAATTGCAAGTGAAGTTAAAGCATATCAGATTAAACTTGTTAGAAAACCAAGTGTCGGTATTTATTTTTCTGGCGATACTACTCACATACGCTTATCTCTTCAGAATGGCGAATTAATTGCTAACAGACAAAGTCCGCAAGAGATAAAGCTAGCTATTTTGTCTTTTTTATTAACGTCAAAAGAACATATTACTATTCAAAATCTTTCTGATAAATATTATGTGAGCAGGACAACTATAGAAAGTTATCTAAAGCAACTTAAAGATTGGCTAAAAAAGAAGGGTGCCAAATTAGTAAGTGATGAAAAAGGTATCTGTCTAGATGCATCGGAAAATGTCAGAAGACGATTAATGACTATACTTCTTGATTTTTATTGGGGAAATAATCTCGAAATTAAAAATAATGCTGATTTAAAATTAGCGGTTAATATTCCTAAAGAATTAAAAAGCATTTTTAATCCGGAAATTTTTTATAAAGTAGTCAGAACCCTGAATCAGTTTCAGAAAAATAATTCTATCAGATTAAATGATTATCAGTTTCAATCGTTAGCGGTCCATTTAGTGATAGCAATCCAAAGAATAAAAAACAAGGAAATTATTATTGCTAATGAGGAATTGACTAATCATCCGTTATCACCTAAGACAGTCATTCTTTCTAAATTACTTGAGAAAAATCTAGAATTAACTATTCCAGTAGAAGAACAGGCATATATTAATATCCATATTCTTGCTGCTGAATCGAATTCAGGCGTTCACTTAAGTCTTAAACATGACAAAAAGTTGTTTAGAAAAAGTGAGTTAGTTCAATTTTTAAAAGTTAATCTGACTAACTATGATAAGGCATTGATTAGTAATTTGACATTGCACTTGGTACCGGCATTGCACCGCCTTAGTTTGGGATTAAGCATAAAAAATCCGTATAAAAATAGTATTAAAGGTAACTTTCCTTATGCCTATAACCAGGCTGTAGATTTAAGTATTGAAATAGGTAAGCATTTCTTGGTCAATGTGAATGATGATGAAATTGCTTATATTGCCCTACATATTGAGAGCTTTTTAGAAAGAAGGGAAGAAAAAAAGATAAAAACCGTAATTGTTTGTAGTACCGGTCTTGGGACTGCAAGACTGTTAGAACAGAGAATAAAAAAATATTTCGCAGATGAAATTGAAATTAATCGGGTGGTCTCTGTATCTGAATTAATGTCTGCTCCAATTACGGAAGATTTAATAATAAGTACTGTAGATATTGATCTTCAAAATAAAAATGTTGTGGTTGTACCACCATTTCTTGATTATCAGTCAAAGGGAAGATTACAAGCAGTAATTAATAAATTTAAGCAATTTCAAGAAAATTCTGGTGAATTTATGAAATTAGTCGAACCTGATTTGATTATCGTTGATAACAAAAGAACTACCCGCAATCAGGCAATACGTACAGTTTGTGAATTACTATGTTCAAAACAATATGCTCTTTCTGGTATAGCAGATGCTGCAATTAAAAGAGAAAAAATGGCAAGTACAGAGATGGATTTTGTTGCCATCCCTCATGCACCTATTCAATATGTGAAGAGGGCTCGTATAGCTCTTTATATCAATTCAGAAGGTGTTGATTGGGAGAAGGGAAGAGTCAATTTAGTATTTTTTATGGCAATGAATGAAAGTGTCAAGACTTCTATTGATCAAATTTATAATTACTTCAATACAATTCTTGAAGATAAAAAGTTGTTAAAGACTCTATGCAGATTAACCTCAAAAACAGAAATAATTAAGCTTTTAGGAAGTGAAGAATTTGAATAAGAAGATTGATTTTATTTCAAAGAATAATATAGTCATTGGCTTAAAGGCGTCTTCTAAAGAAGATGCTATAAATCAGTTGGCACAAATTATGGAACGAAACAAAATTGTTAATGATGCTGATAAGTTTAGTCAAGATGTTTTAAAACGCGAAAGCCAAACCACGACTGGAATCGGTAATAATATAGCAATTCCACATGGTAAAAGTTCAGCGGTAAATTTTGCGTCTTTAATTTTTGCCAAAACTACTGAGCCCTTAGAATGGAATTCTCTGGATAATAGCAAAGTATCAATCATTTTTTTAATGGCGGCTAAAGAAAAAGATACTGGTAAAGAACACTTAAAGATGTTGGCAACGATAGCTGGTAAGTTGATGGATGATAATTTTGTAAAAGAAATTAAAGCAGAAAATGATCCAAATAGATTAGTTGAAATTTTTAGAAAGATAGAAGACTAGGGAGAAAAATGAGTAAATTAGTAGCAGTAACAGCATGTATAGCAGGTGTGGCACATACTTATATGGCTGCCCAAAATTTAAAGAAATATGCTAAGAAGAATGGCGACCAAATTAAAGTTGAAACACAGGGAGCAATGGGATTTGAAAACAAGTTAAGTGCTAAAGACATTGCAGACGCTGATGCAGTGATATTCGCAGTAGATACAAATGTACGTGAAAAAGAGCGCTTTAAAGGCAAAAAGATTGTCAAAATGGGAACTTCAGAGGTTGTAAAGGATGGTAGCAAAGCAATAACAAAAGTTCATGAAGTTATTGATGGTTAATAAAAATAAAAAGGAGGCTTTTTTATGGATAGTATAAAAAAGTTTTTTAAGGAACTAGTTGATCATTTTCAAACTGGAGTTTCATACATGATTCCATTAGTTTCAGCATCAGGACTGATGGTATCAATTGCCGTTATTGGTGGGGGAAATGGCGTTTGGAACCAGACCAATAATATTTGGGGAATTTTGAGAATGATTGGGCAGCAAGGGCTTGGGTTTATTCCAGTGATGATTGCTGCTTATATCTCATACTCAATTGCAGATCGCCCCGGGTTAGCGCCAGCATTTATTGTAGGATTAGTCGCCAATAAGCTCGGTATGGGTTTTATTGGAGGAATGGTAGTTGGTGTTTTAGTCGGTTACTTAGTGTATTGGCTAAAAAAGATCCCGATGCCAATAAGTTTAATTTCACTAAAGTCCATCTTTATTATTCCATTAGCATCTGTACTAATTAGTGGCTTAATTATCTTTTATGTATTTAGTAATCCTGTTAGAGGGATGCAAAGTGGATTAACATCTTGGCTTGCCAGCATTAGTGGGTCGAACAAGGTTTTAGTTGCCGCCATTATCGGGGCAATGATGGCTACGGATATGGGTGGTCCCATTAATAAAGTGGCGTATACATTTAGTATGGCCTCCTATACTTCTGGTGGCTATGCAATAAGTACAGCTTGCTTTATTGCAATTGGAATTCCGCCATTAATTATGGCTTTAGCGAGTTTTATTGGTAAAAAATATTATAGTCAAGATGAAAAGGAAAATTCTACTACTGCTTTAATTATGGGAATCATTGCAACAACTGAAGGAGCAATCCCATTTGCTGTTTCTGATCCTTTGGCAGTGATCCCTAGTTGTATGGTCGGGTCAGGCCTAGCCAGTGCACTAAATGCTTTTTTCGGTACTACACAAAAAACGGCACTGTCTACATTTATGGCTGCACCATTTGATTCAAATATTTTACTTTATTGTGTATCAATAGTTATCGGTGTAGTCGTAGGAGCTTTAATGTGCAATCTACTTAAAAAATTAATGCATCGTGACCGTAAGATAGCGACAGAAGCAGTTACAGAATAAAAGGAGGAATTGTATGTATAAAGTTTTTTATAAGCCAACAAAAGACAAATGGATGGGGGACATTATGCCTTTTGGCAAAAACGGCAAGTTTTACTTATATCATCAACGTGATCCTAGGAAGCCTGGTCCGCTGACAGATAATGATGAACCATTTGGATGGTCACTAGCAACCACAGAAGACTTTGTAAATTATGAAGATCATGGGGATGCTATTCCTGCTGGTGATAAAAATGATCCAGCACAATGGATATATGCTGGTTCAGTTTTTGAAGCAGGAGGGAAAATCCATGCTTTTTACACTGGCTATAATAAAAAAGCTGAACAAGAAGGTAAGGCTTCGCAAGTGTTACTTCATGGCGTTAGTCATGATTATGAGCATTTTCAAAAAAACGTTGATAAGTTATTATTACCAGCGCAAAAAGGTTATGACAAAACCGACTGGCGTGATCCCTGGGTAATTTGGAACCAGGATAAAAATGAATACCTTTTAATCTTGGGAACTAGGTTAGCTGGTCCAAAATCTAAACTTACTGGTCGAATAGTGTCTTTTACTTCTAAGGATCTAAAAAACTGGTCATTTAAGGGAGACTTTTTTGCTCCTAACCTATATACAGGGCTTGAAATGCCTGATCTCTTTAAAATGGGTGATTGGTGGTATTTGCTCTATACCGAATATAGTGAACAAAGCAAAACTAGATACCGCATGAGTAAAAAGATTGATGGCCCGTGGCTAAAGCCTCGAGATGATGCATTTGACGGTCGAGCATATTATGCTGCTAGAACCGCTTTTGATGGCAAGCGAAGAGTATTATTTGGCTGGGTACCAACTAGAGAAAACGGCAAAGGTGATAAGGTAAATTGGGAATGGGGTGGTACATACGTTCCTTTCGAACTGATTCAAAGAAAGGACGGGACGCTGGCTACAAAACTACCAGACGAATTAACCGAACAATTTACTACTAAAATTAAAATTAATGACATTACAATTACTAATGAAACGGGACGAACGGAAAAAGTAATTGCACAAAATACTGGTCGACATTTTGTATTAGATATGGATGTTAGTTGTAATGAAGACATTAGTAATATTGCCCTAAGAATCTTTAAAAATGTCAAGACCGATGAGTCATATCAATATCTTCTTTCGGCTGATGACCAAAGAATTATTTTTAATAAAAGTCCAGAATGGCCATGGTTTCAAGTAATGAATAAGGGACTAGATCGTCCCCTTCCTAAAGTTAACTTTAAGAAGATGCATATTAAGTTAGTAGTTGATAAAGATATCTTTGTAATATTGGTAAATGGTATTAGTTTGGTTACACGTGTTTATCACAAATTTGGTAATGATTTAGCAATTGCTGTGGCAAATGGTAAAGCTAAATTTTCGAATATTACGTTAAGAAAATAAAGACTCATGAACAAGCAAATCAAGTCTTTAGTCTTCTTTGATTTAGATGGCACCCTTTTATCAAGTAAGTCTCGAGTATTGCCGGAAGTAAGTAAGGCTATCAAGCAGTTAAAGGCTAATGGAAATATTCCGATAATTTGTACAGGACGAGCAGCATTTGAAGTTCGATCAATCATGACAGAATGTCAGATTGATTCAGTTATTGCAACGAATGGTCAATATGTAGAATTTAACAACAATATTGAATTTAATTTCACGATTCCTAAATCTTTATGCCAAAAGGTTTTGAAATATGCCAAGAGTAGAGGGGATATTATCGGTTTTTATAATTCTAGGCAAATTGCAATATCTGAAGATCAGCCTCTTTCACGGCACTTTTATCAAAATATATCTGCACCATTACCAAAAATTGATTCTAATTTTTATCGGGCAAATTCTGTAAATCAAATGCTGGTGATTACACATCATGCAGACGATAAATATAGTGAGCAATTTTCTGAGTTAAATTTTATGATAACTGGGCCACATTCAATTGATACTGTTTTGCGTGGAAATTCAAAGGGACAGGCAATTATTAATTTGATAAATGCTGAACATCTAAGAGTACCTACATATGCTTTTGGCGATGGAAATAATGATTTAACCATGTTTGAAGTTGTGGATTATGGGATTGCAATGGCTAACGGCAATGAGGCAATTAAAGATGCGTCCTCATATGTGACTGATACAAATGATAATTTGGGTATCGTTAAAGGATTAAAAAAATTTCATTTAATTTAACAAGGAGCTGAATATGAATATTTTAAAAGGAATTTCTCACATTGGTATTCCAACAGATAATTTTGCAAAAAGTGTTCATGATTACGAAAAGATTGGTTTTAAATTAGTCAATCAAGAAGATAATCAGGGCAGTGCCACTGGCTTTTTTCAATTAGGCAATTTAGAGCTAGAAGTTTGGGAAACAAAAGTTAATTCTGTCAATGGTGCAATCAATCACTATGCAATTGATACAGATGAAATTGATCAAGCTTTTGAGTTAATAAAGGGCATGGGATTTAAGCTAATTAATCAGAAGATTATGCATCTACCGTTTTGGGATCATGGTATTAGTTACTTTAATTTTTATGGTCCAAATAATGAAATTATTGAAATTTGTCAAAGAAATAAGAAGTAATCAAGATGCTATTAGGTTCAATTGAAGCAGGTGGAACAAAGTTTATTTGTGCTGTTGGTGATGAAAATTACAGAATAAAAAAAGCAATTAAAATTGTAACTACAACACCGCAAGAGACACTTCAAAAGGTAGTTGATTTTCTGGCTAATTATCCCGTGAGAGCTATTAGTATAGCCTCTTTTGGCCCTATAGAAATTCGAAAAACATCAAGTAGTTATGGGTATATAACAAATACGCCTAAAAAGGGTTGGAAAAACACTAATTTTGTTGGTTACATAAAAAATAAGGTTAATGTTCCGATATTTATTACAACAGATGTCAATGGTTCAGCATATGGTGAGTATGTGATGTCATTACTTTCAAATGAAGATGTTGATTCATTAGTTTATTATACTATTGGTACAGGTGTAGGTGGTGGAGCCTTAATAAATGGTCATTTACTTGGCAGTCAAGGGCATCCTGAAATGGGTCATGTTTTGTTGAAACGGCATCCTAAAGATAAAGGTTTTATTGGAACATGTCCGTTTCACCATGATTGCTTAGAAGGACTCGTATCGGGACCAACATTTGAAGCCAGATTAGGAAAAGCTGGGTCAAAAGTTCCCTTAAGTAATCCGGTTTGGGAAATAATGGGCTACTATGTTGCACAAGCGGCTTTACAAGTTACGTTAATTTTACGCCCTGATAAAATCGTTTTTGGTGGAGGAGTAGTTAGTGAAAAATTTTTAGAAAAAGTTAGATTTTATTTTAGGCAGATGTTAAACAATTACATCAAAGTACCACCGCTTGAGCAATACATAACAATGCCAGCTGTAGAAAATAATGGCTCTGCAACCATTGGAAATTTAGCACTAGCTAAAAATTTATTAAAACAATAAAGCTAACAAAATGTCCGAATAATTTAAATCGATTATCTATATTCTCATTCTTATAGGAAGAAAACTGATTAGGAAAGTAACCTGAAAATTTTATTCCAATCAAAGCATGTATAAGGCGAAGAAGTTATAGTTATGACACAAAAATTTTTTGATGATAAAAAGCAAAAGAAAAACGACAAGCTTAAGCTTGCCGTTTTTTGGATACATTTTATCTAAAAAAGAAACTAACTATTTTTAAATTGGCGTAAATCCGTAATGGGCCCAGAATAGACAAAGTTCAAATTGATCTTCTTTGTATTTGTACCCAAAAGCTGCAATAAATTTTGTTGCTCACAAGTTAAATGCAAATGCTCTAAAGCAATCGTTGCTTGAATGTACATCACTAATTTTCCTGTATATGCCAGCGGGTGATCATGACAGTCGAATTTGCGCATTACCAGGCCAATTGCATCACGTATTTTGCGGTATTTACCAATATTTAGCTCATTATAGATATTGTTGAAAAAACTATTATAAAACTGTTCTAATTCTTGATAAACCTCTTTATCTAACTGTTTATTCTGAATAGCAGAATGGTTAGTAAAAAAGATTTGCATGACCTCACTTCCTTAGCACCGGAATAATTTGCGTACTCGGTGAAAAACAACTTTGCATTTCTTGTGACAAAGGTGTGTCTGTGATCAACACGTCAATTTGTTCAAGGGGAATAGACATAAAAGGAGAAGTGTTTTGACTGTTAAACTTGTATTGCTCTGCAACCACAACGACTTGCTTTGCTCTAGAGGCAGCGAGTCTGGTCAACTCAGAATCACTCATTCTATTCGAATATATGCCATCTTTTTTAACATTTGAAGTTCCAATAAAAGCGGTGTTAAAACTCATTCGTTCCAGCGTTTTTAATGAAGTCACAGAATAACTAAAGCGATGTTCTTTATCAATTTTTCCACCTAATAACCGTACAGCAGGCATTCTTGATTGCATCAGTTCTAGGGAGTTATCAATTGAATTGGTGACAATCTGGATATCGATACCATTAATGAGTTCGCATAGTTTTTTTAGGGTAGTGGAAGGACCAATAAAGTCGCATTGGTTAGGGTGAACAAAACGTTGGGCCATCTGAGCCATTTTAGTTTTAATGGGTGAATCAATTTGGTTTCTTGTTAAAAAGTTGGGCACGTTCTCCTGATTATTTGCCAGCAGGCCACCATGAACACGGATAGCTTGTCCTGTTGAGGTTAAGCGCAACACATCACGACGAGCGGTATCAAATGAAACATTAAAATAATTAGCTAAATCTCTAGTAACTAAATGGTGTTTCTGATTCAATAACTGCCTAATTTCATGAATTCGTTCTTCTTGTGTCATTGCCATTTCTCCTAAAAATAATCTAGCATTCTTTTAAATGGTAATTAATGAAATATTCAGTATATAGTTCTTATTTTAAGTACTTATCAGTATTTGAGCAACTAAATACTTAAAAGCTGCTTATTCTAAAGCCGATTAAAATTACCTTTTGACAATTTAGGAATTAAGTAAATGCGAATTTGATAATTGGAACGAACCAATTTCTAGAATGGTTGAACTTTTTGAGAAAATTGGTATAATGTTCGTATAAAGTTAATTGAAGTTAATAACAGCTATAGGAGACACAATATGGCAGTAGATTATGATTCAAAAGAATTTTTAAAGAGTGTTGATGCACACTGGCGTGCAGCCAATTATTTATCGGTAGGTCAACTTTTCTTAATGAGCAATCCATTATTAAAGCATGACTTAGAGGCAAAAGAAGTAAAACCTAAACCAATCGGTCACTGGGGTACTATTTCACCGCAAAACTTTATTTATGCGCACTTAAACCGGGTAATTAAAAAGTATAACTTGGATATGTTTTACATTGAAGGTTCAGGTCATGGTGGTCAAGTTATGGTTTCAAACTCATATCTTGATGGTTCATATAGTGAACTTTACCCGGAGATTCAGCAAAATGAAGAAGGAATGACTAAGCTATTTAAACGGTTTAGTTTTCCTGGTGGTTCTGCTTCTCACGCTGCTCCTGAAACGCCAGGATCAATGCATGAAGGTGGAGAATTAGGCTATTCGATTTCTCACGGTACTGGTGCAATTTTAGATAATCCTGATGTCATTGCAGCAGTTGAAGTTGGTGACGGTGAAGCTGAAACCGGCCCACTTGCAGCTAGTTGGTTTAGCGATAAGTTCATTAATCCAATTAAAGATGGTGCTGTTTTACCTATTTTACAAATTAATGGTTTCAAGATTTCTAACCCAACAATTGTTTCACGAATGAGCGATGAAGAGTTAACCAAGTATTTCGAAGGTATGGGTTGGCACCCGTATATTATTTCCGCCTATAATGGTGGCGAATTTGATGGTTACAAAGATCATATGCAAGTTCACGAAGAAATGGCCAAATTGATGGACACAGTTATTGAGGAAATCAAGGCTATTCAAAAGAATGCACGTGAAAATAATGATACTACTTTGCCTCATTGGCCAATGATTATTTTCCGTGTACCTAAGGGTTGGACCGGTCCTAAATTTGATGTTGATGGCAATCCAGTTGAAAACTCATTTAGAGCACACCAGATTCCAATTCCCGTAGCTCAAGACTCAATGGAACACAAGGATATGTTAATTGATTGGCTGAAGAGCTACCATCCTGAAGACTTATTTGATGAAAATGGTGCACCTACTGATTTAGTCTTGGCTGACAATGTTGACGGCGACAGTCGAATGGCAATGAATCCGATTACTAATGGTGGTAAGGATGCCAAGCGCTTAAGTCTTCCTGACTACCGGAAGTTTGCCCTTAAGTTTGACCAACCTGGTTCAGTTGAAGCAGAAGATATGACGGAATGGGCTAAATACTTAAACGCAATTGCAGAACTTAATCCAGACAACTTCCGCGGCTTTGGTCCTGACGAAACTAAGTCTAACCGGCTATTTAAGTTTATTGATGAACAAAAGCGGCAATGGGAAAGTTCTGTTCATACACCAAATGATGAAAACTTGGCTCCAAGTGGTCGGTTAATTGATTCGCAGTTGTCTGAGCACCAAGATGAAGGTTGGCTTGAAGGCTATGTTTTATCTGGACGTCATGGGTTCTTCGCTACTTACGAATCATTTGGTCGTGTCGTTGATTCAATGCTGACGCAACACATGAAGTGGTTGAGAAAGGCAAAGGAACAATATTGGCGTAAGGATTACCCTTCACTTAACTTTGTTGCTACATCAACTGTATTCCAACAAGATCACAATGGTTACACCCACCAAGATCCAGGTATTTTGACTCATATGTATGAGAAGAATCGGCCAGATTTAGTTCACGAATATCTGCCAGCAGATACTAACTCATTATTAGCCGTTTCTGCCAAAGCATTTAGTGACCGTGAATGTATCAATATTCTGGTAACTTCTAAACAAGTTCGGCCACAATGGTTCTCAGTAGAAGAGGCAGCACGGTTAGCTGATCATGGCTTATCATATATTGATTGGGCATCAACAGATGGTCACGACAAACCTGACGTTGTCTTTGCTTCAACTGAAACTGAACCAACAATTGAATCCTTGGCCGCAATTGATTTATTGCATAAGAATTTCCCAGACTTGAAGATTCGCTACATTAATGTAGTTGATGTGATGAAGTTGATGAATCCAGCAGACAATCCAAATGCAATTTCAACTGAAGAATTCGATCAATTATTCCCAAGTGATGTGCCGGTAATCTTTGCATGGCACGGTTACAAAGCAATGATGCAATCAATTTGGTTTGGTCGTGGACGTAGTAACGTTCATATTCACTGCTATGAAGAAAATGGTGATATTACTACGCCATTTGACATGCGTGTTGTTAACGAGCTTGATCGTTTCCACCTAGCAAAAGATGCCATTTTGAGCATTCCTCAGTATGCCGAAAAGAGTTCAGCTTTTGTTGATGAGATGGATCGCTTGCTTAATAAGCATCACCAATACATTCGTGATAATGGTAAAGATATGCCAGAAGTTACTGAATGGCAATGGACTGGGTTAAAGTAAATTGTTAAATTAACTAAAATAAATCGTTAAAAAAGACTAACATCGCGTTAGTCTTTTTTTGGTAAATTGATTTTTATTTTTGTTTTTGTGATTCGAATCCCCAGAAATAAGTTAGGACTGCCGCAGTAATTAAAGCAATTCCTGAACCCAGAATCATAAAGCCAATTGGTTTATACATCATCATAATAATGGAAAAGATATTATCAATAAGGAAGGACTTAACCATCACATGCAATGAAGCATTAATGGCACCGCCAATCCCACCAGCAATTGCGGTAATAATAATGAGGCGCTTGGAAGGCATAATCAAACCGTATAATATTGGTTCGGTAACTCCTGCAAAAATACCCGTAATCGTAATTGAGCCTGACAGACCCTTTAATTTTGCATCCTTGTTTTTAAATAAGCTATATAAAAATGTTCCTAAAGCTACGCCAATCTGCGCCCAAACAGCACACACACCAACTCCGCCAATTACATCACCACCGTACATTTTCAAGTTTTGCAAAGTGATTGGCACTAGTCCCCAGTGTAGACCCAGCACGGTCAGAAATGAATAAGCCGCTCCTAAAACTAACCCGGCAACTAGTCGGCTCTTACTGAATAACCACATGATAATCGTAGAAATCCAATTGCCGACAGTGTTACCAAAGGGACCAAAGATTAATACCGTTGCTGGTACCAAAATGATCAGTGAGATCATTGAGTTTAAAAATATCTGTAATTGTTGTGGAATAATTTTTTTCAACAACCGGTCTAATAGGATATATGCACCAATAATGATAAAAATGGGAAAAACAGTAGTGGAATAATCGATTGGGTCTAGTGGCATTCCAAATAAATTAAGTCCGTGTTTGCCAATTAAACCGGTAAAACTTGGCTCTAAAAGGGCTGCGCCAAGTGCTCCACCAACGAATGGATCTGCTTTAAACTCTTTGGCCAAAGTTATCCCCACGAAAATTGGTAGAAAATAAAAAATCGCATTGCCAGCCGCTGATAATACTAAATATGGCGTACTAGTAGTTGAAAGTAAATGCGTACTTGCCAAAACCGTCAGTAATGCTTTGACCATACTAGCTCCTGCCATGACTGAAAGCAGGGGCATAAATGCACCAGAAATAACCTTGGTTAGAGAAAAAGTTGAATGCTTGGAATACTTGGCGGTTTTTGGTTTAGCCGTGGTTCGCTGATTAGCTAATAATTGCTGAATAACATCGTAGTAATCGGCCACTTTGGTACCAATGACGACTTGTTCTTGTCCACCACTATTTACCACGCTGATAACGCAGGGCAAAGCCAATAATTTATCTTTTGCTACTTTTTGATTGTCTTTTAACTCGAACCGTAGTCTGGTAACGCAGTGTACCAGGCCATTGACATTATCTGGCCCGCCAACATAGTTTAAGATGGCTTGCGCATCATCGCTTATTTTACTCATATTGTCTCCTGTATAATTATAAATAAGTTTGATTAAAAGTAACTTATTTTTATCATATTTTTTTAAAAATTAAGCAACATTATAAGTTAGATAATTACCGATGTCAATGCCGCTAATTAAGAAGTACTGATACGAAAAAGCAACAAGAAAAGCTTTTTTAGATTAGCTAGGTGTTTTAACTAAAAATTAAATATGCGTTAATAGCAGTGGCTAAAGCCGTCGGAAAAACTTAACTGCTTTTTGCTGGGTAAAATTTACTACTAATGCTTTTGACTAAATTTGGTGAATGTTTGGCGAGTACTTGTCGGCTTATCTCGACCCGCTTGCGATCAAATTTATATTGCCATGGGCATTCGAGATATTATAAAATCAATTGATAGTATAAATTGCTAACTAATGAGTAAAGGAAAGAAAATGACTAAGCAAATTAATGTTTTAACTACAACGGATCTTCACGGGTTTATTGCAAATGATAAGCCGCAGCCCGCATTAGCATTACAGGGCTTAAAAGATAAATATCCCAATAGCCTGTTAATGGATAGCGGCGATTTTTTTGTTGGCAACCCGTTAACAACTTATTTTTGTGATCAATATGAAGTTTCGCCTTTGGTAAAATATGCCAATCGCGTGGGCTTTGATGTTATGGTGCCGGGCAACCATGATTTTGACCATGGCATTACCTATTTAAAAAAGCAAGTTGAAAATTTGGCTGCTGCGTATGTTTGTTGCAATGTTTTTTCCGAGCAAAATGAACTTATTTTTCCACCTTATGCCATTAAAGAGGTAGCAGGAATTAAAATCGGGGTTATTGGCCTTTTAACAAGCAGAATGTCGATGATTAGCGACTTCGATGTTACTAGTGGGGTAATCGTCAAGGATGCACTACCAGAGTTGCAAAAGCAAGTTGCAGCGTTACGGGATAAAGTAGATCTTGTTTTAGTCGGCTACCACGGCGGAATTGAGCGTGATTTAGCTACTCATAACGAAATAAACTACGCTACGGGAGAAGACGAGACCTTTAAGTTGGTTTCACAAACGCCTGGAATTGACGGCTTTAGTTGTGGCCACCAGCACCGCGTTAATCAAGGGAAAATTAAGCAGACGTTAGTCGTTCAAGGTGGTTATCAAGGTAATTATTACGGTCATTTAACTTTTAGCTTTGATGATCAAGATAAGCTTGTGTCTCGTGATGAAGAGATTATCAAAACTAGTACTCTGCGAGCACAATCTGGTGATTTTTATCCGGAAGAAGATTATCAAGCTTGGCTGCAAGAAAAGCTGGACCTCAGTCATTTAACGGAATTTCTACAAGAAAAGTTTGCCCGCAGACATTTAGGAATCTTTATGAGTTTGAAGGGACAAAGTAGAAAAGAAGTAATCGATTCTTTTACTATTCCATACGGTGTAAGAATTTACCATTTAACTCAAAGTGAGTACCAGGCTTTTACTAAGCAGGACTGGGCCATTAAAGTCGAAGATTATCCTGCTGGTGCATGCGACTTTACGGTTTTAACCAATTCATATGAGATACCAGAGTACCGGTTAACAGACCAGTTCGTTGACAATATCTTTGATGAATATTCTTACTATTTAAAGCAACACGCATAAGGAGAGCATAATGGGAGTAATTGGAATAATTTTAGTGTTGGCACTACTTTATTGGGTTAGTTTTGATCGCAAACAAATTGACTATAAATCAATTTTGTATTTGTTTATTACAGAACTTGTCTTTTTGTTTTTAATTTTAAAAACAACTATCGGCAACTGGATTATTAACGGACTATCTGGCAGTCTCAATATTATTAGTGCTTCGAGTAGCAAAGGGGTAAATTTCGTTTTTGGTGATTTGAAAAATCCACAAGCGGCTTCACAGTTCTTTCTTGATGTGCTTTTGCCGTTAATTTTTATTTGTGCTTTGATTGAGTTACTGCAATACTTGCGTATTTTGCCTTTTATTATTAAATATGTAGGTAAAGTACTGAAAAAGCTTTTTCACATCGATGAAATTAATGCATTTACAATTTTAAGCTATCCTTTTGTAAGTAATGGGGTTTTTGTTCCATTTAAAGATCAAATGAAAGACATGGCCCCGAACCAGTTATTTACTCTATCAATTTATACTTTGTCGAATACAACGGTAACAATGATTGCATCATACATGCATATTATTAAGTCCGAATTTATCATTGTTGCATTGGTACTTAACTTATTTACTTCAATTATCGTTGCCAAGATTGTTGCACCATATGATATTTCACAGGTAAATTATGAAATAACAACCAAAAGTACTAATAAGAAATCGCTGATTACGCGCCTGATTGATAGTATGAATCTCGGCTTTAAACTGGCAATCAACATTTCAATTTCGATTATTGGTTTTGTATCACTAATTACTTTTGTCAATATTATTTTTAAGTCTGCTTGTGGTAAAACCTTGACGGCCTTGATTGGTTACATTTGTGCCCCTGTTGCTTTTCTGATGGGAATAGATCCTCAATCAATGGTCAGTGCAGGTACAGTATTGGCTACAAAAGCTTTTACTAATATTTTTGTGGCAATTAACCAGATTAATATGAATACTGTTCCGCTTAAAACCCAGGCAATTGTGAGTGTCTTTTTAATTTCCTTTGCCAATTTACCTAACTTGGGAACAACTTTGGGAATTATGCATACAATGGTTGATGAAGAACACGGTGAAGCAATTGCTAGCCATGCATTGCGCTTATTCCTCGTTGCAACAGCGGTCAGCATCATTAATGGTGCGTTAGCCGGACTGTTTTATTCATTTTAAATTGCATTGACCTTGTTAAAAATGCCAATTTTATTTATAATAAAATCATCATAAGGGAGTAACAGCAATACCTGCGATAAGCCCAACAACCGAAGAGATACTTCTGGACTTATCTTAATTAGTGAGACTTGTGTGTGGAGAAGCATATAAGTCTCTTTTTTATTATTTAGGAGGTCAAAATGCCCCAGAGTTTTTATAATCAGTCAGTAGAAAGTGTTGAAAAAGAACTGTCAACAACTTGCAAACTGGGTTTGAGCCCAGAACAAGTAAAGCAATTGCAAGAAAAAGACGGTCCGAATAGTTTGGCAAGTAAGAAGAAAACGAGCCTGTTTCAACGATTCATCGCCCAGTTTAAGGACTTTATGATTATCGTTTTGATTGTAGCAGCATTACTATCTGGTTTTGTTGCACAAGAATGGACAGACGCAGCAATTATTATGATTGTTGTGATTTTGAATGCAGTCTTGGGCGTGTTCCAAGAAGCTCGTTCGGAAGAGGCCATTAATGCCTTAAAGAAAATGGCTACACCTAATGCGCATGTGCGGCGTAATGGGCAAGTAGTTGAAATCCCAAGTACGCAGCTAGTGCAAGGTGATATTGTCTTGCTTGAAGCTGGTGATGTTGTTCCAGCGGATTTACGCTTAACGGTCACTAAAAGCTTAAAGATTGAAGAGTCGGCTTTAACCGGTGAATCTGTTCCAGTTGATAAAGAAAATGGAATAATTGCTGAAGATAAGGTGGCCCTTGCTGATCTAGACAACATGGCTTTTGCCAACACCAATGTTACTTATGGTCGTGGAGAAGGAATTGTCACCCAAATTGGGATGAACACCGAAGTCGGTAAGATTGCCACAATGCTTAACAATACCGATGAAACAGATACGCCATTGAAGCGTAACCTTAATCAATTGGGTAAGACGCTGACAATCATGATTTTAATCATTTGCGCAGTTGTCTTTGTGGTCGGCTTTTTCACCAAGCAAGGAACCGAACCAACACAAAAATTAGCAATCGATATGTTCTTAGTTGCTGTTTCACTTGCGGTTGCGGCCATTCCTGAAGGCTTGCCCGCAATTGTAACCATTATTTTGGCTCTAGGAACCCAAGTAATGGCTAAACACAATTCAATTGTGCGTAAATTGCCAGCAGTTGAAACACTGGGCGCTACTGATATTATTTGTTCTGATAAAACGGGAACTTTAACTCAAAATAAAATGACAGTTGAGCAAGTTTACTATGATAATCAGGATCACAAAGCTGCCCAGCCAATTGCTGCTAATACTCCAGCATTGATGGCAATGGTCTTAGCAAATGATTCTAAATTAGATGATAATGATCGTTTGCTCGGTGATCCAACTGAAACAGCCCTTATTCAATATGCGCTAGATCAAAAGATTCCGGTTCACCAAATGTTAACCGATTATCAACGACTGCAGGAAGTTCCGTTTGATTCAGAGCGGAAGTTAATGAGTACGGTTAATCGAGACGGTGCGCAATACTTTGTTGCTGTAAAGGGTGCTCCTGATCAATTGCTCAAACGGGTAACCAAAATTGAGCAGAACGGTCAGATCACTGCAATTTCAGCGCAGCAGAAAGAAGCAATTTTAGAAGCTAACCAGAAAATGGCCAAAAATGCTTTGCGTGTCTTAGGATTAGCCTATAAAAATATTGACCAGTTATATGATGAGCCAACAACGGATAATGTTGAACAGGATCTAGTTTTTGCTGGCTTAGTTGGAATGATTGACCCTGAACGTCCGGAAGCAAAGAAGGCAATCGTTGAAGCCCACGAAGCTGGAATCAGAACGGTAATGATTACCGGTGACTTCCAAGTTACTGCTCAAGCAATTGCTGAGCGTTTAGGAATCTTGAAGCCAGGCCAAGATGAACGAGTTGTAACAGGTGCACAACTTGATGAAATCAGTGATGACTACTTGCAAGAACATGTTCCAGACTACAGTGTTTATGCCCGTGTATCACCTGAGCATAAGGTTCGTATTGTTAAAGCTTGGCAAGCTCGTGGCAAAATCGTAGCTATGACTGGCGATGGTGTTAATGATGCGCCGAGTTTAAAACAGGCTGATATTGGTATTGGCATGGGAATCACTGGAACTGAAGTTTCAAAAGGTGCTAGTGACATGATTTTGGCTGACGATAATTTTGCCACAATCGTCGAAGCCGTTAAGCAAGGTCGTAAAGTTTTCAGCAATATTCAAAAAGCAATTCTATACCTAATGAGCTGTAATGTTGGTGAGGTCTTGACCGTCTTCATGATGACAATGCTTGGTTGGGATATTCTGGCACCCGTACAGCTGCTTTGGATTAACTTAGTTACCGATACATTACCAGCGATTGCTCTTGGCCTTGAGCCAGTCGAACAAGGCATAATGAAACGGGCACCGCGTGGACGAAAATCCAACTTCTTTAGTGGCGGCGTTTCTAGTTCGATTGTTTACCAGGGAATTCTGGAAGGACTGCTAGTTTTGACAACTTACCAGTTAGGGTTAAACTTTGGCCCGCATATGGATAATGCCAATTTGCAACATGCAGATGCGTTAACGATGGCGTTTTTGACCCTGGGACTAATTCAACTGTTCCATGCCTTTAATTCAAAATATATTCACCAGTCAATCTTTTCTAAACATACTTTTAGTAATAAGTGGTTTAACTGGGCAATTGTTATTTCGGCGGTGGTAATGGCTGCTGTTGAATTGCCATTTATGACGAAATTCTTTGATGTTACGGAATTAAATGGTTTACAATGGCTCATTGTTCTTGCAGCTGGTATTTGCATGATTATCATTGTTGAAATTGTTAAATTCTGCCAGCGCCAAGCAGGGCAAAAGTAATTTTCAACGTTTAAAATAAAAAAGCTGATCAATCTGTTTTGATTTGTGTTTCCGCAATTTTATTGAAAAAATGGCGGTCACTTCAAGTAGATGATCAGCTTTTTTATTGCTTTTAATAATTGTTAATTGATGATACAAGCGCCTATTTGGGCTAAATAAGTGGCATCGGTTTTGTCGAAACGATTGAACTTTTTACTATCAAGGTCTAAAACCGCAATTAGCTTCTGGTCCTGCATAATCGGCAAGACAATTTCTGAATTGGTGGCTGAATCACAGGCAATATGTCCTGAAAATTGATGCACATCAGGAACTATTTGAATTTCATGGCTAGCAGCCGCTGTTCCGCAAACACCTTTACCTAGCGCAATATGCATACAGGCAATTGGCCCCTGGAATGGTCCTAACAACAATTCGTCATTTTGGTAACGGTAAAAACCGGCATAACTGACATCAGGTAAATTATTGTAGAGCAGGGCACTAAGATTACTCATATTGGCAATTAGGTCGTGTTCGTCTTTAAGCAAACTCTGAGCCTGCTTAAGTAACATCTGATAATTATTTGCTTTATCCATCTTTTTTCTCCTTTCATGCTAGTTTAAACTAACGCTTTTAGTTTTGAAAGTGCTAACAGAGTTTTTACATTTTTACCGGAAGTGTATAATATTGAGCAAGTCGTTTTTGATTAGCAAAAAGAATTAAGCATAAAAGCAAGCGATTATTGTCAATATAAACTATATATTCTCTTTAAGTTTAGTAAGATTTATATTACAGTTTTGTATAAATTTTCATTAAAAATAGTGCTTAACTTTTAAAAATCTTAACGGCTATAGTAAAATAGAGTCAATGACTTATATATTTTTATTGCAATGACTATGAAAGGGGCGATGACAATGTCGATGATAGAGTTCCATGACGTGCAAAAATATTATGGCCATTTTCATGCACTGCACGACATTAATTTAGAGATTGATGAAGGAGAAACGGTGGTTCTAATTGGGCCTTCTGGCTCAGGTAAGAGTACTTTAGTTCGAACCGTAAACGGCCTAGAATCAATTCAAGAAGGTAAATTGATCGTAAACGGACACGATTTATCTGATCCCAAGACTAACTTAAATATTTTACGTAGAGATGTTGGCATGGTTTTCCAGCATTTTAACTTATACAAAAATAAAGATGTTCTTGAAAATATTATGTTAGCTCCACGGATTGTCAGTCACATTCCAGAAGAAGAGAACAAAAAACAAGCAATGGAATTGCTTGAAATGGTCGGTCTGGAAAAGTGGGCACACAATATGCCATCACAAATTTCTGGTGGTCAAAAGCAACGTGTTGCAATTGCGCGAACACTAGCAATGAAGCCTAAACTTATTTTATATGATGAACCAACAAGTGCACTTGATCCTGAAATGATCGATGACGTTCTACAAGTTATTAAAAAGGTAACTAATGAGAGCGGAATGACTTCCCTGATCGTTACTCATGAGATGGGTTTTGCTAAAGAAGTTGCTAACCGGGTTATCTTTATGGATAAAGGTCAAATTGTTGAAGACGATGATACTACAAGCTTTTTCAAACAACCTAAGACGGTTCGAGCACAACAATTTTTGAGTAAAATTATCTCTCACTAAGGAGGCCAATTATGAAAAAAAAGTTTTGGCTGTTTCCTTTATTAGCGTGTATCTTGATGTTGACCGGCTGTGGCAAAAGTTTGAGCGATCAATCTGTTTTAGATAATGTCAAGCAGTCGAATACGATCACCTGGGGTGTAAAGGGTGATGTTAGATTATTTGGCTTGATTGATGTCCGCGATGGTCAACAAAAAGGCTTTGACGTTGATATGGCTAAGGCTATCACTAAGCATATTCTCGGTCCGAAGGGACGTGCTGAATTTGTTACAACCACTTCACAATCGAGAGTTCCGCTATTAAAAAATGGCAATATTGATGCGGTGATTGCGACGATGTCGATTACGCCTGAGCGGAAAAAAGTAATTTCATTTTCGAAGTCTTACTTTGATGCTGGGCAATCACTACTTGTTCCCAAGAGTTCAAAAATAAGAAGCACTAAGGATTTAAATGGTAAGACCGTTATCGGGGTAGTCGGTTCTAATTCAGTTGATAACATTAAAAAGGCTGCGCCGAAAGCGAAAGTAATCGAACTGCAAGATTATGCTCAGGCAATGAACGCATTGAAATCAGGTCAGGGTGACGCTTTGACAACTGATAATGGTATTTTGTTTGGTTTGGCAGTTCAAAACCCAGGATATGAAGTTCGAGGTGGTACGTTTACTGTTGAACCTTATGGTGTTGCAGTTGATAAGGGACAAACCGGATTCACTAAGGCTGTTGATAAGGCAGTTCTTGAAATGCAGCATAGTGGTGAATACAATCGCTTGATTAAAAAGTGGTTCGGCGACGTTCCAGGATTTAATTATAAGGAGCTGTATCGCCGATGATTAACATTTTTACAAAATTTAGTGGCCAACTGCTCGTTGGATTAGGCTGGACCGTATTTTCCAGTGTGATTGCGTTGTTTTTCAGTTTAATAATTGGAACAATTTTTGCAATTATGGAAGTAGTTCCGAGTAAAGTAGCACGCGTTATTGGACGTGCGTATGTTGAAATTTTACGTAATATTCCGCTATTAGTTATTACCATGTTCTTTTATTTGGTTATTCCAATGTACGTGGTTAAGATTAATGGTTTTACAGCGGGAACAATTGGCTTAACGCTTTACACTTCCGCATTTATTGCTGAAACTATTCGTTCAGGAATTCAATCTGTCTCTGGCGGACAGATGGAGGGTGCACGTTCTACCGGTATGACTTACTGGCAGGCAATGCGTTATATTATTTTGCCGCAAGCATTTAAAATTGTAATTCCACCATTAGGAAATCAGTTTGTTAACTTGGTTAAAAATTCGTCGGTTCTGGCATTTGTGGCTGGATTTGATTTGATGTACCAAGCAAACTCAATTGCTTCAACAACTTTTGATACTATCAACAGCTATCTAGTAGTTGGAGTTTTATATTTAATTATCACGTTGCCGCTTAGTTACTACATGCAGCATTTAGAGAAGAAATTAGCCTAAGGGGAGGGACAGTGAAATGCAAAATTGGATTAACGCCTTTTCGTGGCTAAACATGCGCTTTTTATTGATGGGCCTCTGGGTAACGATTTATATTTCAGTAATTTCGGTTATTTTGAGTTTCATCTTTGGGTCAATTCTGGGTATTATTAGATATTCGAAAATTAAGTACGTTTCAAAGATTGTCGGTTTCATTATCGATATTATCCGTAATGTACCCTTGCTTTTAATCATCTTCTTTACCTACTTTGGATTGCCCAATTTTGGCTTCAGACCGGAAACAATTCCTGCTGCCATTATTGCGATGACAGTTTTTGAATCAAGTATGCTAGCAGAAATTGTTAGGTCAGGGATTCAATCAGTCTCAAGTGGTCAAATGGAAGGTGCTAGATCGACTGGAATGTCCTTTGTTCAAGCACTCTGGCACGTTGTTTTACCACAAGCTTATAAAAACATGGTACCAACAATTATTAGTCAGTTTGTTTCACTGATTAAGGACACATCACTTGCCACAATCATTGTGGTGCCAGAAATGATGCAACATGCACAAGTTATTTATGGTCAAAATGCCAACTATATTCTACCGATGTTTGCGGCTTTAGCAGTACTTTACTTTATCGTCTGCTTTACCCTGTCAATCATTGGTAACGTAATCGGAAAGCATTTGACTTAAGCTGAAAATAAAATTAATTAACTTAAAAAGATTTCACATTTTGTGAAATCTTTTTTTGTTGTAATCCTTTTCATAACTACTAAGATGACCAATAACACCTTTAGCATCGGCATGTTTTATCATTCACTGTTATTAAAATATCTTTAAAAAATGCTTGACATCGAAACTCATTCAACTTATCTTATTATATAACATCATATAACAGCAAAAGATGAGAGGTAAAAAATGAAAAAAGAATATCAGCAAGAAATAAAAGATGCAGTTGCAGCTTGTCAAAAGGTTGCAGGCATTAATCATATTTATTTTGCCGCCTGTGGTGGTTCCATGGCTTTCATGCAACCCGCAGAATATATCATTAACAGAGAATGTGATATTCCGGCAACTATTTTACCAGCACGCGAATTTACCAGTCGCAATCCTCATGCTTTAAATGAGCATAGTATCGTTGTGACTTGTTCACATTCTGGTAGTACGCCCGAAACCAATGAAGCTGCCAAATTTGCTAAGAAAAAAGGTGCTTTAACAATTGGCATTGCCTTTACCCCTGATTCAGCTTTAGAAAAAAATTCTGATTATACTTTGCACTACAGCTGGGGCAAAGGAACGGATGCTGCGGATTTAAACACAGGCGTCTTGTATGGTTTTATTTTTAGCTTTTTAAAAGCAATCACTGGTGATGCAAAATACGCCAAAGCAATAGCTGCACTTGATGACTTAGAAAAGATGGCTGAAAGAACGCGGCAACAGTTTGGTGAAACGGCTAAGAAATGGACTAGTGAGTTGAAGCGGGAGAAGTTGATTTATGCCGTTGGTTCCGGAATTAATGCCGGAGAAACTTATTCGTTTGCTGCATGTTGGCTGCAAGAAATGCAGTGGATAAACAGTAGCTACATTAATTCTGCAGAATATTTCCACGGACCATTTGAAATTACTGACTTCGATGTTCCATTTATCATTTGTGAGGGCATGGGCGTGACAAGACAAATGGACGCGCGCGTAGTAGATTTTGCCCAAAAGCATAGTGATAAAGTTTACGTGATTGATAATGCTAAATACGACATGCATGAAGTTGATGACGAATTTAAAGAGTACTATTCACAAATCTTGTCTGGGGTTGTTTTCCGAATGTTGGCAGAAGGCTTTTCATACGAAAGAGGACATTCATTAGAATCACGTCGCTATATGTGGCATTTAGACTATTAAGGGAATTTGACCCATGAAAATAATATCGATTGGTGATAACGTTGCCGATACTTATGTTAAGCAGCGAGTTTATTTTCCCGGAGGTAATTGTGTTAATGTCGCGGTTGATGCTAAAAGAGCAGGGGCAGAAACTTCTGCGTATTTGGGCATTTTAGGTGATGATGATCGTGCTGAACACATTGAAAAAGCGCTTCAACAAGAAAAAGTTGAGCTGGTTAATTGTCGTAAGGCATACGCTCCCACAGCTCAACCACGAGTAATTCTCACTGACGAAGGCGACCGTACTTTTGTTGCAGGACCACAAAATTCAGCTCTGCACTTATTGGCTCTAAGGCTCACACAAGCCGATTTTGCCACAATTGATCAATTTGATGTTGTTCACGCTGGGATTGATTCAGGAATTGACGAATATTTACCTGAATTACATCAACGAGTTAAAGTTTCCTTTGATTTTTCTATTTCTCGGGATAAGGACTACTTTAAAAAGACCTTGCCACAAGTTGATTATGCTTTCTTTTCAGGCGAAGAGATGTCTGATAGCGAAGTCGTAGAATTCGCTCAGAAGTACTTAACTTTAGGTCCTGAGGTCATTGTGATTACCAGAGGTGCCAAGCCGGCTTTTCTGCTAACTTCACAAGAATCTTATTATCAAGAACCGCAACCAATTAAGGTTGTTGACACAATGGGAGCCGGTGACAGTTTTATCGCCGGATTCCTAGTTAGTTACTTAAATAAAAATAATTTACATGAAGCGGCAGAAGCGGCAAGCAAGAATGCAGCTGCGACCTGCCAATTATCTGGTGGTTTTGGTCATCAGAAATCTTTTTAGGAAAGAGTGATAAAGATGAAAAAAGGCGCAATTATCGCTACAGCAGCGGCGTGTTTCAGCATGCTCTTGACGGGCTGTCAAAATAAAGCTACTTCAAATGCGAATAACCAATCAAAAATTACCATTGTCCAAAATGCTCCCGTTGATTCGTTAGATCCAATCTTGGCTTACCAAAATACGTCATCGATTGTTGTTGCAAATACAACCGAAGGTCTGTACACGATTGATGCTAATGACAAGCCACGCTTGGGTTTGGCATCTAAAGTTGAAACAAGTAATCATGGTCTTACCAAGACTTTTACAATTCGTGACGATGCCAAATGGTCAAACGGCACGCCAATTACTGCCAATGACTTTGTCTTTGCATGGCGCCGTTTATCTAATCCTAAAAATGCTTCAGCTTTTAATTTTCAACCTGGTGCAGCCGGAATTAAAAATGCCGATGATATCGTAGCTGGGAAAAAGCCGGTTAGTTCGTTAGGAGTTAAGGCAAAAGGATCGAAAACATTAGTTGTCGAACTAGACCATGTTGTTCCGTATATGAATAAGTTGTTGGCTTTCAGTGACTTTGCTCCGGTTAATCAAAAGTACTTTGACCAAACCGGTAAAAAGTTTGCTCAAGATGCTAATCACCTAATTTCTTCTGGACCGTACAAGCTTAAGGATTGGAAATTGGGTGATAATACAATTCAACTGGTCAAGAATAATAAATACTGGGATGCTAAAAATGTGAAGGTCAATAACGTTAAGATTGATGTAATTGCCGATCCAGAAAAAGCAGCAATTGCCTTTGAAAACGGTAGTGCAGATTATGTTCATTTAAGTGGCCAATTGGTTGCCAAATACCGTAAGGATAAGAATTTTGTTAATGACGTTGGTAATTTTACGCAGTACCTAATGTTTAACATGAAAAAGCCAGGTCTAAATAATGAAAACTTGCGTAAAGCTATCTCTACCAGTATTAACCGTAAGGAAATTACTTCGCACATTTTAAAGGACGGTTCTATTCCAGCGCACTCCATGGTTATGAAGGACTTAGTCCAAAATCCTGCTAACGGGAAAGATTTTGCGGATGAATCGACCACTAATTTATCTGCTTATGATCCAGCTGCCGCAAAACAATATTGGAACAAGGCTAAAAGCAAGACTGATTTAAGATCGTTCACTTTACTTTATGATGATAGTGATCCTGCTTACGCCAATGTTGCTGCTTATGTAAAAGCACAAGTCGAGAAGAATTTACCAGGAATGAAAGTTAACTTGCAGCAAGTTTCTAAGAAAACTCGTCTTGATAAAATGGCCAAAGAAACCTATGACGTAACGCTTACACGGTGGGGGCCAGACTATGCTGATCCAACGGCTATTTTGAGCATGTATCAATCAAAAAACGACAGTAATTACGGCAAGTGGTCTAATTCAGAGTTTGATCAGTTATTAGCACAAGCAAATAAGACTACCGACAAGTCTAAGAGATACCAACTTTTGCTTAAGGCCAACAATATCTTAATTGACAGTGCTTCGTGTCCACCGCTGTATCAAATTGGCGCTCCTGTTTTAAAGAGAGCTAATATTAAGAACTTACCGATGCACATTGCTGGTGTACCATTCTTCTTTAAGTACGCAGTAATAAAGTAAATGAGACAGAAGTTTAGCTAAAAATAAAATATTTAATTAAGATATTTTTAACTAATATTAAATTTTATTAAGAAATTGCCTTGACATATTATAAAATTACAATTATCTTATCATATAAACCCTAAAAAGTTGGAGCCAGCTAATTTACGAAGCAAACAAATAATTACAATATGTTTAGCAATACCAAGTAAAGCTGACGTCCAAAAAATGATAAGGAAGAGTGATATTTATGAAAAAAGCAGCAGTGCTTGCTACCGCCGCCATCTCTTGTTTTGGCATGTTGCTAACAGGCTGCCAAAAGAAGTCAAATTCAACAGCTAGTAATCAGGATAAAATTACCGTTGTGCAAAATGTACCGGTCGATTCGCTTGATCCGACAATTGCTTATCAAGTCACATCATGTTTAACAGTGGCTAACACAACCGAGGGATTGTATACGATTGACGCAAATGAGAAACCGCAACTCGGATTGGCCGAAAAAGTTGAGACTAGTAATAATGGTCTAACTAAGACCTTCACAATTCGTAAGGATGCGAAGTGGTCTAACGGTGATCCGGTTAAAGCAAACGATTTTGTCTTTAGCTGGCGCAGGTTTGCTAGTCCAAAGGTAGGCTCTCCTTATAATTTTGAAATAATTGCATCAGGAATTAAAAATGCTAGTGCAGTTGTTGCTGGGAAAAAGCCACTTAGTGCACTTGGTGTTAAGGCTAAGAATGATAAGACTTTAGTAGTTGAATTGGAACATCCTGTACCATTTTTAAGCAAATTGTTGTCTTTTAGTTCCTTTGCCCCGATTAACCAAAAATACTTCGATGAAAATGGTAAAAAGTATGCACAGGATTCAGATCATTTGCTTGCTACCGGTCCGTATAAGGTAACAAATTGGAAATTGGGCGATAATACCGTTCAATTAGTGAAAAACCCTAAGTACTGGGATGCCAAAAATGTTAAGGTCAAGGAAGTTAAAATCGATGTGATTACGGATCCGGAAAAAGCAGCAATTGCCTTTGAAAATGGCAGTGCCGATTACGTTCATTTAAGCGGTCAGCTTGTTTCGAAATACCGCAAGGACAAGAACTTCCAAGAAGAAGTAAGCAACTTCATTCACTACTTAATGTTCAACCTGAAAAAGCCAGGATTTGATAATCCGGATGTGAGAAAAGCAATCTCTTATAGTATTGATCGCAAAGAAATCACAACTCATATCCTAAAGGATGGCTCTGTGCCAGTTCATTCAATGATTATGAAGGGCTTAGCAAAGGATCCAGCTACTGGTAAAGACTTTGCGGATGAATCAACCACTAATTTTTCGCAATACTCTCCTAGTGAAGCGAAAAAATACTGGAATAAGGCTAAAAGTAAGACTAAGTTACGTTCATTCACTCTGCTTTATGATGACAGTGATCCCGTTTATTCCAACCTTGCCGCTTATATCAAGGCGCAAGTTGAAAAGAATCTTCCGGGAATGAAGGTTAACTTACAGCAAGTTGCGAAGAAAACAAGATTAGATAAGATGGCTAAGTCAACTTTTGATGTTGCAATTACTCGTTGGGCTCCTGATTACGCTGATCCGACCGCCGTTTTAGGTATGTATACAACGGGCAATGCCAGCAACTATGGTAAATGGTCTGACCCAGCATTTGATAAGTTAGTTAACCAAGCAGGCGGTATGGCAAATCAAACTAAGAGATTCCAAACCTTGCTTAAGGCAAATGATCTTCTAATTGATAGTGCTGCTTGTCCGCCACTATACCAATCTGGTGCTCCAGTTCTGAAACGAGCAGATATAAAGAATATGCCAATGCATATTGCGGGTGTACCATACTTCTTTAAGTATGTATCCATTAAATAATTTGGCAAAAAATGAATTAAAAATGGGGCTGAGCATTTGTCTCGGTCCTATTTGTTTCTAACAGGAAGTAAGGAGGGATGAACTTGAAAAAATATATATTAAAAAGAATTTTGATTGCAGTTGTGACCCTGTTCTTGATTACCTTAATTTTATTTGTAATGGAAAAAGCAATGCCAGGTTCACCGTTTAATGATGAAAAGATGTCGCACGCTCAAGTAGCGGCTTTGTACCGAAAATATGGCTTGGATGGACCAATACCAATTCAGTTCTTTAATTATTTAAAAAATATGATCACCGGTGATTTTGGCGTGTCATATACCGTTCAGGTAAATACGCCTGTCACAACAATGATTTTCCAACACTTTACCATTTCATTGCAGATTGGTTTGCAAGCTACTGTTTTGGGTTCTATTTTGGGCTTTTTCATGGGTGTATTGGCAGCCATTAAGCAGGGCAGCATTTGGGATAACTTAATGACCGGGATTTCAGTGTTAGGAATAAGTTTACCTAACTTTGTTGTCGCTTTGATTGTTTCGTTATTATTCTCCTACAAGCTAATGGTATTTCCTGGAACTTACCAACAAACACAGCCTTTTGCTTCAACCATTTTGCCAACGATTGCCCTAAGTACTTTTACCATGGCAAGTATTGAACGGTATGTCCGCAATGACATGATTACAATTATGGATTCTGACTACTACCGATTGGCAGATTCAAAGGGAATTAAAAAGTACCAGTTAATTTTGCACCACGTGATTCGAAATACATTAATTTCGGTTATTACAGTTTTGGCGCCATTAATGATTGATTTGATTGCCGGTAGTATGGTTATTGAAAAGGCCTTTGCGATTCCCGGATTAGGGACTTTGTATATCAGTGCGATTCAAGCCAATGATTATAACGTTGTTTTAGGAATTACCTTCTTTTACGCAGTTTTGTTCATTGGCATAATGCTAGTAGTGGATATCCTTTACGGCCTAATTGATCCACGAATTAGATTAGATGAGGGTGAATAAAATGACTGAAATTAAAGACACCGATTTTGAATTTGCCCAAAATCCAGAAGTTGAAGATCATTATTCTGGCAAATCATATTCATATGGGCAGCTAATTTGGCATAGATTTTTACGGAATAAAGGAGCAGTAATTAGTGTTATCGTGCTGGTTATCATCGCTTTAATCGCTTTTTTAGCTCCGCATATTAGTCAATTTTCGCCAACCACGCCATATCCCAACCAATCTAATCTTGCCCCTGGGACAAATGGTCATTGGTTTGGAACAGATAATTTGGGACGAGACATTTTTGTTAGAGTAGCAGCTGGAACTTCGGTTTCGCTCCGAGTTGCCCTCGTAGCCATGGTTATTGACCTTGTGATTGGAACCAGTTATGGTCTGATTTCAGGTTATTTTGGGGGTAAAATCGATTTATTTATGCAGCGGATTACCGAAATTCTGAGTACAATTCCGATGATTATTATTGTTACTCTCCTTGTGCTGGTAATGAAGCCGGGACTAGTCAGCATTATTACCGCAATGATGATTGTTGGCTGGATTAATATGAGCCGGATTGTGCGGGCACAAGTTTTAGAATTAAAATCACGTGAATATGTTTTATCCGCCAGAACCATGGGAGAATCAAACTTTAAAATTATTTTTTCCCAGATTTTACCCAATACCTTAGGGCAAATTATCACGACATTTATGTTATCAATTCCTAACGCAATTTTCCTTGAAGCATTTTTAGCATTTATTGGATTGGGAGTTCCTGCGCCATTGGCATCGCTGGGGACTATGATCAATGATGGTTATACTCAGGCCATTGTTTATCCTTATATGGTCTTTTTCCCAGTTTTATTTCTCGCCTTAATTATGCTTAGTTTCAATATTATTGCCGATGGTTTGCGTGATGCAATTGAAGGAAGCTAGGTGAAGCGGCATGTCTGAAACAATTTTAGAAATAAAAAATTTACAAGTTGAATATCACACTGAGCATGGCGATGTCCAAGCAGTTCGTGGAATTGATTACCAGGTTAAAAAGGGTGAAACGGTAGCACTTGTTGGTGAATCTGGCTGTGGCAAATCTGCTAGCGTCAAGACCATTATGGGTGAAAAAGAAGCTAACCAAGTTATTAAGGCTGGCGAAATCAACTTTACTTACCAGTCTAAAGGACAGGAACGGACAATTGATTTACTGAAAATAAGCCCGAAAGAAATGCAAAGTCAAATTAAGGGTAAAGAAATCGCAATGGTTTTTCAGGATCCAATGACTTCCCTTGATCCTACTATGAAAATAGCTAAACAGATTGCGGAGGCAATTAAAGCATCTAATCCGCAGATGAATAAGGAGCAAATTAACAAGCGCGTTATTGAACTGATTGAAACTGTCGGTATTCAAAATGCCAAGGTTGTCATGGAACAGTATCCACACCAACTTTCCGGGGGAATGCGACAGAGAATTGTGATTGCAATTGCTTTATCTGGGAATCCCAGCTTACTTATCTGTGATGAGCCGACGACGGGACTTGATGTTACAATCCAGGCAAAAATCCTTGACTTGATCAAGTCTATTCAGAAAAGTCGCAAGCTTTCTGTTATTTTCATTACCCACAATCTGGGCGTTGTAGCTAATATTGCCACTAACGTTAACGTGATGTATGCTGGCAAAATTGTCGAAACGGGCACAAGTGAAGATATTTTCTTTGATCCGCGACATCCGTATACGTGGGGATTACTTGAGTCGGTACCAGATGTTAATGAAAATGTTAAAAAACTGCCGACGATTGCGGGGACAATTCCGGATCTGACGCAACCAATTGTTGGGGATGCTTTTGCACCGCGCAATAAATATGCGTTAAAGATTGATTTTAAAAAGCAGCCACCAATGTTTAAGGTTAATGATCATCATTATGCTGCCACCTGGCTGCTTGACAAGCGCGCACCCAAAGTTGAAGTTCCCGCAATTCTCCAAAAAAGAATTGCAAAAATGAAGAAAGAAGCTGAAGTCAATGGCGAATAATATTCTTGAAGTACACCATTTAAAACAATACTTTCCAATTGGAAAGAAAAAGATCGTTAAAGCTGTTGATGATATTTCTTTTAATATTGCCAGTGGCGAAACTTTTGGCTTAGTTGGTGAATCAGGTAGTGGTAAAACAACAATTGGTCGCTCAATTATCCGCTTATATAAACCCACCTTTGGTGAAGTACTGTTTGAGGGCGAACAAATTGGCGGCAGTATGGATAAGAAACGGACAGCTAAGCTGCGCAAGGACATGCAGATGATCTTTCAAGATCCTATGTCTTCGTTAAATCCGCGTAAGAAAGTGGGCGACATCGTCAAGTTAGGTTTAGATATTCATTATCCGGAATTAAGTAAAGACGAGAAAATGGCTCGCGTGATTAAAATGCTGAAAGTCGTTGGCCTTGATAGTTCCTTTGTTAACCGCTATCCCCAAGAGTTATCTGGTGGTCAGCGTCAAAGAGTAGGAATTGCCCGCGTAGTGATTATGAATCCTAGACTAATTATTGCTGATGAAGCAATCTCTGCTTTAGACGTTTCGGTGCAAGCCCAAGTAGTTAACCTGCTCCAAGAAGTTCAAGAAAAAACAGGTAGTGCAATGCTGTTTATTGCCCATGATTTAGCAATGGTCAAGCACATTTCCAGTCACATTGGGGTCATCCATCTCGGTCATATCGTTGAGACGGGACCAACTGAAGCAATTTTTGCTAATCCCGTTCATCCGTATACTAAGAGCTTACTAACTGCAATTCCAATTACTGATCCAATTGCCGAACAAAAAAAGCAATTGTCTGATTACCACGCTTTTCGTAATCAATATGTTAACAAGGCAATGAAAGACTTAGGTGATGGTCACCTGGTTTTAGATGATGGTTCGTGGTCATAATTTTTCTCAAGCAGCTTTTGCTGATTTAGTTTTAATAAATAACAGCTTGCAAAAAAGTTTTTTTATTGGTATCTTTAGTCTGTATTTTTAGTATTTACAGAAAGCTATGTAAAAAAGTTAATTAACTTAGGTATGCAGCTCTGTATGTTAATAGGAGAAAAATAATGGCTAGACCAACTAGTAAAGCTGATTTGATTGAGGCAAGCAATACTGCTTACGAGAAAATAGTTGACCTCATTGATTCTTTACCCGAGAAGGCACAGACTGGCAACTTTGCTTTTGAAACTGATAAATTAAAGGGTGAACATTGGAAGCGGGATCGCAATATCCGCGATGTGCTGATTCACTTATACGAGTGGCAAAAACTGCTATTGGAATGGATTGAAAATAATCAGGCAGGAAAAACACAGGACTTTTTACCAGATGGCTATAATTGGCGTAATTATGGTGAAATGAATCAGCAAATATGGCAGAAACACCAGAAAACCAGTTTAAAAGAAGCTGAAGAATTACTGGCTAAAAGTCACCAGCAGGTAATGAAATTACTTGCGACTTTTTCTAATGATCAACTATTTACCAAGAATGTTTTTTCTTGGACCGGAAATAATACTTTAGGAACCTATTTTATTTCGAATACTTCCAGCCATTATGAATGGGCATTAAAGAAGTTACGTAAGTACAAAAGGTCTTTAAAACAATAATAAAAACCGTTGGCAATCTTGCCAGCGGTTTTTAAGTTACGCAGTTAATCCGAGGTAAATTTGTTTTTTGATTAAAGCTAAATCAGCATTTTTATCTTGAGAGTTAATGCCAAATACCTTAACTTGAACTACATACGTAAAAATGGGACTAATAAAAATTCGTAAGAGTTGAATTGAAGTTAGGTCAGAATTGATTTCACCAAAACGCTTTTTTAAATCGTCAAAATAGGCGAAAACTCCATTTTTACCTGTAACCTCAGTTTTAATCAGGTCAATAATCTTATTGTCCGTTAATAATTCTTGGATAAATAATTTTAGAAAATCAAAATTAATTAGTAAAAATTGTATCCGATCCTCAACTAAAAATGAGATTAACTTTGTTAAATCATGATAATCATCCAGTTGCACAAAGAAATTATCTTTAATTTCAGTTAACATCGGGCTTAATAACTTGGCCAGTAAATCATCCTTAGATTTAAAGTATTTGTAAATTGTTCCTTCGCTGACGCCAGCTTCGTGAGCTATTTCTGCCGTTGTAGTCGCATGGAAGCCTTTTTTTGAAAATAATTTCAGCCCCGCTAATAATACTTTCTTTTTACCAGAAGGAATCTCTTGGTTTGCAATTTCTTCTTGATAACTTGCCAAAACTTTAACCATATCTTATCTCCCAAGTGGTTTTTATACTTTACGATATCTCTTTAAACCTACTACATTCAGGCATACCAATATTACCAGAAAAATGAGCAAAGCTAAAATATCACCAGTTATGCTGCTTAACCCCTTACCATAGAGCATAATTTTGGTTAGGGCATCGCCCGTGTAGGTTAATGGTAGCACTTTACCGATATATTGAACCCAATTGACCATTGTATCAAGTGGAATTATTCCGGAAAAGAATACTTGAGGAACGATAACAATTGGAATCAGCTGCATCATTTGAAATTCGGACCCGGCCAAAGTAGATAGCAAAAGACCGAAAGCCAAAGCTACGAGGGCAAGTAGGAAGCTGACTAAAATAACATTGAAAATGTTACCGACGACTTCGATTTTTAATAGCCAAATGGTTGCCAAAACAATGACGGTAGCTTGAGCTATCGAAATTATGCCGTAACCAAACATGTAACCAAAAACAATCTCGCTTCGTCTGACCGGAGTTGCCAGCAAGCGATCGAGTGTGCCACTGGTTCGTTCTTTTAATAAAGCCATTCCTGAAATGAGAAAAACAAATAGGAAAACGAAGAAGCCTAGTAAAATTGGGACCATTTTGGTAAAAAAGCCAGTATCCTTATTGCCGTATTGGTAATGATTGACAATTTTAACATTACTTGTCTTTTTATTCTTAGGTGCTCGAGGTAATGTTTTGGCAAGTAAGGGATTAGCTTTCATAAGTTTCGCTTGCATTTTTTGCGTCTTTTTAAGTTTAGAAGTCAAAATTTGAAAACTATCCTTAGTCAATGCAGCGTTTAGTGCCTGTTTAGTCAGAACTGTTTTACCAGAATCCGTATTTGCATGCGTAACGTCATATTTGTTGTCATGATAGTAGATAACGGCATCAACCTTGTGACTTTTCAGTTCTTTAGCAGCAACTTTTTGATCCTGGTACTTAACCGTATCAATGCCATCAATTTTTCTTAATTTCCGTGTGATTGACTGGTTAACATCTACCGTGGCAATTGTTGCTTCGGATTTAGAGTTAGCTGAAAACATTACGTTCATCAGCCACATTACTAAAATTGGTGCAAGAAACATTAACGCTAATGATCTTTTGTCACGGAATAATTCTATTAGAACCTTTTTGGTAATTGCTAAAGTTCTCATTCTGCTGCTTCCTCACTTTCTGCCTTTAAGAAGACGTCTTCAATTGAGTCAACCTGATACTGTTCTTCTAATTTCTTTGGTTTCGCAAAAGCAATGATTTTACCATTTAAAAGTAGGGCCACGCGATCAGTCAGCTCTGCTTCGTCCATTACGTGCGTCGTAATTAGCACGCTTCGACCTTGGTCACGGATTAACTTAAGTTCGTGCCAAATTTTGCGGCGCAACGATGGGTCAATTCCGACCGTCGGTTCATCAAGCACTAGTAATTCTGGTTGGCCTAAAAGGGCGATAGCGAGTGATAACCGCCGCTTCATACCGCCAGAATAATTGGCTACTCGTTTATTTAAATCAGCGGTTAATTCAACCACATCTGCTGTATAGGCAATTTCTTGTTCCAATTCAGTCCCCGACACGCCTTTCATCTTGCCAAAAAATTGAAGGTTTTCTTTAGCGCTTAGAGTTTCGTACAGGGCATCAGATTGTGCCATATAGCCAATTTGACTTAAAATCTGGCGGTTAGGCATTTGTGTACCTAACACAAGCGTTTCTCCACTGTCGACTTTTTCCATCCCAAGCATGGTCTTAATCGTAGTTGACTTTCCCGCTCCGGAAGGGCCGATTAGACCAACGATTTCTTTCGGCATGACATTGAGGTTAATATCATGTAAAACGGTTTGCTTACCATAGGATTTTTGTAAATGAGTTAAATTAATAAGATAAGCCATAATTTCCTCCTTTAATAAGTGAATGTTCACTCACTGATAGACAGTATTGTAGTAAGTACTTACTCACTTGTCAACTAAAAGTGATAATTTTCTTAACCAAAACTCTTAAAAATGGTGTTTAAATTAAACTTAGAGTTTGTGATTTTGTTCTTTATTTAGTAAGATTGAATAAAATAAAGGAGTATAGTAATGAGTTCTGATAAACCAATTGAAGCTGTTATGCCGCTTTATAAGAAAATCTACCTAGATATTAAACAACAAATTCAAGCAAATAAATTACAGTCTGGACAGAAGTTACCAAGTGAACAATTTTTGTGCAAAAAATATCAAGTAAGTCGAATAACTGTCCGTAAGGCTCTGAAGTTACTAACTGATGAGAGACTGATTGTGACGGTTCAAGGAAAGGGATCCTACGTCAATATTAAAAAGATGATAGGTAAATTGGATCAGATTCAAGGCTTTTCAGAATTCGCTGGGTCACGTGATCAACCAAGCAAACCCAAAATTTTAAAGCGTGAAATTTTAAAAAATGCAGCAATAGCTAAAGAGTTATTGCTGGCTGAAAAAGCAGATCTAGTATATATCAAACGCCTTTTCGAAATTGCGGATGTTCCAATTGCAATTGATGAAGCGTGGTTGCCGGCTGAGCGCTTCCCAGATTTATTAGTTAAAATTGAGGCCGATTCTTCGCTTTATGATTACCTAGAGCGCAAGTACCACGAAATTCCCACCAATTCGTACCGTGAGATTAGCACAGTTTTGCCCAATGCTAAACAAACAGAAATTTTAAAACTGAACAAAGTTGTGCCACTCTTTGATGTTAATAAAACGGTCTATAACCAATTTGAACAGCCTTTAGAGTTTTCTCATTACGTGGTTAGAGGTGATGAAATGACCTATACAGTTGATTCATCCGCTGATAGTGAATTTCATTTGAATAATAAGAATAAAGAGCAGGAAAAAAATTAACCGCACCTTGTCATGTTTACAATGAATTGTTTTATTAAGCCAAAATAAATGCTTCTCTTGATCAATCAGGAGAAGCATTTTTGCACGTTAATGTTTAATAATAAAAGAATGACCTACTTAGTTGCTAATAACAGAACTAAAAAGGCAAGCGTATCGAATAAGAAGTGAACCAGAAAACTAACCCACATATTGTGCGTTTTGATAAATGCTAGGTTTAACACGATGCGGGTAAAAGCCAGCCCCAAAATGACGTAGCCCAGATTATAGTCGTATGTAGACAAATGAAGTAGGGCAAATACAAGTGCTGAGCCAATGTTACCCCACCAGATAGGGGCAGGTAAATGCAGACTAGTTGCCAATTGCGTAAGAGCTAGCAAGGGCATGATTGCTAAAAATTCCTCGCCCATAATTTGGATAGCACTGCTAAAGCGCTGGTAAAAGAAGATTGTCCAGACATGCGGAGACTTTAGGGTTAATCCAGCAGCAGCGTTTCCTGAAACGGAACCAAAAATGTTCTGTGAAATTATTCCCGTTACTACTGAAGTTACGTAAGCAACAATAAAGAAAGCAGCAATCAATAACCATTCTTTAGCGTGAGGGAAATGAAATAGTTGCCGCCACCTGTTGTTGGTAGCGATTTGAGCACCAATAATTTGGATAGCAAGAAAAACAGTAACGACAATTAGTTGGAAAATAGCTGCCACGATACTAGGGTGGTTTTCATCAAAGGCTAAAAAGTCTGGTATTTGAATCCCGGGCATGATTAAACAACAATATGCAAGCAAGTTGGAAAAGATAATAATTAACCATTGTTTACCTGATAATTTAAATGAATTTGTAAATGATTCTTCCATTAAAGTAGCCCTCCTATATTGTTTATTGTAGAGTGGTGCCAACCAAATAACAATTTTGGGGCTCACCGGGGCAATGATTTTGCTATTGCAACCGTTATCCTATTATTGGCAAGATTATAAACTGCTGTTGCGCTAAATTGCTCTTTTAGCTAATGATATAGTATGCTTAAGTTAGCAAGATAATATTGAAAATATATTCTAATAGAAAGGAACTTAATGATGAAAACAGTGACGATTAATCAGCAAAAATTGCCGGCCTTAGGTATTGGTACATGGGAAATGGGTAATTCGGCTGCGGCAGAAAAAGAAGAGATTAAGGCAATTCAAGCTGGTCTTGATGCTGGTTTACGCGTGATTGACACGGCAGAAATGTATGGCAATGGTCGCTCGGAAAGTTTAGTTGGACAGGCTATCAAGCCATATCAAAGATCAGATTTATTTTTAATTTCTAAAGTTTTACCTCAAAATGCCTCTGCTGCTAAAATGCAACAAAGTGTTGAGAATAGTTTAAAGCGTCTGCAAACAGATTACCTTGACTTATATTTATATCATTGGCGAGGAATGGTTCCACTTGAAGAAACGGTTGAAACACTTCAAAGCTTGCAAGAAAAAGGCTATTTTCGGGCTTGGGGCGTTTCCAATTTTGATATCGCTGATATGGAAGAATTATGGCAATTGCCTAGTGGTAAAAATGTGGCTGCCAATGAGGATCTATATAACCTAGAGACACGTGGAATTGAATACAGTCTCTTGCCTTGGCAAAGAAAGCATCATCTTCCTTTAATTGCCTATAGTCCACTGGGAAGAGGACCAAAAATGGGCAGTACGATGACCCAAGATCCGGCTGTGATGGCCGTTGCACAAAATCATGGTGCTACTCCTTTTCAAATTCTACTAGCTTGGGTAATGCAACAGCCTGATGTTCTTGCTATTCCAAAAAGCAGCAGTTCCAAGCATTTGCTCTCGAATTTAAAGGCATTAGAAATCGACCTGACTCCCGATGACTTAGCAATTTTGGCAAAAGCATACCCGAAACCAACTAAAAAAGAACCATTAGCAATTTATTAACTAATGGTTCATAACTGTTTTGATGTGATTAATTTTAAGAGTGGGAATTAAGTGATTAAAGCAAGAAAACGGTTAAGATTAAATCCCAGAACATATGAAAGATGATGGGCACAAAAATATTTTTGCTTTTGATAAATAGTAGACCAAATAAAATTCCCAGAATGATTACTGTAAATTCAGCCCCAGAAGCGAAGTTGCTTAAAAAAGTTCCGGTTCGATACCAGATTGGAAAATGAATAACCAAAAATAAAATACTATCGATTAACAGAGCAACCCATGTTTTAAATTTGGGTAATAATGCATTTAAAATCCAGCCACGAAAAACTAGTTCTTCAGTAATGCCAACAATTAAAAAGCTGCCAATTAAATCTGTTGGGTGCCAACTAGGATTTATCCGGATTGTTCCACTAGTAAAATAAACGATAGCAAACAGGTAAATAAGCATAAGGATAAATAATCCTAGGTATGGCCAGAAGCGAAAATGATTTTTAAACATAGTGGAATACCCAATTGCCAGCCGATCAGAATATTTTTTGATTAAGAAATAGGCCGGAATGCTCCAAGTGGCAAATTTTACTAAAGCACTGATTGATTCTTGCAAAAGCGGGATACTAGAATATTGCCAGTTGCATATTTCTTCTACCGCCCACCATAAATAAAAAATAAGAAGGTAAATGATCAGAAGTTTGTTAGAAACAGTTTGCTTATTTGCCATTATTTTTCCTCAGGTATTCTACAATTTTAATCATAAATGAACTAAATTTAGTCTAGCAATAAGCTAATTTCTGTGCAAGCTGGCAATTATCAACAACTTTAGAATGCAATTGCGTAAACGCTGGCTACTGGCAAAAGCGGTGTAAATAGTTAAAAAACTAAAAAATAAAGTAAAAAAGCTTGAGTTTGCTCAAGCTTTTTCTGTACCCTTATACTAAGTAAGAATTGGGAAGTTAAAGAATGAAAAATTGGTTATTTCGAATTTACATGTACCTGATGAAAATTGGTGCACGATTTACGAAAATTAGGGAAAACAAAATAGTAGTTTTAAATGGGGCCGGCAGATCGGGGTCAAACGGTTATCTTTTTGCTAAATATATGAGGAAAAATCATCCTGAATATGAAATCACTGTGGTTGAGCCGTGGCCCTCGTCACACTTGCCGCTAGCGACTTGGCGCGAAATTGGAGCTGCCAAGTTTATTTTAACCACGCATCAACCATTTAAAATTCACGCTAAGCAGGTTAATATTCAATTTTGGCATGGCATTCCACTTAAGCGAATGGGAATTATGGCTAATAATACTAAACGCAAAACCGACATGCGCAATGCTAAACTTTGGCAAAAAAATGCGGATGTAGTGTGTTCGAGCTCAGATTTGTATGAAACACTTATGAGTGCTTGCTGTGCCATTGAGACTACCAAATACCAAAAAGTGGGCTTCCCGCGCTTGGACGCATTAAAGCATCCTGCATTGTCAAAGGCGCAGCTATTGACCGCTTTATTTAAGGTTCAAGATGAGCAAGCTCAAATTGCGATCTATATGCCGACATTTCGCTATGAAATGGAAGATGAACAAATCATGGCCCAGATTAAGGCCGGCAACTTTTTTGCCTTGCCGGATTTTGATGCTGAATCGTTAAATGAGGCTTTAAAAGCAAAACACCAGTACTTAATTGTTAAACTGCACCCATACGAAATGCAGCTTTTAGGAACGCAGACCAGTCACTATTCTAATATTGCTTACCTTAATAATGACTATTTATTTGCGCATGATTATGATTTATATGAGCTCTTGGGCAATACCGATATGCTTATTACTGACTATTCATCAATTTATTTTGATTATTTAACTTTAGACAAGCCAATTATTTTTGTAACTAATTACCTGAGGCAGTATGAGCAAAAACGGGGACTTTTGCTTGGTCCCTATGAAGAAGTAGTTCCTGGTATTTGTGTTAAAACACAAGCAGAATTGCTTGCTGGGCTTAGTGCACCTGACCGAAAACAACAGAAACGGCAATATTGGCTGCACCTAACTAATCAATTGCAAGATGAATCAGCGTGTGCGGCGATTTATGCCTTAATGGCAAATCAGTATTAGAGGAAAAATTGTGAAGAAAACATTTTTAAATATTTTATATAATGCGGTTTATCAAATTTTTCTCGTTTTGGTACCGTTAATTACGGTACCGTATCTGTCCCGCATCTTGGGACCAAAAACTTACGGTATCTATAGTAATGTCAACAATATTGTGCAATTCCTGATGATTTTTTGTACTTTGTCAGTTTCTTACATTGGGATGAGAACCATTTCGCAAACGCGTGCTTTCGGTAATCAGCAAGAATTAACGGATGCTTTTTGGGGATTATGGTATTTTCAAGCGTTAGCTGGTCTGGTTACGATTATTTTGGTGGTTGCTGTCACCAGTTTTTGTCATCTTAAATACGGCAATTATCTATTATTGATGGTGCCATACTTAATCTCGGCACAAGTTGATATTTCCTGGTTTTTCCAAGGATTGGCAGCCTTTGGCCGGGTGGTTTTAAAAAATACGGCAGTAAAGCTTGTTTCAGTTGTGCTAATTTTATTATGGGTTAAACAGCCAGGGGATTTATGGAAATACATGTTAATCATGTCAGTTTCCACAATGCTGGGTTCATTTGTTTTTTGGTTTGATATTCACCGCTATGTTGGTGGACCAGTTAAGCACTTTTATAAGTACCAAACAACAATTAAAGCAATTATCACCCTGCTTATTCCCCAAATTGCGACCCAAATCTATACGTCGCTTGATAAGCCAATTTTAGGGCTTTTTCAAAATTCCACCCAGGTGGCCTACTACGATAATTCACAACGTATTTCGAACATGGTGCTGGGAATTGTGACTAGTATTTCACTTGTAATTATGCCCAAAATGGCTGGTGAGGGTAAAAAGGAACAACGAGTTATTTTAAAAAAATCACTTGAAGCAACGGTGATGCTGGGAACGATGTTTGCCGTGATTATCATGGCAAATACGAAAGAATTTGTCCCGTTTTTCTTTGGTCATAAATTTATTCCAATGACACCACTGATGTTCTTTTTTGCACTAACAATTGTCATGATTCCAACCGGTGGCGTTTTTGCCAACCAATTTGCCTTAGCCAATCACCGCGACCGTGATTATGCATTACCAGTAATTATTGGTGCCTTTCTTGAAGTGATCTTGAGTTACTTTCTTGACCGCCTTTATGGTGCAACCGGGGCGATGGTGGCAATCTTAATAACCGAATTTATTGTTTTGCTTTTGCGCTTGTGGATTGTGCGTGACGGCTATGACTTTAAGTATTCCTTTAAAGAAATTCCCAAGTACCTGCTTATTTCCGTTATTGTCCTAGCAGTGGGGATGATTTTGCCACCAATAGTTTCATCAGCCTTTTTCAATATGGTAATAAAGTCAATAATCATGTTCCTTCTATATGTAGGATTAATGTTTTTGATGAAACTTGATTTTAACCAAGATATTATTATGTTACTAAAACGATTTTTTATACGAGGATAGAAATGATTCCTAAAATTATTCATTATGTTTGGGTCGGGGGTAATCCTAAACCTAAAAATATTCAGCGGTGCATGAAAACGTGGCAAAAGCACTTGCAGGACTACCAGATTATCGAATGGAACGAAGATAATTTTGATATTCATGAAAATAAGTACGTCGAACAGGCCTATAAGGCTAAAAAATGGGCGTTTGTTTCTGACTATATTCGGGCCAAAGCAGTGTACGAAATGGGCGGAATCTATTTGGATACGGATGTCTTGGTGTTAGATAACCTTGAATCCCTTCTTAATAATCGTGCCTTTGTTGGTTTTGAAAATCCGGCTAACCCGTTTACCGCCGTTTTTGGTGCTGAGAAGCATCATCCACTGCTGAAGGATATGCTGGCCTATTATGATGACCGCAACTTTTCATTTGATCATAATGATCAATTGGCGGGAGTTAATACGGTCTCAGTTTCCGATATTTTAAAAACCAAGTATCAAGCGCAGCCGAATAATAAGGAGCAAGTGTTAAGTAGTGGGATTCATGTTTATCCCGACGGTATTTTATGCAATCCATCGCCAAAGTCAAAAACGATTCACGTTTTTACCGGCACTTGGATGGAAGGCGCTAAACCACTAAAACGCAAATTAGTAACTGCTCTAAAAGTGCGCATTAAGACCCAAAAAGAAGCTGCACTTTATGCTAAGATTTTTCGCTAATGACGCAAGAAGAACTGCAAAAGCTGGTGGAAGAGGTTTCGCTGAAGTATTTTGGTAAGCCTTTTTGTCATGATGTCAAAATTAATTCCCGTATGACAACAACAGGGGGACGCTACCACTTAGCCGATCATCATCTCGAAATTAACGCTCATTTTTTAGCACCGCAGTACCGAGACGCCTTAATTGGCATCATTAAACACGAATTGGTGCATTATCATTTGCATCTTGCTAGCAAAGGCTATCGGCACCGTGATGCTGACTTTAAAGTATTATTAGCGAAGGTGGGTGGCAGTCGTTATGCCCCTGATATCGGGTTAAAACGCAGCCGCAGAGTTAACTACATTTACCGCTGCCAAAGATGCGGTCAAACCTACCACCGCGTGCGCCGGATTAATGTTCGCCGGTATGCTTGCGGCAAGTGTGGCGGAAAGCTGCGACTTGATGGGACACCGCACGAATGATATGAAAATTACTCAATTTTGTTTGACAGTTGATTAGGTACCAAACTATAATTTAAGTATAAACATTAGGTACCTAACTAAAATTAAAAAATAAATATTAAGGAGATTTAATCATGAGTCAAACAAGTGATAATTTAATGAAGCAATTACATTTCATTATGCGTGCAAGCCGTTATTTCATGTTTGAAAATAAACTGCCGATTTCGGGTCAAAAACGGGTTTTGGCGGTACTTAAGCTTGAAGATGGTCTAACACAAAACTATTTAGCAGAAATTTTAGCCTTAAAGCCTGGTTCACTAGCAGAATTGTTAAAAAAGATGGAAGCTAAGGGGATCATTAGACGTGAAACTGATGAAAAAGATAAACGAGTAAAGCGGGTCTACTTGACTGAAGAAGGTCGTGAAGAGGCTAATAAGCTAGACGCACTGAAAAAGAAGCAAGACACCACTGCCTTTTTTGCCGGATTAAGTGAAGATGAACAGACCAATTTTAGTCATTACTTGGAGAAGATCGCTGACGGCTGGGATGCTGACTTTAAACACGAAGCACAAAAGTTTGTTGATCCCGCTTTTCGGATGCAAGCTTATTCAAAGTGGCACAAGTATGCTGAAAGCCACGACTTTTCTAAAGAAGAAATGCGCCAAATGTGTCACCAGATGCATAACCGGCACCATTACCATGATGAATACTGCCGCGATTTCAAACGACCAGATTTTAAGCATAAATATTGTGATTTTGATAAAAAATGGGAATATGACCGCGACTTTTGGCGAAAATTTTGGCATAATGAAGATGAAGAAATATAATTAGAATAAAGTAAAAAAAGTTTTTCAGTTAATGAAAAACTTTTTGTTTAGACAAATTTAGAAAGCCGGTATTTTAATGGCGTTCAAGTCACGTAAAGGTAAGACTAAGCAAGTTAAGCTAAGCGATTTCTTTCATTTATTAAATCAATTGGACTTAAAGAAATCTCTGTTTGTTATGGGCTTAACTTTTAGTCTAGTTACTAGCGCGGCTAATCTAGTTTTACCACTATTAACTCGTGACCTAGTTGATACAAGTAAATGGGACAAGTTTAACTATCATAGTATGGTAATTATTATTGTTATTTTCGTTGTTCAGCTGGTGTTAGGAACTCTGGGCGGCTACATTTTACGCTACTTCGGTGAAAGTGTTGTTAAGAGTTTGAGAGAGAAGTTATGGAACCACTTATTATCATTGCCAATTTCTTATTTTGACGAAAATAAAGCTGGCGAAAGCAGTTCGCGGTTGGTTAATGATACGGGAGTCATTAAAGACTTAATTGCTTCGCAATTTCCCAACTTTATTACTGGGGCGATTCAACTCTTCTTTTCGCTGATTATCCTGTTTGTGATGGATTGGCAGATGGCTTTATTGATGTTCACGATTGTCCCAATTGTGGTACTCGTTTTATTACCTGTTGGTCGAATCATGGCCAGGCTGGGACGAAAATTGCAGAGCGCCACGGCAGAATTTAACGGTGACGTTAGTGAAAAGCTGTCTGAAGTGCGGCTAATTAAAGCCAGCAATGGTGAAAATTTTGAACAAAAGCACGGGCAGCGAATGATTCAAAAAATATTTAAGATTGGTGTAGTGGATGCCCGCGTGGAAGCTATTTTGCAACCAATCATGACTACTTTAATGATGGCTGCCTTTGCCGGTATCTTAGCTTTTGGCTTAATTCGTGTTGGCCAAGGCAGTTTATCTAGTGGATCCCTAGTTGCTTTTCTACTTTATTTATTTAATGTAATTGCTCCAGTGGCCAATTTTGCAACTTTCTTTTCTCAAATTCAAAAAGCGCTGGGATCGACTGAACGGATTCAAGCGATTTTAGCAATCAAACCAGAGAAGGACAAAACTAGTCCGAAGACGGATTTAGCTAATAAGACATTAACGGCTGAAAATTTAAGTTTCAGTTATGAACCAGGGGAGCCAGTTTTAGAATCGGTCTCATTCACCTCTAAGCCTAATTCGGTAATCGCCTTTGCTGGCCCAAGTGGTGGCGGGAAATCAACCATTTTTGCCCTAATTGAACGTTTTTACCAACCTGATAGCGGCAAAATTATGATCGATGAGCAAAATATTGCTGAGATTGATTTGGAAAATTGGCGCTCGCAGATCGGCTATGTTTCGCAAAATAGTGCCATTTTTTCTGGTACGATTCGTGACAATCTGACTTACGGCTTGCCTGGCAGTTTATCTGATGCTGAACTGTGGCGCGGATTGGCGCTTGCCTACGCGGACAAATTTGTCAAAGATTTTCCTAAACAAATGGACACTGAGATTGGTGAACGCGGAATTAAGCTTTCTGGCGGACAAAAGCAGCGCCTGGCAATTGCACGTGCCTTTTTACGCGATCCCAAAATTTTGATGCTTGATGAAGCAACGGCTAGTTTAGATTCTGAATCTGAAAGCAAAGTACAACAAGCATTAGATAAGTTAATGGTGAATCGAACCACTTTGGTCATTGCTCACCGACTCGCCACGATTGTTAACGCTGACCAAATTTACTTTATTGAGCATGGTCAAGTAACTGGTCACGGTACACATCACGAATTAATGAAAACTCATCCGCTATATGCACGATATGTTAACGAACAGATGGTAGACTAACATTACTGGCAGATAGTGGCAGTCTTGATTTAAAAATTTAACAATACTTCTAATAATCATCCATTGTTGCTTTAAACTTGGATGATTTTTATTTGCCTCAAAAATTTTTTACTAAAAAGGATATATGATTTACAGCTAAAATAATAAGTGTTAATATTATATAAGTACTTATTATAAGGAGAACAAAAATGAAATTTAGTTACGAACAAGAAACGGACTTAACCGCAGCAGGTATTTGGCAATATTATGCCAATATCGACAATTGGTTTGCTTGGGAAGGAGATTTAGAAAAGGTCACTTTAGACGGGGACTTCATTCAAGGCACTAAAGGCCAGATGAAATTAGAAGGTCAGCCAGCAATGGATTTTGTTTTAGAATCAGTCACCGAAAATGAGGAGTTTACGGATCGGACACCAATCCCGGGAATGGGAGATGTCTATTTCACTCATCAGATTGGGAAAAAAGGTGCTAAGACGACCATCACTCATTCGGTTGAATTTGTTCCGCAGAATAGAGAAACTAATTCTGCGGACTTAAAATTTGTTGCAGAAATATTTGCAGATGTACCAGAGTCCATTTTTGCCTTAGAAAAGGCGGCAAGAAAGAATGACTGAGTTTTCATCAAAGTATCGTGATGATTCAGCTGCATCTTTAGGTTTATCGTTTGCTAAAGTCTATAATAAATGGCATAAGCAAATTAAGGATGCACTTCAGGCAATTGAACTTACCCACCCGCAGTTTATTGTACTTGCATCTCTAGCATATCTTAGCCAAGATGAGGTCGAAGTTAATCAAGTTGCGCTCTCAAGACAAAGCGGGATTGATGTTATGACAGTTTCAACGATTTTAAAAAATCTCGAGAAAAACAATTTAGTCAAACGGGAAGTCTCTTTAACAGATACGCGGGCTAAGGCAATCAAGATGACTGCCACGGGTATGGAAAAAGTCAATGAGGCAACGCCAATCATTGAAAAGATTGATCAGAAATTTTTTGCTGTCCTAGGGGACAAGCAGGCTGAGTTAAATCAAATTTTGCAAAAATTAGTCAACCAATAATAGCGTAAAAAGCATTGGGCAGACATAAAGCATTAATCTGAAGATTAGGACAACTAATTGGAAGTGTTTGTTTTATGCCAGCATCTTTGCTTTTTTGTCTTAAATAGCAAGCTAAAGCAATTTATTTTTAAAAAGCTCTTGTACTAGAATTAATTTTGGGTTATAGTATTGTATGTGTTGCGGGCATGGCGGAATTGGCAGACGCGCAAGACTAAGGATCTTGTGATCGCTTTTAGATCGTGGAAGTTCGAGTCTTCTTGCCCGCACTAAAGATAAATGGAGCTTTGGCTCCATTTTTTTGTATAGTTTAATTAAGGCACCACTAACTTTAAGGTGCTTTTTTTATTTTAAAAATTAATTACATTGCATGACTTAAGCTAAGAAGAGTTTATACTTATAGATAATGATTAAGAAGTAAGGGTAAATTTCATGGCGAAAAGACGTAAGGGAAAAAAGCAGTCTAATTTTGTAATTATACTTCGCACGTTTATTATTTTGTTTGTGTTGATAATTGCATTTGTGGCATTTAGATATTATCGCCGGCAAGCAATTCAGTCAGAACAAATCAGGCAGGAACAGCTAGCACGTGAAGAGGCAAGACAAAAAATTATTCGGCAGCATAAGGCTTTTATTAAGGAAATTGGTCCGATTGCTAAAGAAGTTGACCGCGAGTTTGAGCTTCTCCCGAGTATTACAATTGCTCAAGCTTGTCTTGAAAGTGACTATGGTCAAAGCAGTCTATCGCAAAAATATAATAATTTGTTTGGTGTAAAAGGCACTAATCCTAATACTTCAGCAGTTTTAACTACGAAAGAATACGTTAAGGGCAAATGGATTGTGGTCAAGGCGCGCTTTCAAATTTATGATTCTTACGAGGCATCAATTAGGGCACATGCTAGGCTTTTTCAAAAGGGAACCACTTGGAATAAGCAACAATATAAACACGTTTTAACCGCCAAAGATTACCGCAAGCAGGCTCACGCACTTGTTCAAGATGGGTACGCCACTGATCCGAATTATGCTGATAAATTGATTAAACTAATTGAACAATATCATCTTGATCGGTTTGATAAATAAAAGGCAATCTATCCTAAAAGATGCCTTCTTTTTTGGTACAATAATATAGTTACAAAATTTGGTTTGTGAAGGGAATTAGCATGAGCGAAGAAGCAATTTTAACAGGATTAAACGAGCAACAGCAAAAAGCTGTCCAGATTACTGAGGGGCCATTATTGGTTGTTGCCGGTGCGGGATCAGGCAAGACCTCTGTTTTAACCAGACGAATCGCCTATCTCGTCGAAGAAAAGCAGGTTCTGCCGTGGAATATTTTGGCAATTACTTTTACTAATAAGGCTGCTACTGAAATGCGCGAACGGGAACAAAAATTGCTCGGGCCGCAAGCAAATGACATTTGGATGTCGACTTTTCACGCTCTTTGTGTTCGGATTTTACGGCGTGATGCTGACAAAATCGGTTATGGCAGTAATTTCTCAATTGCTGATTCATCTGAACAATTAACACTAATTAAGCACATTGAAAAAGAGCAGAATCTTAATCCTAAGGTGTATGAACCACGGCGCGTATTATCCGCTATTTCTAATGCTAAAAATGATTTATTAACTCCTGATGCCTTTGCCACTAGCAGCTCGACCCCATTTGACAAGGTTGCTGCACAAGTATATCGAGAATACCAACGGCGGTTAAAGCATGATCAGATTATGGACTTTGATGATTTGATTATGCAGACTTTAGTTTTATTTAAAACGGATCAGGCAGTTTTACACTATTATCAAAATAAATTTCGCTATTTGCTTGTAGATGAGTATCAGGATACTAATCAAGCGCAGTATGAACTCTGTCATGAATTAGCTGCCCAGTATAAAAATATTTGCGTTGTCGGTGATGCCGATCAGTCCATTTATGGCTGGCGCGGAGCAAATATGGAAAACATCATGAACTTCGAAAATGACTACAAGGATGCTGGTGTCCAAACAGTTAAGCTAGAGCAAAATTACCGCTCAACTGGTCATATTCTTTCAGCCGCTAATGCCGTGATTGAGAACAATCATAACCGAAAAGCCAAGAAATTATGGACAGACCAAGGAGACGGGGATAAGGTTACCTATTACCGTGCCCAAAGTGGTGACGATGAGGCTCATTTCATCATTTCAAAGATTCAAGAAGAGGTTAATGAGCATAATCGCTCTTACCACGATTTTGCTGTTTTGTACCGGACAAATGCTCAATCGCGAACAGTCGAAGAAGCCTTTGTTAAGTCTAATGTTCCTTACCAAATTGTCGGCGGCCATAAATTCTACGATCGCAAAGAAATTATGGATATTATGGCATATCTTAAATTAGTGGCTAATCCGAGTGATTCGATGAGTTTTAACCGGATTATTAATACACCAAAAAGGGGCATCGGCAATGTCAGTGTGGAAAAGTTTACGACTTTTGCTCGTGACAATAATTTGTCACTTCTTGATGCATTTAGCCACTTGACAATGACCGGCTTAACCGCTAGAGCAGCCAATAAATTAAGTGATTTTGGTGCAAAACTGCGTGATGCCATTGAGTATGCTAAAGATCACAGCGTGACCGGGTTAACGGAAAAGATTTTGCAGGATTTTGGTTATACCGATGCGCTAAAGGCTGAAAAAACGATTGAAGCCGAAACAAGACTTGAAAACTTGGATGAATTTCTTTCTGTAACTAAGCGTTTCGATGATCAATATGAGCCAGAAGATGATGAGTCAAGCGCACTGAGTGATTTTTTGGCTGAAGTTTCGCTGTTAAGCGATCAGGATGACCTGGCTAACAATGATGATCAAGTGGCATTAATGACACTTCATGCGGCTAAGGGACTGGAATTTCCTGTTGTCTTCTTGGTAGGAATGGAAGACGGACTGTTCCCACTTTCACGTGCACTTTTAGAAGATGATCAGCTAGAAGAAGAACGCAGACTGGCTTATGTCGGCATTACCCGTGCTAAGCGGAAACTATATCTAACTAATGCTTACTCTAGAATGATGTATGGCAGAATGCAGAACAATCCACCATCAAGATTTTTGGATGAGATCGACCTAGCTGATTTAGAAACAGAAAATGCGGCTGCTCCAAGTATGGCTGATAGCAATTTTCAAGTTCAAACTGCTCCGTTTGCAAATATTGATGAGCGTGCCCGTGCGCAAGTTTATACCCCAAAGGTTAAGCCTGCAGGTGCTGTGGGGGCTGAGAAAAAAGGTTGGAATGTTGGCGATCAAGTTGAACATAAGGCTTGGGGACGCGGAGTCGTTGCCAAGGTTAATGGTACTGGTGAAGACATGGAGCTTGATATTGCATTTCCAAATATTGGAATCAAGCGCCTTCTAGCAGCATTTGCCCCAATTAAAAAGGTATAATGAAATCGGTAAGATCAAAATAATATTTTTTAATCAGGAGGAACAAAATGGCAGATTTAACTCTTGATGAAGCCAGAAAAGAAGTTGCTTCGCTTAGAGATAAGCTCGATCAGTGGGCTGATGCATACTATTCAAAAGATGCGCCAGAAGTTGAAGATAATGTTTATGACCAAAACTATCAGCGGTTAGTTGAATTGGAACAACAATTTCCGCAACTGGTTACGCAAGATTCAATTACGCAACGTGTTGGTGGTCAACTTGACAGTGAATTAACGAAGGTTACCCACCAGGTGCCAATGCTTTCAATGGGGGATGTATTTTCCAAAGAGGAGCTGCGTGCCTTTGATGAGCGGGTGCAAAAGCAAATCGGTCACGAAGTTGCCTATAACGTCGAACTAAAAATTGACGGCTTATCAATTAATTTGGAATATACGGATGGCAAGCTTACACGGGCGTCAACGCGTGGAAATGGTTTAGTCGGTGAAGACGTAACGCCGAATGCCCGCTTTATTTCAGATATTCCACAAACCTTGCCGGAAAAATTGACCATGGAGGTACGTGGCGAGTGTTATATGGGTAAGGAAGCTTTTGCCAAGTTAAATAGTGAACGTGATGAAAATGGTGAGACCGTTTTTGCTAATCCGCGAAATGCTGCTGCCGGATCATTGCGCCAGCTAGATGCTAGTATTACCAAGCACCGTAATTTAAGTACCTTCATTTATACTTGGGTTAATCCTCCTGAGGAAATCAAGAGTCAGCATCAAGCAATTGAGAAGATGACAAGTTTAGGTTTCCACACTAATCAAACAGGTAAACGACTGGCTAAGATGGATGAAATCTTTGCGTTTATTGATGAATACACCGCTAAACGTGATTCACTGCAATACGGCATTGATGGCATTGTACTTAAGGTCGATGACTTGAATTTGCAAAATGAACTGGGCAATACGGTTAAAATTCCGCGGTGGGAAATCGCCTATAAGTTTCCACCAGAAGAGCAAGCAACAGTTGTTCACGAGATTAAATGGACGGTTGGCCGTACCGGTGTTGTAACGCCAACCGCAATCATGGATCCGGTACAGCTGGCTGGGACAACCGTCTCACACGCTGTTTTGCATAACGCCGATTTGCTCAAGCAAAAAGACGTCCGGATTGGTGATACCGTGATGCTGCATAAAGCTGGCGATATTATTCCAGAAATTTCAGAAGTGGTCATGGCTAAACGTCCTAAGGATAGTGAACCTTATCCGATTCCAACAGAATGTCCTTCATGTGGTGAAAAATTAATTCACTTAAAAGATGAAGTTGCATTGCGGTGTGTTAATCCTTCATGTCCTGCTCAGATTGAAGAGGGCATTACCCACTTTGCTTCGCGGCCAGCAATGAATATCGATGGCCTAGGGCCGAAAATTGTTCGACAATTAATTACAAACGATTTAGTTCACAACGTAGCTGACTTATACCATTTACAAGCCAGCGATTTAGCTAAGCTTGATCATTTTAAGGATAAGTCAATTAATAATTTATTGACTGCAATTAACAATTCGAAGAGAAATTCGGTTGAATTACTGTTAACTGGTCTTGGAATTGATCATGTTGGTGCTAAAGCTGCGCGTTTAATTTCCCAAAAGTTTAAAAATATGACAAAGATTATGGAAGCAGACGTGCAAGAAGTAGCTGCAATCGATACAATAGGCATGACAATTGCAGAAGCATTGACGACTTATTTTGCGCAAGATGAAGTGGTCGAACTAGTCAAAAAACTGCAGGCTAGTGGTCTTAATATGGATTACTTGGGCGAAACCGAGGAACAAGTAGAAGAAATTCCTGATAATTATTTCAAAAATAAGACGGTAGTTTTAACCGGAACGCTTTCCCACTTTACTCGTAGTGAATTTACCCAAAAGTTGCAAGCCCTGGGTGCCAAGGTAACTGGGTCTGTTTCTGGTAAAACTGACTATGTCATTTATGGTAAAGATGCTGGTTCAAAATACACTAAGGCGCAAAAGCTTGGTGTGCCGTTATTGACTGAGGAAGAAGCAATTGCTCAGGTTAAATAAAGGAAACAAGTAAAGTGAAAAAATATCTGCAGATAATCGCAATTTTAGGAGCAGCAGTTAGCTTAACAGCTTGTGGTAATTTAAAAAATTCCAATCTGGCTAATAATGCTAAAACGTCATCTAGTTCAAGGACTAAAACTTATCAGACTACAGAAACCGGTAATAACGGTTATACGGTTTTATTAAAAAATGGTCACTATGTTACTAGTCCGATCGCTGGTTTAACAGCAACCGATAATGATAATTCAGTTGACACGCGTGAACTTGAACGTGGGCTTATTCAAATTTCTAAAGAGGCATTTTCAACTAACTCATTTGTTTTTCAAGAAGGGCAATACATTACATCAACGGTTGCCAATGACTGGTTAGGTCGAAAATCAAAATCTAATCCTTTAGGACTTAATCCCGAATTAGGAACGAAGAAAAAGTACAATCCGTATTATTTGGAAGAAATCATGGAGCAGGACTTTTTAACTGGCTCGGGGTCAAATTATCGCATAGGCGGGATGAGTATTGGCTTAGCCATTAATTCGATTGATTATTATCAAAAGAAAAAGGGTGGGCCAGAATATCAAATGACAATTCCGCGTTCTGCCCAAAAAAAATATGGCCAGCAGACTGCTGAACAAATAGTGGCGCGATTACGGAAGAAAAAAACGTTAAAGAATATTCCGATTACGGTTGGCCTTTTTGCTAAAGAAAGTAAAGATTCGTTAGTTAGCGGAAGTTACTTTTTGAGCGGGACAGCGGCTGCTAATAGTAGTAAAATAACTAAATGGAAAACTATTAACACCCAAACAGAGGTATTGCCAACTATTGGTAATAAAAAAGCAATCAACAGTAGTAACGCTTCAAGCTTCAACAGTTTTAAGGAATCAATTCAAAATTATTTCCCTAATATTAGTGGCGTTACTGCTACGCTGCGCTATGAAAATGGCAAACTAGCACAAGAAAATATCTCGATTACAACACAGTTTTACGGCTATGAGCAAATTCAAAGCTTTACTAGGCTTGTTTTGTCAACTGCGAAGAAATATTTGGCTAGTGATGTGCCGATTGAAATAAAAATTGGTTCGGTAAACGATATTCAAGCGTTGGTTGCTAAGGAAACAGGAGATAGTAGTTATCAAGTCCATATTTATGGCGGTGAATAAGGAGGTATATGCGTGGAAATCACAGAAGAAACAATTAAGCACGTTGCGACTTTGTCGCGGCTTGAGATTAATGATAAAGATATTGAAAAAGTGACTGAGCAAATGAGCTCAATCATCAATATGGCTGATCAGTTATCAGAAGTTGACACTGATGGTGTTGACGAAACGGTACAAGTAGTTGACCGTGATACTGTATTTAGAGAAGACAAACCTGAACACTGGCAAGACCGTGATGAATTAATGAAAAATGTTCCTGAACAAGCTAATGGCTTTATCAAGGTTCCTGTAATTATTAATAAGGATGAGGACGAGTAATGAATTATTTAAATGAAGATATTGACTCATTAAACGAAAAGCTTGCCCAAGGAACATTGTCCGCAGACAAATTGGCGCAAGATACAGTCGCAAACATTAAAAAGACGGATGACAAGCTAAACGCGTGGATTACGGTTCAAGAAGATGCTAAGCCAGCAGAAAACTTGGATTTTGCTAAGAATAAATTAGCTGGTATCCCAATTGCTATTAAAGACAACATCATTACTAAAGATGTTAAGACAACAGCCGCTAGCCATATTTTGGACAATTATATTCCAGTTTATGATGCAACGGTAATTGAGCGCTTAAAGAAGGCACAAGCAACTTTTGTCGGTAAAACTAATATGGATGAATTTGCGATGGGGTCATCAACTGAGCACTCATACTTTGGCGCAACCCATAATCCGTGGAATTTGGATAAGGTACCTGGTGGTTCATCTGGTGGTTCTGCTGCAGCTGTTGCCTCTGGTCAAGTAGTTGCAGCTTTGGGTTCCGACACCGGTGGTTCGATTCGTCAACCGTCTGCTTTTAACGGTATTTTTGGTATTAAACCAACTTATGGTCGTGTATCTCGTTGGGGCTTAATTGCTTTTGCTTCCTCACTTGATGAAATCGGGGTAATGAGTAAGCGTGCTAAAACTTCGGCACAAGTGCTTAACGTTATTGCCGGTGCTGATGACCATGATTCTACTCTTTCAACTAGAGAAGTGCCTGATTTCACTAAGTACATCGGTAAAGATGTTAAGGGAGTGCGGGTAGCAGTTGTTAAGGAATACATGGATGCCGTTGATGGCGAAGTGCATGATATCATTCAACAACAAATTGATACTTTAAAGGATGCTGGCGCAATTATTAATGAAGTATCGCTTCCATTAACTAAGTATGCCGTTCCTGATTACTACATCATCGCATCAAGTGAAGCATCATCTAACTTACAAAGATTTGATGGTATTCGTTATGGTTACCGCTCAAAAGATGCTAAAAACTTACTTGATGTTTACGTTAAATCACGTTCAGAAGGCTTTGGTGAAGAAGTACAGCGTCGAATCTTGCTTGGTTCATTTGCTTTGTCTGCTGGCTCATATGATCGTTTCTTTAGACAAGCTTCCAAAGTAAGAACGTTGATTTGCCAAGACTTTGACCAAATTTTTGCTGAAAATGATGTTATTGTTGGACCGACAACCACAACACCAGCATTTGGAATTGGCAGTGAAATTTCTGATCCAATTAAAATGTATAATAACGATATTTTAACGATTTCTGCTAATTTGGCTGGAATTCCTTCTGCTAGTGTACCTGCTGGCTTGGTTGAGGGAATGCCAGTTGGCTTCCAAATTATGGCTAAGCGCTTTGACGAAGGCAGTATTTTCCAAGTTGCCGACTTTATTGAACGTAGTAATCATTTTTATGAAAAAACACCAGCTGGAATGGAGGATTAATTGATGAATTTTAAATCAACGATTGGGTTCGAGGTTCACTTCGAACTAAAAACTAAGAGTAAGATTTTCTCACCTTCACCAGTTAGCTATGGTGCAAAGCCAAACACGGAAACAAATGTCATTGACTGGGGAATGCCTGGTGTCTTACCTTACGTTAACAAGGATGTTTACCGTTTGGGAATTATGGTTGCGCTAGCAACACACTCACATATTTTGCCAACCACCCACTTTGACCGGAAGAACTACTACTACCCAGACAGTCCTAAGGCTTATCAGATTACGCAATTCTTCCAACCGCTTGCTCGTGATGGTTATGTTGAAATTGAATCTCATGGTAAAAAGAAGCGGATTGGTATTCATGAAATGCATATCGAAGAAGATGCCGGTAAGAACACGCACGGAACTAACGGCTTTTCTTACGTTGACTTGAACCGTCAAGGTGTTCCGTTACTGGAAGTTGTTTCTGAACCAGAAATTGCCGATCCAGATGAAGGTTATGCATACCTTGAAAAACTACGGAAGATTGTTCAATTTACCGGTGCTTCCGATGTTAAGATGGAAGAGGGTTCAATGCGTGTTGATACTAACATTTCAATTCGTCCTGCAGGCCAAAAAGAACTTGGCACTAAGGTTGAAATGAAGAACTTGAACTCGTTTGAACATGTTCGTAAGTCATTAGCTTATGAAGAAAAGCGGCAAGCACAAGTTTTGCTTTCAGGTGGCCGGGTTCAGCTGTCAACTCGTCGTTTTGATGAAGCAACGGGTAAGACAGTTCTTGAACGGGTTAAGGAAGGCGATGCTGATTACCGTTACTTCCCAGAACCTGACATTGCGCCAGATCACATTAGCCAAAAATGGATTGATGAAATTGAATCCACCTTGCCGCGTTCAGCTGAAGAGCGGTACAATCAATATGTAGGCGAGTTTGGCTTAAAAGATTATGATGCACAAGTTCTTTTGCAAACGAAAGAAAGTTCAGACTTCTTTGATAAGACAGTGGCAGCTGGTGCTGATCCACAACTTGCAGCTAACTGGATGAATACACAAGTTAATGGTTACTTAAATGATAACCGGGTTGAACTAACAGATATTAAGTTGACACCTGAACATTTAGCTGCAATGATTAAGCTAATTAAAGACGGAACAATTTCTTCTAAGATTGCCAAGAAAGTTTTTGCTGAAACAATTGCTAACGGCACTGATCCGAAGAAATACGTTGAAGATAAGGGCATGGTGCAATTATCTGATACTAGTGTATTAGAGCCAATGGTTAAAGAAGTGGTTGACAATAACCCACAATCAGTTGAAGACTTTAAGAACGGTAAAGACCGTGCGATTGGATACTTAGTTGGTCAAATCATGAAACAAACTCGTGGTAAGGCTAACCCGAAGGTAATCAACCAACTTCTAAACCAAGAATTACAAAAGCGGTAAAAGTAAATTTTAAGTAATAAGGTAGTTAACTATGACTAAAAAAGCAAGATTGATTTATAATCCTGTATCTGGTCACGAACAGATGCCTAAGAATGTCGCAGACATTTTAGACGTCTTAGAGCGAGCTGGTTATGAAGCCAGTGCTTTTAGGACTACGCCAGAAAAGCAGAGTGCGCAAAAAGAGGCTACTCGTGCTGCCAACGATGGTTTTGATCTCATTGTCGCAGCTGGTGGCGATGGCACAATCAATGAAGTAGTCAATGGAATAGCATTTTTAGAGCAAAGACCAAAGATGGCGATTATTCCAGCGGGAACGACTAACGATTATGCCCGTGCTCTGCATATCCCCCGTGATAGTATTAAGGCAGCCAGTAAGGTAATTCTTAATAATAAGACCCGCAAGATGGATATTGGCCAAGCAACCTTTGCCAAGGATACGCAATACTTTGTTAATATTGCGGCTTGTGGCTCTTTAACTGAGTTAACCTATGGCGTTCCTTCAGAAGTAAAATCTGCGTTAGGTTATGCTGCTTATCTCATTAAGGGGGCAGAAATGTTGCCGCACTTGACTGAAAATGAGATGCGCTTAACCTATGATGCAGGCGTTTACGAAGGAAAGCTATCGATGCTTCTACTGGGAATGACAAACTCGATTGGTGGCTTTGAACAGATTATGCCTGATGCCCAACTTAGCGATGGCTTATTCCAATTAATTATCGTTAAGCCGGCGGATCCAGTTAAGTTATTGAAGCTGATGGCTTTGGCCCTAAATGGTAAGCACGTGGATGACCCAGACATTATTTACACTAAGACTCATAGTTTAAAGATTGAACTGATGGGAAAGAGTGTTGGCCGCAAATTACCAGTTAATCTTGATGGGGAAATCGGTGATTACTGCCCTGTTACTTTTAAAAACTTACAGCAACGCATTGAATTTTTTGTTGGTGAATAATAAAAATTATAAAAAGGAGCAATTACTTTTACGAGTAATTACTCCTTTTTTGCTAGTCGCTATTATAATTGTTTTTTCTGACCGGTGGTCTCCAGCAAGCATTACTCATGAGACTTACTGCAACAATGTTTTGGGAAGCAAGAATATGGACTTTTGGACCAATTTTTTCTTGGGCAAAATTGGCTAGGTTAAGGTAAATTATTTGTTTGAAAATGGTACTTAGTAATAAAATGCAATTAAAGTTAGTTTCTTACTAAAAAATATCAAAAGCCGAGGCAAGAAAAATGGATAAATGGCAAGAAAAATGGGCTTATAACAAGTACTGGGTAATGGCTCATTCGCAAGCATATTACGAGCGGATTAGATTGCTAGCCAAAAATAACGATTGGTCAGATGCAAAAAATGCTGAATTTGAGCACTTACTGGCAAAAGCGGCCAGTGAGCAGCCAACAGTTAAAACGTTAACTAATGCTTACCAGCATGTTTGGGGTTACTTTAAGAAAATTGCGACGACTGAAGAAAAACAAACTTATTTACGGCTACTGCAAGAATTATCACCGCAAACTGATAAATTAGGACCGTTTTTAAGCCGCTTAACTGAAAAGTATCAAGTTGCTTATTTACTAAACTCGCGTTTAATGCAGGAGTGGAATGAGGAATCATGAGATTATGGCACCAAGATTTAATTTGGCAATTACCGCGCCAACAATTATTAGGACAGCATCGTGAAATTGCCGCTTTACGTGGACGCGGCTGGGGCAAATCTCATGCCACCGTTAATTATGTTTTTCAATATTCGCCGTATAAATTGTATCAATTTCATTTACTGGTGCTAGCCGAAATGGAACGCCGCCATTATCACCCAAATAATAACTGGTTCGACCCATACTACCGCGGGCAATATTGTTCTAAGTATGAAAACTTGCCGGCTGTCCCTTGGACTGATCCAATTTATCCTGAGCACGATGATGCCTATTTACAGAGTTGCTTGGAAAATTTAGCCCATAAGGGAATTGAGTTAAATTAAGGTAGGGTTTATTAAAATGCGGATATAGCTATGCAGTCTTATGGGCAGGTTTTAAAATAAATAGCCAAACAAAAAAGATGAGCACTTAAAAATAAATGCTCATCTTTTTATTTATCAATAAATTCAGTCATCACGCTTGGTGGTAAAAGCAACTGCCCGATAGCTGAACATGATTGTAATCAGCCATACCTTTATGCGACTCAAATTAGTTTAGTCGTTCAATATCTTCTTTAGGATTTACCTTAAATTCACGGTAATCTGTTTCAGCTTCGAGTTCTGGGGTTAATTGAACACACCTAATCCGTTGGTTGCCGTAAGTAGAATAATAATAGGTCTTTGATTCTGCACAAATATAAGCAGCATAGCAGGTAAAATCAAATGTTTGGTCAGGAGTTACTACAATGCCGCGCGGGATGCTGACAGATTCGAGAATGTGATGAGCCAAAGTCACTGCACCAATTTCATCTTTTGGCTGCTCAACATTATTTTTCATAAAGGCTGTTCGAACAAAGCGTGAAGTTGGCGTAAAGTCGCCGGGCAAGCCAAATGTACCTGATCCTTGGCTAAATGGCTTCAAGGTTTTGCCCAAGAATGCAACGTCATCATGTTGCTTAGGTGTGACCGCTAAATAGTTGCGCAAATTAGTCTCATGCCAGTGATAGTCAGGACTGTTAGTCATCACGCCAATCGAGTCTTCAATAAGGTGAATGCCATCTTGTTGGGGTTCCACAATTAAGCTTGCACCTGAAGTGTCGGAGAAAATGTAGTGAAGAGGGGGGACAACTTTTAAAGTTGGATTCCCCTCGTCAACAATGGTAATCTGCTTTTTAAATAGGTCTTTAACTTCTGCCAAAGAAGCTGCTTGCGCTAAAATTACCGAAATGATTTTGTCAGGAGAAACTGCCCAGGTACCAGGAGCCGCTTGTTCTTGATATGAAGCATACCCGGGGAAATAAAGGACGGCGCCAGTAACACCAGCATCATTAACCCCGTCACAAGTAATCGGACCATCATCAAGGCTGCCCATACCGATAAAAGCGTGTTTACTAGTAATCTCTTGTCTAGCTTCGTAAGAAACAGCGAAAGTCTTTTGTTTTGGTACAAAAACCACTTGTTCTGCCATTTCCATCATAAAATCCATTGTTCGCGATAAAAAGTGCTTCTTATCCTTAGTTTCCATTGTGAAACTGCTGCAGCCAATCATATTGCTACCTCCATATGTATAATAATGTCATTAATTTTTTTAATATGAAGAAAAGTATAAGAGTAATAGTAATATAATTCAAGCTATTTCTAATAAAAATATTAAAGAATAGCTACTAGTTAAAATGGATTTATAGTTAGCCACAATTGTTGCAGCCTAAATGCTAAAGAGCCCATATATTGAAGCAAAGAAAAACCCTCTCCAGAAAAGAACAATACATTCTAATCCGGAGGGGGTAACTTCATTATAACTAACTGCAGCTAATTAGTTGTTATTGCTGCCTGTTCCGCCAAAGATTTCAAGTAAAAACATGAAAATATTGACAAAGTCGAGGTACAACTGCAGGGCACCAAGGACAGCTAAGCCAGTTTCTGCGACCTGATCACCATAATTGTTATAAATGATTTTCATTTTATTAGCATCACTAGCGGTTAGACCGGTAAAAATAATAACACCAATGAATGAAAAGATATAAGTAATGGCTGGATTATGCAAAAACATGTTGACAATCCAAGCTACTAAAAAGCCAATGAGTGCAGCACTTAGATAAGAATTCCAGTTAGATAAATCTTTTTTGGTAATAGTGCCAAACACGGCCATTGCAATAAAAACCGCTGCTGATGAAATAAAGGCAGTGGTAATTTGCGTACCGGTGTAAAAACCAGCAATTAGTGCAAACTCGAAACCATAAATTACCGCTAAAACGCCTAACATTACCAGACTAGCTACCGGGTTGCGGTCGGCCTTAAAGCTGATTCCCATTGACAGAGCAAAGGGAACCAGTAGGATTAGCCACATAATTGATACTGGCATGTTCATGACGGCAGTTCGAAAAACGGTCATGGTTAAGTAAGCAGCTAAGGCGGAAATTAACACAGCTCCAGCCATAAAACCATACATTTTGGTTAAAAAGCCGTTCGTCTCGCTTATAGTGTGGATTTGGCGCCGATCTGAATTTGTTTCAAAATTATTCATAAAAACGTCCTTTCTAGTTGAAATGATTAGTAATAAAACTAACACATTTTTAGATGTGAGTGAAGAGCTATTAGTTAAATTAAATCAAAGTTAAGAATGACCTGGAATGTTACTTTTTCCGCTTTTTCTAGTAAAATAGAGAAGTTAACTAATTGTTTGTAAAAAAGGACAAAAAATGGAAAAAAATCAAATTATTGAATTAGAAATTACTGACTTATCATACGAGGCCATGGGTGTGGCGCATTACGAAGGGATGACCGTTTTTGTCACTAACGCTTTACCAGGTGAAACGGTCAATGCCAAAATCTTAAAGGTCAAAAAGAACTTTGCCTTTGCCAAAATCGAAAAAATTATTAAGGAAAGTCCCGACCGTGTGAACATTAAGCTTAATCAATGGGTACAAACTGGTCTAGCTTCGCTTGCTCATATCAACTATGACAAGCAACTAGAATTCAAACGGAATCAAGTGGTTAATTTATTGCAAAAAGCGCACTTAGACAATGTGGAAGTCGGTCAAACGCTGCCGAGCCCTGAAGAAACAGGTTACCGTAATAAGGCGCAAGTACCCGTGCGTGAAGTTGGCGGTCAACTTGAAATTGGCTTTTTCCGGCGTCATTCACACGATCTGGTGCCGCTAACCAATTTCTTTACAACTGATCCAGAAATTGACCGCGTCTTAGTTGCTGTTCGCGATGTTTTACGTCAGTACCGCGTTCCGGCATATGACGAAATTCATAATGAAGGTGAAGTAAGGTACCTCGATGTTCGTCGCAGTAAAGCTACTGGCGAGATTATGGTCATCTTGGTTTGTTTACATAAGGATTTCCCACAATTGCCAAAAGTTGCGGAAGCGATTAAGGAAATCGAAGGCGTGACCAGCCTTGTGTTAAATTACAATCCGAAGAAAACTAATGTAATTTTGGGCAAAGTCGACTACTTGATTTTTGGTAAGCCGCAAATTACTGATCAAATCGGCGACGTGAAGTTCAGAATTTCACCGGAAAGTTTCTTCCAAATCAACTCACTGCAAACGCCGCGATTGTATGACTTGGCAATTAAAAAGGCCGAGCTTACGCCAGATGATGTTGTCGTTGATGCCTATTCAGGTATTGGGACAATTGGGTTGACGGTCGCCAAGCACGTTAAATCCGTTCGCGGAATCGAAAGCGTGCGTGATGCGGTCAAGGATGCTAATAACAATGCTGAAATAAACGATCTGCACAATGCCAAATATGTGACCGGTAAAGCCGAAGAGGTAATGCCGAAGTGGGCAGCTAAAGGGATGAAGACTGATGTCATTTTTGTTGATCCGCCAAGAAGGGGCTTGACGCCGGAATTTATCGATGCGGCTGTTAAAACCGGTCCCAAGAAGATTGTTTATATTTCCTGTAATCCAGCTACCATGGTGCGTGATTTACAAGAATTCCAAAAATTGGGTTATGATTTTAACCGCATTGACCCAGTTGATATGTTCCCACAAACGCCACATGTTGAGGCGGTAACGGTGCTGGAACGGACTAAAAAATAGGCGATAAATCGCGGACTGGTTGCATTTATCGGTAATTAAAAGTGTACTTTTTCCTCTTTGCACGAGTGGAATTAGTACACTTTTTGCTTTTGACGGTTGAGTATACAATTGGTCTAGTTTTTGAAAAAGGTCGCTCTGTATTGTTCAACCTTCATGATGTGAAAGAGACTCTCGCAGGCCCTATTGTCTGTCGTGGCAGGCCACCCGCCGCGACACGCTTTGAAAAACGTGGTGCTGCTTTAGGGTCTGGCAATATGCTTTGGACTGGTATTGGATACCCTGGTCGCTGTGAATCGTCATGCGGTAAGGTAGTTTAGGCCGGATGGCCAAAACCTGCTTGAGTCCTTCCAGAACATACTTGATTTGCGGCCGCTGACTAATGATGTAGCTGATGATTTCACCACTGTAAAGATCTTTAAAAGGTGAAAAGTATAGCCGTTCGCTCATGCTCTTTTTGCCATAGCGAAACTCGCTGATATCAGTGACTAGCTCTTGATAGGTCTTGTCATGTTCTTTTCTCCAGTTTAAGACTTGGAGCTTGAATTGAGCACGATAATTTTGCAGTGTGTGCCGAATTTCTAAGCCCTACACCCCAAAATGCCGGTATTGCGGATCCCAAGTATCAATTGTTTGATGTGATCCAGCGCCAATTATTTGCTCCAGGGAGCAGCTGTTGCAAACTTCTTTAAGCAAATTAAGAGCTTGTAATTTTTGCTCAACCGTAAATTTAACCATAGTAAAACCCTCCAGATAGATTTTGGTCCAATCTAGAGGGTTAACTTCCAAGCCTATGCTCTTCTTATATTTTATTTTTAAGGCCTATAGGGCGGATAAAAGTTAGCTTACCTTTTTCGTTTGTAGACGTCATTTCTTTTACCTGCCTTTACGACAATAACGGTAAAAACTTCGTCTTGAATATCAGCAATGATGCGATAACTACCAACCCGGTAACGCCATAAAGTACCAAGTTCACCTTCTAGGGGCTTACCCCAAATGCGTGGATTATCTGACCCTTCAACATGTTTGTCGAGCCAATTAATAATTCGCCGCTGAACAGGCTTATCAAGACTTTTCTTGAAATCTTTCAGCGCTTTTTGATTGAATGACCACGTGTATCGCATAATCAAAGACCTAATTGCTTCTTAACATCATCACGAGATACAGTTTGGCCGTGAGATTCGCGGATGTTTTTGACTGCATCTTGGTAGTCAAGACTATCCGCGAGCTTTTCTAGAACAGCATTACGCATAAATTCGGTAGAAGTTTGGCCATCAAGATTTGCTTGTCTATGAATCAGGTTTAAAACGTCTTCATCAAAACGAATGGTAGTAGATTTAGTAGCATTTGCCATGTTTAGACCTCCTCAGATATGTTAATGATATTATACCATAATAGAATGCAGATGCGTTCTACTATGCTTTTTAAAGCATCAATATTCCTCGACCTTCATAAATGAGGTACTTGCCATTTATCCCTAAAACGGGCCAATATTTGAAATTGTGAAATCAAGTTAACAAATACAATGCTTTATATTGAGCAAAAGTAATTGTCCAACTTAGTTAGCGGCACGTGGAGGCGGAAACGGTGCTGGAACGGACTGAAAAATAGGTGGTAAATTGCGGTCTGGCTGCATTTAACAATGATTAAAAGTGTACCTTTTCCGATTTTGATGATGGGAAAGGGTACATTTTTGGCATTTTATAACTTGAAAGTTGTGCTTTGTGGAAAGCTGAAATTGATAATTATGAATATTTATTTATTCACTTAATATGTGCATACCAAAAGTGGCATCACTGATTTCATAAGCTATTTTTTCATATATAATCGAACTAATTTTAAAATTCTTGTAACATCTGGTTTAGTGACTGTTTATATCTTTTCTGAAAATGTCGATAGCAAGCGATTAAAGCAAAATAATGGGTGTGATCATATAGCATGTTCTCTTCTTTAGATAATCTAATAAGCATAAAAAGTTCTCCAATGAAGAGAGCTATAAAAATATTACTAATTTACTTGTTAAAAATAAAAATCGAAAATTGCAATTTTAAGTAGAACACCTTATTTGATTTGGTAAATGTAATCTAATCTTCTTTCATATAATTCATCGGGGGTGTGGTAGGCTAAAATCTTGCCCGGCAGGTTATTGCACCATTCTTCAATGTCATAGATTTGCATTAAGTCATAATCCTTGACATATTTGCCTTTGGGGATAAAGCCTCTAATTAACCGGTTATGTCGCTCAATCCCGCCTTTATCACAAGAAGAGTGTGAGAGTGCGCATAGTAAACCAGTGTCTGTGTTATTTGTTCTAACTGGGCTAGATTCGCAAATTCAAAACCATTATCGGTGGTAATGGCTTTGAAGACCTCGTTTCCGTGTTCTTGATATTGGCTGCGCAAGGTTTTAAAGGCTGGTCTAAAATAGCTAGGTCGTGATGTTTAATGAGGGCAAGCAAATACATAATGTTAGCAGGATTAATGCCATAACGTCAACCCAATCCTTTAGGCCCAAGTTGATAATTCCGCCCAAAATTGAAGATTTCAATTTTATCTTGCTTAGATAATTTAGCCATAATAAAAACCTCGAAGTTGTCCTAAGTTCGGGGTTCATATCATAGACTATGCATTTTTTGTTTGGCTGCTTATACTTCTCGTAAAAATCAAGTGCAAAATAAAAACACCAAATATATAAAATGTGGTGCTAATTATTAGTTTTAGTACTGTGCAATTTAAGGACCTCAGATATTTTCATCATTTCGTCTTCAGAATCATTAGCAAGCGTAACTTGCATTATTAGTGCTTCGCCTTCGTCAGCTGTTAAGTGTGTTTCATAGCCGTTCTTTTTGAGAAATAATAGTGTTGCCAAAAAAGCTGTTCGTTTATTACCGTCAACAAAAATATGTTTTTTAGTAATTTTTTGCATAATGTAAGCTGCCTTTAACCAAATAGTTGGGTAAAGTGTATGCCCAAAAACAACCATTTGCGGTTGTTCAATGACTAAAGAAAGGCCTTCAGGGTATTGGATGCCTTGGTAACTTTGACCAACTCCTTCAAGAACATATTTATTAATAGCAATAATTTCCGCTGTGGTTAAGTAAATCATTCTTCTTTCAGGCGCTCCATTAATTCTTTATTTTCATTAAATAATTGTTTAATCATATTCTGAGTGTTGGAGCTTACTGTTTGTTTCTTACGGAAGGTAATTGTCTGTCCGTCTGGTGAAATTGTTTTTTCAAATTCATCACCAGGCTTAGCCTGCAGAATTTCTTGATCACTTTTTGTTAACCTAAGACCAAATGAATTACCTGCTTTAAAAAATTTAGAGTTTCCTGTTAGTTTTAACATCATATCACCTCGTAACTACATATTAGCATATGGTGATTACGACAGCTACTAATGATTCTTAATTTAAAAAATTTGATCAGTCGGCTGCTGCAATTATCTGCTTTTTCTTATAAATTTTTAGCATAAGAGCCAAGGTAACGGCGAAGGCCGTTAAAATTACATATAAGGAATGGTTAACCTTTGTGGCACTAGTAATACTTAAAAAATAGCCGAAGTCGGGCGAGCCGTCAATTACTAAAATGGCATTTAAAATACCCATTGATGAGACTAAAACATTTCGGACGACTGCTAAAATCAAGTTTCAGCTACTATTGTCGGTAACAAGCAGCAAAAAGGCAATCATGTAAAGGACAAAGATCAAGACCAAAATTATCTGGTCAAAGTTAAAGCGGGTATGCAGAATTTCTACTTGCTGGGGATGCCCGAATATGGCAAAGAGGTAGAAAAAGAGCTGGAAAAGTATCAATGACTTACAGTCGGCACTTGCCGAGTTTAAGCAAACAACAAAAAAGTTGAACATCCGACGAAGGAAGTTCAACTTCTTTGTTTTATAAGAGGAGGCGTTGATTTCATTAATCCAATTATCAAAGTTGATTAGGATGCCGTTTGCCTCAGTTTTACTGTTCTCAGACTACTTTAGCCTTTGGTGAAAAAATTGCTTATCCTAGCCTCATTATTAGTGGATGATAATCAAAGCCATTTTCGAGTTTATCTAACAGTGGATTATAAATAAATTCAGTAGTAGTTTTACTAGCTAAGTTGGCCTGCTCGTAAATCAGATTAAGTAGATTTTTATTGAAACGAATCGTAATAGATTTAGTAGGTACCTTAATGTAAGTTTCTTAATCTTATTAAAACTGTTTTAGCATGCCAGAACCCATGAGCAATCTACTAGGGCAATCATATTTCTTAATAATTACTGCTTTTTGATTTTTTGATTAATGCGCTTTATTTCTCGGGCAGCTTTCCAGTAATAAAAAGTCCAAATTATCAAAAAGATCACAATGAACTCAGTTGTGAAAATAATCATGTCTATCCAATTTAACGGAAACCAACCTGCCCAAGCCATTTGACCAGTATAGAAGAATACCGCTCTATCATAAAAAAAATATATAGAGCAGGTATTTTAATTTGTTACTTAGTCGATTTACTATAGGTAATCCTAGACAATTTATATTGTTGAGCAAAGAAAAAAACTGTTGAGTTGAATAAATTTGCAAAATAAAAGATCGTAAAAAAATATTCGACTTAATAATATAAGTTTCTAAAAGATGCACAGATCCAACTATGATTAAAATTGATATCTTACGAAAAATAGCAGATAAATTAATTGCCTCGATCGGCTTAGCTTTAATAATCACGCAGAAAACATTTACTAAGTAGTCTAGAAGTATGTATGTAATTAAAACATATAATTGATTATTGATATCCCCTAGAAACCAATATAACAATTTTGTTATAAAAGTAATAAATATATGGAATTTCATTTAATTCTCCTTGTGAAAAATTAGCATATCTTTCCGCTAAATAGCTAAGTATAATAATTTAAAAAGTCAAGCTAACGGAAAACAATCACGTCTAATTGTATATTTGACTTTAGAAAAATAATAAAATAATAAGTAACAAAAAAATATGGCAAAAATGATCCAAAGTATTCCATTTTCTATTCCACTTTTAAAGTTTATATATGGATATAAAGTTGACAACAAATTTGGGTACTTGTACCATAATTTATATATATTAAATAGGAAAAATATGGAGGGGAAATGGAATACAAACTTAAATTTGGTCTATTTTTAACGTACATTTGGGCGTCAAGCAATTCATTAACACAGATAAGTATATGCCAGATTATATTTAATATTTTTTCTCCTCGTTATGAAGTTGACACTTCATGTGCTGGTCATATGAAGGGTTGTAACAGGAACCTACCAATTGAAATTACCAGTCAGCTAAATAAAATAAATAAAGACGATATTCGAAATGATATAAATAAACAATTGATACCCTGCATTAATGAGAGAAAAAAACTAGTTAACTGCTTGATTTATGAACTTAAGACAGATAATTCAATTGATGACGATACGAAAATTGGATCTGAAAGTTCATATACCAAGGCTGAATACATCGGAAAGAAAGAAATCAATCTTTCAGATATACTAACTGATTTTTTAATTTATACTCTTAGAAGAAATGAAAATAAAGATGAGCAAACAAACAAAAAAATTAAAACAATAACTAAGAAATCATTTCAAAAAATGGATAGTCCAGGCGAAATTGAAGTGATTATTGATTTAGAAAAACCAGCAAAAAACTTACCACTAACTATGATTAGTGATGACTTCGAAAATGTATTCACTGAAATTGCAAATGAAAAACTTTGTGTGCCAAATGAAAATAATATTCATGCATACTTGTTAAATTCCAATGCTTATAGAATTGATTATAGGAAACTTGAGGGAATAATAAGTGACAATATTTTGAACTATGTTTATTCAAGAAAGGATTTTAATGGTAAATTTAATTCAAAGGCATTTGTTTATGCTTTAAATAAGTTAAGAGAAAATTACAGTTATGATGAATTAGGACAAATACTGTTATATATATTTCTTGAACATGTTTTAGGTGCACCTAAGCTAATGAGTAAATTAGAAATGCGTTCTAATTTTGTAGAAAGTGATGGTATGTTTTTAAATAATCTTGAAGGCCAAAACTATCAAATAGTATTAGGAACTTCGAAATTATATGATTCTATAACAAAAGCGGTTGACAACATAATTACAAAAGTTTCAAAAATAGTGAACAGTGGCTTTACAGAGTCTGCACTTATCATAGACACAAATTTTAAAGAAAAATTTGATGAAAGTGAGCTACGTAATTTAGAGGGTATTCTTAAACCTAGTAAAAATAACCACCTTAGAACTAATGCTTTCGGAATATTTATAGGTTATTCATTGAAACTTGAAGAAAATAAATTATTTTCTTTAAAAGAAAGTGAGGCATGTGAATTGGTTAAAACCACTGTAAAGGAGGATCTTAAAACATTAATTATTTATCTGAATGAAAAAATTACTTCCTATAAGCTTCAGGAATATTCATATTATGTATATCTGTTGCCTTTCCATAAAGTAATTGAAGATACCAATAAAATAATGCTCGATATAATAGGTGGAAATAAAATTGAATAAAACATTAGAAGAATTTATATTTAGAAATCTAGAGAAGGATGATTATCTTTTAGAATTGTATCAAGAGTTACTAGAGGCATATTGTAATAAATTGTTTAATAAGAACAATTCAAAAATAGGTTTTGACTTAAATGATATCTTAAGGTTCGCCGATTTATTATCACATTCAGAGGGACAAGAGGAATCAGAGTTTCACCATAATTTATCTCAAGGTATTATGGCCATGATAGATTCTTTATATCCTAGGAATGAAAAAGTTAAGGTTTTTGAAAAAGCAATTTTAAAAACTTTAAATAATTATTTCGCTTTATCAAAATTAAAGCAATCTAATAGTCAAAATAGAAAAATAGAAGGCGACTATTTGATGAATTATATACTTGAAAAGTATCAAGAAGATTATTTAAAGATTCCTGGATCCGAGAATTTAAAATTTATTGAATCTCAAAAAGAAATATTTGATAAATTAGAAAATGATTTTGTCAGTTATTCTGCTCCAACGTCGATGGGAAAATCTTTTATAATGAGGATGTTTATAAAATTTAAGATAAAAACGGGAGAAACCAATGATTTCGCATTTATAGTTCCTACCAAGGCATTAATAAATGAAACGTATTCTAAAATAATAAATGATCTTAAATCTCTATTAAAATCGAAAAATTATAAAGTAATAAGATCCGTAAATGAGATTTCGGATCATGATAAAAGTAATCATATTTTTGTCATGACACCCGAAAGAATGATGTATCTACTTAATAGCCCCATTGATTTTAAGTTGGCTTATGTTTTTATCGATGAATCTCAGCGTATGTCAAAGAATGATTATAGGAGTACTTTTTATTATCAAATAATTGACCTTTTGCAAAAAAGACATGACAGACCACTCATATCTTTTGCATCACCAAATATTCCAAACCCGGAAGTATATTTAAAACTTATTAATAAGAAAAAACAAAATGAATATGCAAAACATATTAGATTTTCTCCAGTAAACCAACTTTTTTTCAAAATAGACTATAATAAAATGAAAATTAGTTGCTTCAATTCATTAGAAAAAAATTTTTCTGAAGTTACATCTTTCAAAAGCAAGCATCTTTCAAAAGCAATTTTATTTGTAGAAAAAAAAGATAAACAAAGTTTGGTTTATTGTAGAAGCACTAAACAAGCGGTTGAAGAAGCAATTGACTTAGCTAATCAATTACCAGTAATAAAGGATACTGAACTAAATAATTTATCCGAAAAAATTTCTAAACAAATTCATTCTGATTATTATTTAGCTGAGTTAGTGAAAAAAGGCGTTGCATATCATGTTGGCTATTTACCTGAAAACGTGAAAAGTGAAATTGAGGAAGAATATCGCCGAGGAAAGATCAAGATTATTTTTTGTACTAGTACACTGATGGAAGGAATAAATCTGCCTGCAGATAATTTGTTTATAACTAGTTTAAAAAATGGTCAAAAAGCAATGGATCAAATTGATTTTTATAATCTTGTTGGTAGAACAGGACGATTAGAATATTCTATACTTGGACATGTATTTTTGATTGTATCAAATTCTAAAGAGAATGTTGAAAAAAAATATTCAAAGTTTCTAAAATCTAAAATATCTTCTCAAGATTTAGCTATTAATTCTGTCTTAAAGAAAAAAGAAGTGGACCTAATTGTTGATTCATTGCTGAGAGGAGACCTTACTTTAAGCAATCTGTTTGAAAAGTACCCAAAATCTGAGTATTTAGTTTTAAGAAAATATATGTTGATTTATATACAAAGCCTCAGAAATAATAGAAAAGGTGCTGTAAGAAAAAGGTTCAGATTGTTCATATCAGATGATATTGAGCAACGGATAAAATTAGTGTTGGATAAGAATTATTTTGAAAATAAAATAAAAAGCTTTGATAATGATATCAATGTTTCCCCAGATCAAATTTTGACACTGCAAGCTTTAATAGAAAATAATGAATCTTTTCCAAAAATTTATAAGGATGTTGGACCTAATTACAATGAAACAGTATTTTTTCTAGAAAAACTTGCTAAAGCATTTAATTGGGAACAGTATGAACCAAAAGATTTAGGAAAAAAAACTAATGGGGAATATAGAATGCTAAAATGGTATGCAGTGATATTAATTCAGTGGATTTCAGGTTATGGGTTAAGTAATATATTGAGTGAAGCAATTGAATATAAAGAGAAGAATCCGAAAAGCTCAATAAGAGTTAATGGAGAGCTAATTGATTATAATGGATCGCGCAAACATAAAAATTATATTATTAATGATACGCTAAAGGTATTACAAACGCAGATATTATTCAAATTATCGAACTATTTTTTGAGATTTTCAAAAGAATATATGAGAGATCATCGACTAAAGCGAATGGATAATAACTGGTATGAATTTGTGGAATATGGAACTTCTAATGAATTCCGAATATGGCTACAAAAATGTGGTTATTCACGAGAAGCAACTTATTATATAGAAAAACATAAAGAATTTTATTTCTATAAAGACGGAAACTATTTTTTGAATTCTGAAATAATCGAATCAAGTGATATGAATGTTAGAACTGAAACACAAAATATTATGTATAATAGACCAGAAATTTTTGATATAAAGTAGTGTTAACTTAGTTCTGCATCAAAATTAAAATTCTTTAGGCAATAAGCTCTCACATGGATTTAAGCTTTTAAATCTTAAAAAATAAATATTTTTAATTTATCTCATATTAATTTATTTCTAATAATTATTGGCTAAAAAATACTAAAGTTTTAACTTTGATTGAGATTACTGCTAATGTTTTAATAATATTCGATACCAAATATTAATATTTTGTAAGAATAAGTTTTTATTTATAAAAGAAAGTTTTCGGCTAATTAGTCTTGTTGCGTGGGAAACTGATATTATTACTAGAATTTAATTTTTACTTTTAATTAAATACAGTAATAAATAAAATTATAACTAGCAGGAGTCAAACACTAATTGATTAGGTATCATACTACTAAGTAGTTTGATACCTTTTGTTTTAATTATATTTCAAGTTAGATTATGTGAAGTTTTAGCAGCATCTGGAGTATTTATCTAGTTGAAAAGATTGCTTGATACTATAAAATAATATTTTTAATTTTTGAAAACGAAAGCTAATTCCAGAGGTCTCATTCAGTTGATATCAAACAATGATACAATTAACTCTGAGTTATTACAGTAGCTCTTTAATCAATTTGGATTCTAGACCTAATAATTAAAAAGAACTTAATCTTATTGCACAAAATTAGAGACTATAATTTGTACGAATATATAAAACAAGAAAAGTTGGAGGAAAAATGTCAAATACAACTACAAGTTTGCAGCAAGGGCTATTTAGTGCTGCTGATTCATTGCGCTCGAAGATGGACGCTAATCAATACAAAAATTATTTATTAGGAACAGTTTTCTATAAATATTTGTCTGACCATATGCTTTATTATGTTTTGGAGCTTTTAACTGATCAATCAGATGGAACGCTTGAGCAAGCTCAGGAAGTATATGAAGAAAACGCTAATGAGCAGGACCTAATTGATGAGCTAAAAATGTCCTTGGGCTATGTAATTGAGCCAGAATACACGTACAATAGTATTTTAAAAGCTGTGAATGATCATTCATTCCAAGTTAAGCAATTGGGGGATGCTTTTAATAAAATTGAAAGTAGTGATCAAGACTTTGAAGGCTTGTTTGATGACTATGATTTGTATTCTAAGAGTCTGGGAAGCACCGCGCAGAAGAGAACAGACACGATTGCAAATGTAATTCAAGCAATTGGCAAAATTGAATTAGTAAAAACTCCTGGTGACAGCCTAGGTGATGCGTACGAATATTTGATCAGTCAGTTTGCCTCAGAATCTGGTAAAAAGGCGGGCGAATTTTACACGCCGCAACAAGTTTCACAATTACTGACCCGTTTAACATTAGTAGGCAAAGATTATACTGACGGCATGGCCGTTTACGATCCGGCAATGGGTTCAGGCTCGTTGCTATTAAACTTTAAAAAGTATGTTCCCAACCATGACCGTATTACCTATTATGGTCAAGAAATTAACACCTCAACCTATAATTTGGCCAAAATGAACATGATTCTGCACAATATTGACCAAGCAAATCGTCACCTTCGCAATGGTGATACGTTAGATGAAGATTGGCCTGCTGAGGAAGTCAATAATTTTGATGCTGTCGTCATGAATCCGCCGTATTCGTTAAAGTGGTCTGCTAACAAAGGTTTTTTGGATGATCCACGCTTTTCTCCTTACGGCGTTTTACCGCCAAAATCGAAAGCCGATTATGCTTTCTTATTGCATGGACTGTATCATTTAAAGCACAGCGGGGCAATGTCAATCGTTTTGCCACACGGAGTGTTATTCCGGGGAGCTGCTGAAGGTAAAATTAGGCAAAAGCTGCTTGAGAATGGTTCTATTGATGCAGTAATTGGTCTACCTGCAAACTTGTTTTACAGTACCAGTATTCCAACAGTGATTATTGTGCTAAAGAAAGATAAGCAGGACCGTGATGTCTTGTTTATTGACGCTTCTAAGGATTTTGAAAAGGTCAAAACGCAGAACAAGTTACGAGAAGAAGATATTAACCGAATCTTGGAGACTTATGCTAAACGTAAAGATGTCGAAAAATATGCTCATAAAGCTAGTTATGACGAAATTAAAGAAAATGACTTTAATTTAAATATTCCGCGTTATGTAGATACCTTTGAAGAAGAACCTCCTGTAGATGTGCAAAAGTTAGCCTCTGATATGCAAGCTATTAAAAATGAAGAAACACAAGTAACTGATGAGATCAAAAAAGCGATGGACGAGCTGGTTGGAACAGATGAAGAGGCTAAAAAAGTACTTGATCAATTAAAAAACATTTTATAAAAGATGGTTAGGTTGGATAAATGAGTGAAGATAAACTTGTACCAAGTATCAGATTTAAAGGCTTTGAAGAAGAATGGAAAACTGATAAATTAGGTAAAGTAACAAAATATGTGAAGGGCTTTGCTTTCAAATCAAAGGATTATACTAATACAGGAATTAGAATTGTTAGAGTGACTGACTTAACTGAAAATAAAATTGATGAGTTGAAGAAAGATTCTACCTTTGTTTCTTTGAAAACAGCTGAATCATATCAAAAATATAGAATTTATAAAGGGGATATAATTATAACTACTGTTGGCTCAAAAACGGAGCTAAAAAGTTCATCAGTAGGCAGAGCAATATTTGTCAGTAAAAGTGTTAATTATCTATTGAATCAAAATTTAGTAAAATTGTCGACTATCAATAAAATTAATAGCCCGTTTGTTTATTTTTTACTTTGCAAACCAAACTATTCTAACTATATATCTAGAATAGAACGTGGTAATGCTAATCAAGCTAATATAGCAATTGATGATCTATGGAAGTACAAATTTAAAATTCCACAGTTTTCTGAACAACAAAAAATTGGCGATCTTTTTGCTAAATTAGACCGACTACTTGATTTGCAGCAGCAAAAGCTCGACCAGTTGGAATTGCTGAAAAAAGCCCTGTTGCAAAAGCTATTTCCTAAGCAAGATGAAAAAATACCAGAATTGCGGTTTAAGGGGTTTGAAGACGAATGGAAAACTAATGCCTTGCAAGAAATATCCAAAATTGTTGGCGGAGGGACACCAGATACTAATAAAGCAGACTACTGGAACGGTGATATCAATTGGTATTCGCCAACTGAAATAGGGAAAAAGCCATTTGCATATTCAAGTAATAAAAAAATTTCTAAAATAGGGCTAAAAAAGAGTTCAGCTAAGTTACTCCCAGCAAATAAAACAGTTTTATTCACTAGTCGTGCAGGTATTGGCGATATGGCAATATTAAAAACACCTGCAGCTACTAATCAAGGTTTTCAATCTTTGGAGTTAAAGGATAATGTATACCCGTATTTTGTTTATTCATATGGATTTGAAATTAAAAGAAAAGCTAAAAAATTAGCCTCTGGATCTACTTTTTTAGAAATATCTAATAAAGATATGAAGAGAATAACTTTAGAGTTTCCAAATGTAAAAGAACAACAAAAAATAGGCAACCTTCTCGCAAAAATAGATCGCTTAATTGAACTTGAAAATAAAAAATTTAGTAATTTAAAGCTAGTTAAAAAGTCCTTACTGCAAAATATGTTTGTTGAATAGTTGGAAAGGAGAATGACATGGTATTGACTTCGGTAAAAGAATCTCAAATGGAAGAAGCGCTGATTAATCATCTGACGCAAGGGACTAATCAGTGGCATCTACGAGAAGATTTAAGAACAATTCCGCAATTATGGGATAATTTTTTCAAAATTCTAGAAGATAATAATCGTGATCAGCTTCGTGATGTTCCTTTGACGACCAATGAGAAAGAGACCATTCGGACGCAAATCACGCGGCCCAATTTTTATCAAGCTGCCAAATTTTTGTCAGGTGCCAATCGGCAAGTGCGACACCATTTAAAGCGTGATAATTCGGCTTTGCCAGATGCAGATTTATTAATTTTAGACAATACTAACGTTTCCGGTGGGTCATCAGTATACGAAGTTGTTCACCAAGTTGAAGTCAATGCTTCTGGCATGTCAGCTCTTGATCAGGATCGACGCTTTGATGTTACTTTGCTTATTAATGGCTTGCCCTTAATTCATATCGAATTAAAAACACCCAATTTTCCTTATATGGATGCCTTTAGGCAGATTCAAAAGTATATTAAAGAAGATAAATTTAGCGACATTTATAACTTTGTTGAAATGTTTGTTGTAACTAACGGTACTACTACGCGCTATATTGCAGCAGGACAGAAGTTGAATGCCAATTTTTTGACCACCTGGATTGATCTCAATAAGAAGCCGGTAGATGATTATCTGGAGTTTGCGGAAGCAGTTTTATCAATTCCAATGGCGCATCATCTGATTGCTGATTACACGGTTTTGGATGATAAAGCACAAAAAATTATTTTGCTTAGGCCGTACCAAATTCAAGCAATTCAGGCAATTTTTAATGCTTCAAAGGCTCGCAAGTCTGGCTTTGTTTGGCATGCTACTGGATCGGGTAAAACTCTTACGTCTTATAAAGTAGCGCGTAATTTATTACAAATTCCTGCTATCGATAAGACAATTTTTCTAATCGATCGTAAAGACTTGGACATGCAGACTACGACTGCGTTCAAAACCTATGCCAACAACGATACGATTGATGTCGACGATACTGCAAATAGTTTTGAGCTGGCAAAGCAACTGGGTGATGGTAATCGCAGCGTGATTGTGACGACTAGACAAAAAATGCATGCAATTTTTAAACGGATGGAGAACTCACCTGAGATTGCAACAAAATATGCGAAATTAAAGGACTTGCAGTTAGCTTTTATTGTTGATGAGTGCCATCGGGCGGTTACGCCAGCACAAAAACGCGAGCTAGATAAGTTTTTCAATCGTCAGCCGTTATGGTATGGCTTCACTGGAACGCCCATTTTTGATGAAAATGCTCGAACAGAAAATGGCCAGGAGGCTAGAACGACCGAGCAATTATATGGTCCGGTTTTACACACTTATACCATTGAAGATGCGATTCATGATAAAAAGGTTCTAGGTTTTAAAATCGACAATCAAGGCGATAGCAATCAAAGTGATAACGATGAAGTTTATTTGACTGATGCTCATATGAAGGCGGTAGTTAAACGGGTTTTAGATTTGTCATATCGTAAGCAGGGCCTAAGCAACGGTCACCGTTATTCGGCGATTTTTTCAACTTCATCAATTAAACAAGCGCAAAAATACTACCGCATTTTTCGCGAGACTATTGATAAAGGTGAAGTTCCTCGGCGGATTCAAAAAGTGGCGCCTGATTTTCCAAGAATAGCTATTACGTATTCAATCTCGCAAAATGAAGCTGAATCGGCTGCTAACCAAGAAGAGATGAAAGTATCATTGCGAGATTATAATCAGATGTTCAATACTAATTTTTCCATGTCTGAATTAGGTGGTTATAACCATAACGTTAACGATCGCTTAGCTTGTAAAGAAAGGGTATATCAAAAGCCTAACCAGCAACTTGATATTGTAATTGTTGTCGACCGGCTGTTAACTGGTTTTGACGCACCGCGGCTTTCGACCTTGTATCTTGACCGGCCGCCAATGAATCCACAGAATTTAATTCAAGCTTTTTCAAGAACTAACCGGATTTATGATGTAGGAAAAACTTGGGGGCAAGTGGTTACTTTCCAATATCCTGATCAGTATAGTGACGCCATTGATACTGCGCTGACGCTGTATGCCAAAGGTGGCACGAATGATGTTTTAGCGCCAGATTGGTCAACTTCTAAAAAACGTTATCAAAGTGCTCGGAAAAAAATTGATCAGTATGTTCAAAATCCGGAAGCAGTCGACCAACTTGCTGATGCTCCTATTAAAGAACAAAAGAAGTTTCTGAAAATTTTCCAGGAATATGATAAGACACTTGCAGCTATTAAAACCTATGATGAATTAGACACGCAAGAGAATCTGCCGCCGGCTGAACAGATAGATATTAATGATATTCCTTCGGCAACTCTTGATCGACTTGAGGGTACTTACAATAACATTATTGATGAGCTCAAGGCGGATAATGGTGAAAGCGATGAGCCAGTTGATATCGGGATTGACGAAGACTATGAGCTGGAATCTTTCCATACCAAAGAAGTTGATGAAGGTTACATTATGGGGTTGATCAGAGATTATATTTCTGATTCTAATAATGAAGTAAAGCAGCAGGCTTTGCCACAAGATTCAAGTAATCAAGCACAAGTCGACGATTATATTGATCAATACGCTAAGACTAATAAACCGCGCGCTGACCATATTCGCAGTCTTTGGAATGACGTCCAACGTGAACCTCAAAGATATTCTGCTCAAAAAGTTGAAGAAATCTTGCAACAAGAAATTGATCAAGAGAGTCAGCAAATTTTGCAAAACTTTGCGAAGAACTATGGCTTGAATTATAGTAATCTCCAATATGTCGTTAAGAACTATGATCCTGATGTTAAAAATACGAAGGGGATGGGAGATTTAACGAGTAGGAAGTTTTTTGAAAAATATAAAGAAGAACATCCAAATAGTGATTTAACCAATTGGCTTAAATGGAAATCAGAGGTTCGTGAAAAGGTTAAAGCAGTATATACCACTAAGATTAAGCCCCTAGAAACAGAAAATTAAAAAGTAAAAATGGCACAGGTTTGCTTCCTAAGCAGATGTGCCATTTTTATTATTGCCGGTAATTGAACCTGGTAGTGAGATTGTATGAATATCATCATAGATTTATAATAAAAGATAGTAGTGTAATTGAGATAGTTAAAGGAACAATTTAAATGGCTAATCGACAAATTAATAGTGAAAATTTGGCAATGAAAGAAGTTTTAATTGCGATGCATAAACTTGGCGGTCAAGTGACCAGAAAAGATATACGTAATGAAATTCGTGATAGTTCTGAGGTCATTTCTGAAGCCGAAGTTGATAAAACACGAGTATCTAAAAAAACTGGTGAAAGATATCATCCTTTTGATTACACAATGAACTTTGCCGTTAAATATTTGATTTTAGTTGGTTTTATTAATACGGATGATAATCGAGCACTTGAACTGTCAGAAAAAGGGCGCAAGGTTAATTTTGATAATTTTGACGCGGTAAAAGATGTTCGTCCATTTTTGGAAGACAGTAGTTCAAATGAATTAAAGCAAAAACATTTAATAGAAATTGATTCTGCCAAAACCGCAACTGATGAAGAAACGGAAGAGGACCAGTGGAGAGAAGACTTGCTCGATGCCTTGATGAAAATGAACCCCAAGAAGTTTGAACTTTTTTGCCGGGGCCTTTTAACCAAAATGGGTATTGACGTCGATGACAAAATTGGCGTTAGGTACGTAGCTGATGGTGGCTTAGACGGTTTTGGTTATGTTCGTTCAAATGATTACCGTACAACTAGAGTTGCTCTACAAGCAAAGCGTTGGCAAGGCAAAGTTTCTTCTCCTGAAATTGATAAATTTAGAGGAGCTATGGATAAATATAATGCGGAATTTGGAATATTTATTACTAATTCTGATTTTACCCGTGATGCTGTGAAGACTGCTCGGCAGGGAACACGGATTATTACCCTGATCAATGGTGATGAAATCTGTGATTTAGTTGCCAAGTATAATTATTACGTTGAACCGGTAACTACTTACCGATTGAAGGATTTTTATACGGATAAAGATTAATTGAATAAAAGTTATTATTAAAGGGTTAACCATACTAAAGATTCTATCGAAAAAACTGACTTAATTTTTCTTATCTAAGGAAACATTAAGTCAGTTTTTGTTAATTTGCGTTATAGTAATTTGTCCACTCAGTGCCTGTTCCAGCAACTTCAATAAACACTAATCCAACCGTTGAATAAGTACCGTCCCAGTTATAGTTTAATCCTAATGAAGCAAATGCTTTCTTATCAAATAAACCTACAATTTTACTTTCGTAAAATGGATCATTTTTTAAACTATTGAAGATTTCAGTAGCAACATGTTCAGTATTACGATCATATAAATTAAAGTTGGCAGGTGCTCCAATATAATTACCATAATACTTATAATGGTCAACTGCTTGAACCGCATTCATACCCTTACTTGCTAAGGTTGGTAAATATTTTGCAACTTCTTGATTATTTATATCTTCTGAATACAAAAACATATTGTTTGAGCTTGAAGAAACTTTTTTAATAAAAGTATCTAATTCTGGATTAGATTTGTATTTTTCATAACCATTTTCAACTCTATAATTCTGAATTTTTTCCCATAAATAATCTTTTATCTGTGCTAATTCCTTGTCAGAAAAATAAACATATCCTTTTTCTTTTAATAAATAATCTATTTCTTTTTGAGTAGGCTTGTCTCTCTTGGACTCGTTTTGACTACTATTAACATTATTTTGTGTAGATTGAGTAGGGACATTAGAAATACTAGTTGGTTTATCATCAATTACTTTAGCTTCGTTCGCTTTAATAAAACGATTATTTTTTAAAGCATAATATTCTTGGCCCTTAATTTTAGCTTTACCTTTAGCGACTGTAACTAAACCTTTTTTAAAAGTAATTCCTAATGAGTGGCCCTTACTATTAAATACTGGTGCTGAATTAAGCAGTTTTATTGCTAAAACATACTTGTTTTTGCTATTAGGCTTTTTTCCTAGTACATTAGAGGCTTTAATTAATCGACCCTTAGACAAAATATAATATTTTTTGCCCTTAATTGTTTTAAGACCATAAGTTACAAAACGGCGTCCTTTTTTCAAGCTCTTTTTACTGTTGCGAATGCCACTCTTGTTATATACATAGGCATTATGCTTCAAGCTTACACTATGAGAAGTTTTTGTAGCTTGTGCTGTTTGTGCACTATTAAGTGCTCCCAACGTACCAACACTAAATAATGCAGTAATCATTACTCTAACTAACCGTTTTTGTTTTCCCATTTTTATTTTTCCTTTTCTACTGTGTTTTTGGTATATAAAAATAACGATAAATTTCATAATTATTAATTTTCTAGTATCCTGTGCCATTTGGCATCGTCCAGCCCCATATATGCGTAATTATCAACTTAAAAGTGAATTTTAGTAAATTTATGAAGCCTTTGAAACTCTCTATAGGCTTGGTCAGAAAGTTTTTATATGAGCTTACTCATTGTTACTAGAATCAGTTTTCTAAATGACTTTATCTTTTTCAATAGTATTTCTTTAACTATCATCCAAATTGACATGATTTAGTCTGCAATTTTATCTTAAGCATAAGTATGATCCAAAGTAGGGTTTAATCTACAAGTGGCATTCTTATAAGAGAATTACCTGAATACTTGGTTAAATTTTAGCTGTGATCGGGCTATAGCCCACATATTTTTGCTAGCAGTCAGATTACCTTCGCTTTTAATTATAACAACGTTTTTAAGTTTTCACTTAACTCTGAGGTCTCAATATCAGTATTATTACCTAAGTCACACAAAAATGGATACTGAAGATAAATTTAAAGTCACATTTTTTAGCTCTTAAGGTTCATCATTCAGTTAGAAGTAAAAGATTAAAGGCATACGGCTTCAAATATATTTATTTTAAATGACCTTTTAGGACGCTTTAACTTCTAATCGTTTCGGTTGACAGTTAGTAAATATACTTGAGCCAATTAAAGAAAAAAACCAAAATTAAGTCATGTTTTCTATTTGCTTTATACAATAATTGTCTAACCTACAATATTAGCTTATACAAGTTTCATTACGAAAGCGCATACATAAATTGCTTTTTTAATATTATAATTGAAAGTGAAAGGGGGAGTGAATATGAATAAACGTATCCAGAATTTAATTTCCCTTTTGTTAAAAGAACCTAATATTAAAATATCGGAGATGATGCAAAAATTATCGTTAAGTAGAAGGCAAATAAATTATGCGATTGAACTAATTAATGATCAATTAAGATCCATGCATATTCCAGAAATAATCAGGTATAGAAATGGTTCATTTGGATATGATCATTCGATTGAGCTGTTACTCCAGAGTAATGGAAAAGAATATCCCGAAGAGTATTCTGATAACGATCGGATCACTTTGATTTTAGCCTATTTATTTTTAAACACGAATTATGTTTCACTTAATCATTTAACTTCGTTTCTTGGTTATTCTAAAACGACTGTAGCTAATGACGTTAAAAAAGCTCAAATATTGGCAAAGAAAAGTAATTTGGAACTGAAATATAATCGTACAGAAGGCTATTCTCTCAATGGTAGTAAAGATGATATTTATCGTCTAGCTACACTCTTGTTTTCTAATAATGCCAAGCTATTTACTGATGACATAATTTTAGAAATTACACAAAATAAAACAATCGCTAAAAAAGCGACTGTTCTCATAATGGATATTGAGGATAAATTTAAGGTTATTTTTTCTGATACTTATTTTATGGCCTTAAAATTTATCATTCAAGTTATATTATTGAGAAGTCAAAAGTCTAAAAAGCAAGTCTCAAACCATGATGATATTTTTATCTCTCAAACAAATGAATACAAGTTTTTAAAAAACTATCCTGCACTAAAAAATTTGGATAATTATGATTTGAAGTGGATCTCATTAGAAATTTTAACTTCTAATGTTTATGATAAATCAAATTTACTATTTGGCACAGATGAAAAGAAAATTTTTAGGTTTACTCATCAAATAGTCGAGGGTTTTAAGCAAAAGACTTTAGTACAAATAGATAATCAAACTATTTTTGAGAAAAGATTGATGAATCATTTGAGGCCAGCTTGTTATCGGGTAAAATATCATCTACCTAATATTGGAATGATGGATGTAGAAACTGATCAGAATCATCAAATACTTTTAAAAATAGTTAAGGAGTTAGTTGAACCATTAGAAAAATGGATCGGCACTTCTTTTCCTATAAATGAGATTCAACTCCTAACTTATTATTTCGGTTATCAACTAGTAAATGAATCGAGCTCAATTAGTAAGAAAAAGACCAAATATAAGGCAGTTGTTGTTTGTTCAAATGGCATTATTATGTCCAATATTCTAATTAGAGTTTTGGAAAAACTATTTCCAGAAATTATTTTTTTATTTTCCATGTCAATGCGTGAATTTGAAAATTCTGAAATTAGTTACGACGTTGTCTTTTCAACCATTCCACTGAAGACGAACAAACTTGAATACATTGTAAAACCTGATATGAATTATTCTGAAAAAATAGCTTTACGTTACAGAGTTTTAAAACAATTAGGCATAGAAAAAAATGATGATCAAGTAAATGAGCTACTAAAACTAATTTCTAAATACGCAAAAATTAATAATAGTCAAAAACTAAAAAACGAAATTGAAAAAGTACTTTTAATTAATAATTGGAATGTTACCAATTATAGGGGGTTCCCTAATTTACTATACTACATTAAGCCTAATTATATTGTTATAAATCAAGAGAAAAATATAGATTGGAAAAAAGCGCTACATTTGGCTTTGGCTCCTTTATTAAAAGATAAAAAAATAGAATTAAGATATGAGAAAGAATTACAACGTCAAATTAATTCACCTAATAACTATAGCTTTTTAGGAACAAATATCTCAATTCCTCATTCTTTACCAAAAACAGGAATTTTGGGAAATGGAATAAGCCTTTTCATATCTAAGTGGCCAATTAAACTACCATATAACAGAAGAGTTTTTGTCATAGCGCCAGTAGCATTATATAGTCATCCAAATTATTCAAGAGCTGTTAAGCAATTTGCCCGCTTAGCGATGAATCAAAAAATAATAAGTCAGATAACGAATTGTCAGACATCATTAGATGTTTATCAAATGATCTCTAAGTTTATAGAAATAGAGGATAAACATGAAAACTAAAAAATATCCAAAATATACCATTATTTTGCGAGGATATTCTTTTGAACAATCACATGCAATTTTAGAAGCAATGAGTGGCTTGGAAAATAACTTTGCTGTTGAAATAACGATGAATACTCAGCACGCAGTAGAAGATATTACCAAGCTGAGTAGTGAATTTGGGGACAAAATAACAATCGGAGTTGGTACTGTTTTAACTATTAAAGATGAAATTAATGCAATTGATGCAGGTGCAAAATTTATTTTAAGTGCCTGTGCATTTAACAAACATATGATTGAATATGCTAAAAGAAAAAAGGTAATTACAGTACCGGGAGTTCTAACACCAAATGAAATTTTTAAAATGCTGAATTATGGGGCAGATATTATTAAAGTTTTTCCAGCGTCTACTGTGGGACCTAAATACTTTAGAGCTATCCAAGCTCCTTTAGGAAAGATTCCTTTAATGGCAGTTGGAGGAATTTCTAAAGATAATGTTCATGACTTTTTTGAAAATGGTGCTCAATTTGCTGGGATAGGCTCAAGTGCTTTTAAAAAAGAAGATGTCTTTAAGCAAGATGTAAATAAGTTACACAAAGCATTAATTGATTTAGTCAAAAAGGCATAGGACGGTGATAGATGTGGAAAGTGAATTGCTTTCTAAAAAAGACATTTTCTTAAATCAAACTTTCGAGAATCCTTCATCTTATTATAAAAGAATCTGTGAGCATCTTTTTAATGAGCAAAAAATAGATTCTGAATATTTGGAAAGTGTTGAAAAAAGGGAAAAACAGTTTCCAACCGGGTTAAAAACAGGAAGAATTTGTGTAGCGATTCCACATACAGATTATCAACATAGTAAAACCACTCAACTAGTTATAACAACTTTGAAAGACCCTGTATATTTCAGACGCATGGATGACCCTTCAAAAGAATGTGCTGTAAATATTATTATTCAGATTTTATTTGATAATCCGAAAAAGCAATTACTTTTATTACAAGAATTAATGAAAATTATTCAAAATCAAAATTTTTTAAGAAAAGTAATCAAAGCAAAAGATAAAGATGAAATTGTTAATTTGTTTAAGGAAGGTAAATAAAATGAATAAAAAAACTGTCATTGTATGTTGTGCATCCTCAATGATTACATCAACTTTAGCTTCAGAAAAAGTAAGAACTATTGCAAGTGAAAATGGTTTGCCTGAGCCTAATATTATTCAATGTAAGTTTTCGGAAGTTCAGGGCAACCTAGCTACTAATAAAGTTGATTTCATTGTTCCAACAGGAAAGCTGGATAAAAATGTTACTGAAAATACACCGGTGATTTTGGGTACACCATTCGTAACTGGAGTTGGTGAGGATAAACCTACAGAAGAAATACTTGCTGCTCTAAAAAAATGATATAGGAGGAAGTGAATTTTATGAATTGGGTTATTAATGCATTAAATTGGATCAGTGGGTTAGGTCCAATGGTTATGATGCCAATTGTTATCTTTGTTTTAGGTCTTATTTTTAGAGTTAAGTTGGGAACGTTAGTTAAGTCATCGCTAACGATTGGAGTTGGCTTTGCTGGTGTAAATATTGTTATTAACTGGTTTCTTCAACAAGTAGGTCCTTCTGTACAAGCAATGGTAAAGCATTGGGAAATTCAGACCAGTATTATGGATGTGGGCTGGCCAGCAAGAGCAGCAGCTACTTGGGCTTTTCCACTAGCAGCTGTTGTTGTCTTTGTTGTTTTAGCCCTTAATATCTTAATGATTATTACTAAGACCACCAACACGGTCATGGTAGATTTTTGGTCATATAACCACTATATTTTTACTGGTGCTTTAGTTTGGTATATAACCAAAAGTGCTATTGCTTCTTTAGCAGCTGCTGCAATAGATGCGGCTATTAGTTTTAAATTAGCTGATTGGACGGCTCCATTAGCACAAAAATATTTTGGATTAGAGGGAATTTCATTTCCTACTGCCAACTCTGTTGGTTGGGCTCCAATTGCTTGGTTGTTGAACAAGCTATGGAGTATAATTCCAGGAATTAAAAAAATTGATGGTAGACCAGAAAAGATTCAAAAAAAATTTGGCTTTGTTGGTGAACCATTATTCATGGGATTTGTCATTGGTGTTTTAATCGGAGTGCTAGCAGAAGAAGATTTTGGCAAAATTCTTATTGTTGGAATGAGTACTTCAGCTACAATGGTTTTGACTCCGAAAATGATGCAAATTTTAATGCAAGGATTAATTCCCTTCGCAAATTCAATTAAAGAATTACTTAATAAGAAATTTCCTGGGAATAAATTTACTATAGGTGTTGATGCAGCACTAACTGTTGCTAATTCTTCTGCTATTGCTTGTGGCATTATTATGGTTCCAATAACATTGCTTCTGGCAGCTATTTTACCGGGCAATCATTTGCTCCCAATTTCAGATATTGCTTATCAAGCAATGTGGCTATCAGCTTGGCCAGTAGCTTTTAGCAAGGGAAATGTGTTTAGAGGAATTTTATCTACTATTGTAATAACATGTTGTGTTCTTTGGATTGGTACTGCTTTGGCTCCAATTCACACTCAACTTGCTATTGCTGGTGGTTTTCACTTGGCAAAAGGTGTCCAATATATTTCAACAGAAGATGCCGGAACACATATTGTTGGCTTTATTATTTATAAAATTGCTGAGCTATTAAAGATGATTTTTTAATCTGTTGAGGGAAAAATGAAAATATCAAATTTTGTTGTTTATAAAGTAAAACCACGCTGGATTTTTATCAAAATTATGACTGATGAGGGAATATCTGGCTGGGGAGAATTAGTTTCAGGTACTAAGACTGAGACAGTTGTCGCTTGTGTCAAAGAGATGGCAAGTAAATTAATTGGCAAAGATCCTTTTCAAATTGAGAAGATATGGCAAAGACTACATAGATCTTTTTTTAGGGGCGGTCCAATCAATGGAACGGCAATTTCGGGAATAGAAATGGCATTGTGGGATATTAAAGGTAAGGCTTTTAATGTTCCAGTTTACGAGTTGCTTGGAGGGGCAGTTCGTGATCGACTTCAGGTATATTCTTGGATAGGCGGAGATCGCCCATCAGATGTTGTGGAGATGGCACAACAACGCTGGAATAAAGGTTTTAGAGCGGTAAAAATGAATGCAACATCGGAGATGCACTATATTGATTCTTATGAAAAAGTTGATGCTGCAGTTGAGCGTGTTGCATCTATTAGAGATAAGTTTGGCAATAGGATGGCGATTGGAATTGATTTTCATGGTCGAGTTCACAAGCCTATGGCCAAAGTTTTAGCTAAAGCACTTGAACCTTATCATCCAATGTTTATTGAAGAACCCGTTTTGCCAGAGAATTGGGAAAGCTTTCAAAATATCGCAAATGAAGTGTCTACTCCTATTGCAACGGGAGAAAGATTATATACTCGTTGGGATTTTAAACGGCTTTTTCAGCAGGGAGCGGTTGACATTGTTCAACCAGATATTTCTCTTTGTGGTGGTTTAATGGAAGAAAGAAAAATTGCCGCTATGGCGGAAGCTTTTGACATGGCTGTTGCTCCCCATGCCCCTTATGGTCCAGTAGCACTTGCAGCAACTTTCCAAGTGGATGCATGTACGCCTAATGTTTTTATTCAAGAACAGAGTTTGGGTATTCATTATAATCAGGGATTTGATTTGCTTGATTTTGTTAAAAATAAGGAAATTTTTCAGTATCAGAATAGTTTTGTGAACATTCCTAAAAAGCCGGGCTTGGGGATTGAGATGGACGAAGATAAAATTAAAGAAGTTGCTCAACAAGGCTTAGTGTGGAATAACCCTTCTTGGGTTAACTATGATGGCACTATCGCTGAATGGTGATGATAATGATAAACACAGTTAATGGACCTGTTTCGTCAGAAGAGTTGGGTATCACTTATATTCATGATCATTTGTTTGTGATTCCAAATGCATTACCTCAATATTATGATTATACTTTCGACGATGTTGATAAAAGTGTAGAAGAAGCAGTTGATTTTAAAAATTATGGTGGTAAGACTATCGTTGATTTAACTCCGATTAATTATGGTAGAAATCCAATTGCTTTAGAAAGCATAGCAAAAAAAGCTAGAATAAATGTTTGTTTTGTAACGGGATTTCATAAAGAAAAGTTTATGCCCAAATGGATTGATGAGCTATCTGACCAACAAATTTATGATTTTTTAGTTGGCGAAATAACAAATGGCGTTAGTTCACATCATTTATTACCAGCTGCTATGAAAGCTGGTACAAGTTATAAAAAAATTACTCAAAGAGAAAAAAGAATTTTGCAAATTGAAGGAATTGTGCAGCATGACACTCATATTCCAATGATCACACATTGTGATAAAGGAACAATGGCCCTTGAGCAGTTAAAAATTTTGAAAGCTCAAGGAGCAGATTTAAGTCATATTTGTTTAAGTCATGTCGATATTATGAAAGACATCACCTACATTGAAAAAATATGTGATACAGGAGCCAGTGTTAGCTTTGACCATGTGGGTCGTGAACTTAGTAGTCATGATCAAAAACGAGTCCAAATGTTAAGTGAGTTAGTTAGGGATGGATATGAAAATTATATTTGCTTAGCAGGAGATATGGGTAGAAAAAAGTATTTTTTATCTTATAATGGGCAACCTGGATTAAGATATATTATTACTACCTTAAAAGACACTTTAAAATCAGAGCTTGGAGAAGAAGTGTTTAATAAAATGATAGTTGATAATCCAAAAAGAATTTTGTCAACAGACTAAATAGATTGCATAAAGTATGATGTGTTAAAAAGCTTTATTTTCAAACCAGTTTTTGATAAATAAAAAAAATCTTTACTAATTTCTTAAAATCTAGTTGACGCATAAAGCTAATTAGTTTTACTAGACTTCGCCTTGGTAATTGTGTTGAGGCGAGGTCTTTTAGTTATAAAATAATACCCATTTTACAAAGCTCTTAAATCATGTTAATCTAATTTTAACAAAAATCCCAAATGTTGCCTTTGCGGAAATGCTATCCGTTAAATAGCTTCAACATCATACTACCGGACTTAAAAAATGACTAATACAATTAAATATTACTTCTATACAGCCTTTAAAAATACACGCTTTTCCCGCATAATCAGCGTGTTATTTGTTGTTCAAATTTTAAAACTAAATTTAGTGCAATTTTCACTGTTAGAATCAATTTATATGTTTGCCCAGTTTTTCTCAGAAATTCCTAGCGGGATTTTGGGCGACATGTTTCAAAATAAGAAAGTGGTGCTTTCAGGTCTATTATTCTCAGTGTTAACGCCACTAATAACAATTTCCACGCTCTTTTTACCTAGAAGTCTAGTTTTTCCAGTATTGGTACTTTCTTTTGGGCTGGAAGGAATAGCCAATGCTTTAACCAGTGGTGCTGATGATGCTTTATTTTATGAGGGCATCCGCAATGATGGTGCAGAAAACAGTTACGGCAAAATTCGTGGAAATATGCAATTGATTAGCTCAATTATTCTCGGGTTAGCGACGGCTGTTGGTGGGTATTTATTTACCCTTAATGTCAAAATGCCGTACCTCTTTCAGTCAGTGTTTTTACTCGGGGCAATTTCTATTATCGCTGTCACAAAAGAACAGAAAAAGATTGCGACATCTAAAAATGAAGCAAAAGAATCATATTCGAGCATGTTAAAAAGCATTTTGTCTGTTTTCAAAGATATGGTTCATTCGCCAAACATTCTTTTTTTGTTTATTTTTATGATTATCATCACAGCCGTTGTCAATGCTATTTTCATGTTGCTACCCAATTATCTTTCCCAGTTGGGTTTCGATGCGTCCGCAAACGGCAGCGTCTTTATGTTGTTTAGCTTTGCGGGTGGGCTAGTAGCCACACAGGCATATCGTTTAATTAAATTAAAGTTTTCAACGCTAACAATTTTAATTGCTAGTATATTATTAGCTTCAACCGGCCTGCAGCTGCAAAGCAACAGGTATTTATTTTTACTCGGGGCCGGTCTCCTATACATTACGTTAGATATTTTAGATCCGGTGGTCATGCAAATGCTAAACTTGTGGGTTGGCGATCAGTCTCGTGCAACTTTTATTTCTGGCTTGTCCTTTGCCACTAGTTTAGTCACGATGATCATCAATCCAATTATTGGAGCAATTGTGCAAAGTTACGGGACAATTATTATGCTAACTTCAACTACGATCGTTACAGTTGTGCTGATTGGCATTGCATATGTCTTAATTTTACGAACAAAGGGGGATTCCAGTCATGAATAAATTAGAAACTTTACGTTACCTTGATCAGCATCACATTAATTATGAAAAAATTGATCATCCAGCTGTTTTCAATATGGCCGATTTAGCTAATTTACATTTACCTCATCCTGAAGCCGATGCAAAAAACTTATTTATTCGCGACGACCAAAAAAAGCATTACTATTTACTGACGGTTAAGGGCAATAAAAAAGTTAACCTGCAGCAATTTCGCCAAAAATTTGGGACGCGGCGGTTAACTTTTGCTTCACCAGAAGAGTTAAAAAAGTTTTTGCAAGTAACGCCTGGCTCTGTCACACCGCTGGCTTTACTAAATAATGCAGATGTACAGATTCCACTATACTTGGATGCGTATTTTTTGAAACAGCCTCTTATTGGTATGCATCCCAATGACAATACAGCAACTATCTGGCTTAATAGTGGTGACTTGATCAACTTGATTAAAGCACACGGCAATCCTGTCCATTTAGTCGAGTTTGCTTAAACCGACTAAATTAGTTAGATTTCTTTTTTCAGGATTTCAACTAGGACTTTTTCTTTTAGTTCCTGGCTATCGACTTTAGTCGTGATTTCATATCCGCGAGCAAGAACATCACATAAATATAGCTGCGACACTTGGCCAGCAACAGTGCCGACACTACTAAATTAACTCACAGCGGTTTGGAGCTGAACGTCTCCAAGTTCCGCAATTGGGGAGTTAAGATCATTCGAAATAGTAATGATTTTAGCTCCATTATTTTAGCTAAAAAATATTAACTTAAATTGCAATTGTTTCCACTTTTTCATATTGACAAGCCGCATATAAGATGCTAAATTAAAAACTAATTAAATAATTTCATCTTGAAAAGCAGAGTAATTATCATGGTAACCAATAAAGAGAGCTGGCAGTTGGTGAAAGCCAGCAGGTAACAGATAGTGAACATGGGCTTCTATTTGATGACTGCTGGTGAAAGTTAGCCAGCAGCGGAATTGCATCCGTTATTATTGCAAGCTATTGTTAGATAGCTAGTGAGATTTATTACGTGAGTAATAAATAAAGTTAAAGGTGGTAACGCGAAGCACTCGTCCTTATTGAAGGAACGGGTGCTTTTTAATTTGTTTTTGGAGGTATTTAAATGACCAAAACTGTCTTTACTAACGTAAATTTGTTTGATGGGGTAACTGACCATATTCGTCCTAACACTTATTTGGTGGTTGATGATGAAACTGGCAAAATTGTTGAAGTTGGAACAAACACTGAACCTGAAGCTGATAAAACGGTTGACTTACAAAATAAGTATGTCATGCCGGGACTGATCAATTGTCATACTCATATCATTATGGATCCCCTGACCGCAGATGGCGGGACTGAAACCGGTGAAGTAGCAGCAGTGGTTCGCGCATTAAGCAATTTGCATGATTTGTTAAAATCTGGTGTTACATATATTCGTGAATGTGGCAGCACGTTTGATATTGACATTGAATTGAGCAAGCTCATTAAAGAGGGCAAAATAGCGAAGGTGCCGGAGATTATGCCATCAGGTCGCCCATATTCAATGACCGGCGGACATGGTGATCAACCTAATTTTGGTCACTTGGTTGATTCGCCGGACGAAATGCGCAAGGCCGTCCGCCAGGGCTTAAAGAAGGGTGCCAAGGCAATTAAAGTTATGGCAACTGGTGGTGTGATGACAGAAAACGACTTTATGGATGATCCGCAACTAAGTGAAGAAGAAATCCACGTTGCAGTTGAAGAAGCCCACCATAAGGGATTAATTGTTGCAGCCCATGCTGAAGGCAATCCCGGAATTTTAAACGCAATTAAGGCTGGCGTTGACAGTATTGAGCATGGTTTTTATGTAAACGATGAAGAAATCAAGTTAATGCTTGAAAAGGGGACCTACTTGACGCCAACTATAGTTGGTGCCTGGGCATTTATTGAATATGCGCCTGGTAAGATTCCTGAATGGGAAATGGCTAAGATTGCGGCGGCTTGGAAGGATCTGCGCGGTAATATTACTCATGCCAAAAATGCTGGTGTACCAATCACCTTAGGAACCGACGCTGGAACACCATTTAATGATTTTAAGATGACGCCTGAAGAACTGCCATTATTAGTAGAACAAGGTTTTACCAATTTGGAAGCTTTACAAACGAGCTTGAATTCGGCTAAATTGATGAAAATTGACAATGAGTACGGCACGCTTGAAGAAGGAAAATTTGCTGATTTCTTAGTTTTAGATGAAAATCCGCTAGAAACAATTAGCGCAGTTGTCCAAAAAGACAAGGCTGTCTACAAAAAAGGTAGTCGTGCATATTAAATTTAAGCAAAACTATTGCTTTTACGAACAAGTGTTTTATAATAAAAAGAAGCTACTTACATAAGTAACTTCTTTTTGTTGTTTAGGAGGAGAAAAAATGGAACAAAAGTTTTTAGACGTGATGAATGATGAAGGTCCTGTAACAATCGTTACTGTCAATGCTAATCCAGCTGGTGTTGTTAACACCTGGATGTCATACGTCAAAATTGATGAAGACAATAATTGCCTCTATATCCCGGCTGCAGGGATGCACAGTATTGAAGAAGATTTTGCCGATGACAATACCGTTTTATTGACAATGGGCTCGAAAAAAGTTGAGGGAACAGCTGGTCTTGGAGCTGGTTTTCATGTTTCAGGGACTGGCGAATTTTTGAGTGAAGGTTCTGAATTTACCGCAATGAAGGAACGTTTTCCATGGATTCGTAAGATCTTAAAGGTTAATGTTGACCAAATAACTCAAAAAATCTAGTTTGAGCCGGTTGTGAGTCATGTTGCGGTAAGCAGAGTTTTAATTAAAGTTAAATTATGCTTTTTATTTAAATAAATCTTTAATTTGTTACTAATTTTAGATAAAATGGTAACTATATTAATTTATCCAAAAAAGGAGGATTTATGAATGAAAGCATTACTTTACAATATGACGCCGGAACAAAAGGTTTATGTCGATGAATGGAATAAAGAACATCCTGATGATGATCTTGAAACAACCGATGATGAACTAGAAGCCGGGACAGTTGAACAAGCCAAAGGTTTTGATGTTGTTAGTGTCTTACAGATTTTTGACATTAATGATGAAGAAGTTTACCAAAAGTTGGCTTCCTATGGCATTAATCACATTGCTTTGAGGTCAGTTGGCTTTAATATTATTAACTTTGATTACGCTCACAAATATCATATTCTGATTACAAATACGCCTGCATATTCGCCAAGAGCTGTGGCAGAGAACACTTTAACTTCCGCAATGTACTTATTGCGCAAGTGGGGTCCAATTCTAAAAAATGAAAAGGAAGATTTGAATTTTATTCGTGAAGCAAGTTTAATGAGCGATGAAATCTACAATCAAACAGTTGGTATTATTGGAGTTGGCCGAATTGGTACTGCTGTGGCCGAAATGTTTCATGCTCTTGGTGCCCGGGTAATTGGCTACGACTTAATTGAAAATCCAGCAAACGAAGCATTCCTTAAATACACTGATTTCGATACTGTGATTAAAGAAGCTGATATTTTAACTTTGCATACGCCACTTGAACCTGAAATCGAAAATATGATTAGTGCTAAGCAATTCAAGGAAATGAAGGATACTGCCTACTTGATTAACGCTGCGCGGGGTCCACTAGTTAATACGCACGATTTAATTGCCGCATTGCAAAATCAGGAAATTGCTGGTGCTTCACTTGATGTCATGACGGGTGAGGAAGAAATTGTGATGAAAAAGTTTACCTCTATTTCCGAATTACCTGAAGATTACCGCGAATTGGTAAAAATGCCTAATGTCGTTTTCACACCTCATTCAGCATACTACACCAAGACTTCGGTTAAGAATATGATTAAGCAAAGCATGACCGATGCTAAGCGCGTTTTAAACGGGCAAAAACCAGTTTATCCCGTTGAAGACTAAGTAACTAACTGTTAAGAAAATGACTAGCCACAAAAGGCTGGTCATTTTTTTGCTGATTTGCTAGTTGTTGGATATATCAATTGCTTGCGGAATATTGTTATAATGGATTAGCAGATAAAGAGCTGGAGGTAAAGATGAAAAGGTTTCATCATAAATACACGTTACCAGCAATTATATTGCTGCTAATGGTTGCAATTGGCTTACTGATTACTGGCACGTTAAATATTCGCAATCAAACAACTTTGCCTGCGAATTCTAATTCAAGTGCAATTGGCGTAGAGCTAAATCAAAATTTTGGTTACATTGACTTACACGAGTTGCAATCAAATGGGATCTCTTTTGTCTACTTTAGAAGCACCCAGGGTCGCTCCTATTTTGATGATGATTATTTATCTTACCGTGACCAAGTTTTGGGAACAAAATTAGCTTTCGGAACTAGTATTTTTTATAGTAATGAATCCACTCCTACGGAACATTATCAATATTTTATGAAAAAGGTAGGCATGAATACAGGAAGTCTGCCAATTTTGATTGAACCTGCAGTTAATGACCGCAGCATCCGTTATATTAAGCAGATGGCTCAGTTTACCCGCATGTTAACCGCGCAAGGGAAAAGAGTAATGGTTGAGGTCGAAATAAAGTATAAAAAGTATTTTCCCCAGAATGTTCTTTTTATTACCTCAGGTAAAAAAGCCCCTAATAAATTGCAGTATTCATTTTGGCGCTATACCAACAACGGTCGCGTTAAAGGGGTCAAGGGACTTGAAGATGGCGTAACCATGTTAGCTTATAATGGCTCAGTATCACAATATAAACAGAAATATGGACAGTTGACACAATAATGAAAACAGAAATTAAATCTACATTGACAAAGTTAGGCCTAACAGAGCCTACATTAATTCAGACGCGAACCAGTCAGTTAATACTTGACGGCACTAGTCTGATCGCGCTTGCTAAAACTGGTACGGGAAAAACATTGGCGTATTCGTTACCAGCTTTAGAGCGAATCGAGCGGAAAAAACCAAATAGCTTGGTAATCATTGCTCCAACTACAGAACTGGCCGTGCAGATTCGCCATGCGATCAATCCCTTTATTCATGCACTAGGTTTAACTGGCATCACCTTAGTTGGTGCGGGAAACCGTAAAAGGCAAGAAGATAATTTAAAGAAAAAACATCCAGAAGTGGTTGTTGCTACACCCGGAAGATTTTTTGATTTTTATTCAAGCAACCGAATTAAAACTGAACAAATCCAAACGCTAGTCATTGATGAAGCTGATGATATTTTAGAATTTAGCAAAATGGAGCTCCTTAGCTCTTTAGGGCAGAATATGCCAGCTACTTCGCAAATTTTATTATTTGGTGCCACTGAATCAGAAATCACGCAAAATGCTGCTAAGCTGTTTGACCGGGAGTTTGTCCTCGTTGATGTGCGCTCTGAGCAAACAACTACGGTGCAAAATTATTTTTTACAAATTGACAATGCTCATAAAATCGACTTTGTTCAGCGTTTAATGCGCCTGGAACATTTTAAGGGAATTTTGTTCTTTGATTCGAACCAGACACTGATGCGTTTTGCGGGGATTCTTGCTCATACCAAAACTAAATTTGGTTTATTAGCAAATGAATTTGGCAAACAAAAAAGGGAACAAGCACTGCTCGATTTTAGAGCTGGTCGAAGTAAGCTCTTGCTTGCAACTGATCTAGCTGCGCGTGGTTTGGATATACCTGGCGTTACTTACGTTATTAACTACGATATTCCTAGCGAAACCAACACTTATTTACACCGGGCAGGCAGAACCGGAAGAATGGGTGCTAGAGGATTTGTTGTTACCTTGGGTGATGACCATGATCAGCGTGATTTAAGAAAATTGCTAGAAGAAACGGTGAAAATTACGCGAGTTTACTTTGCAGGCAATAAGTTAGTGACAAAGCAACCTGAAAAAAAGCCGGTTATTGCTAAAAGTGGGGGCAATAAGGCTGGTCAAAGTGAACTGACTAAAAAGAAAAAACACAAGAAACGGCGCAACAAAAATAAGGGTTATCACCCGCATTATTTAAAGAAGAAGGAGTAAAAATGAGTCGATTAGTTGCTTGGTTAGAGGACTATCTTTTGCCTTTGGCAAATAAATTGGGTCAGACTACCTGGCTGGTTGCCTTGCGCGACGCCTTTGTTTCGGTAATGCCGATCACTATTGCCGGCTCAATTGCGGTTCTAGTTAAAAGCTTAATCGAAGCTGCCAAAATCAACTTGGGATGGAAAACATTTGCTTGGATAATGCAGCCATTAATGCTAGTTAGTGATGTGGTTTGGCGTGGGACTTTTGCTTTATTTGCCTTATTTTTGTCAATGTCATTAGGCTATCATTTAGCCAAAAGCATGGAAGTAGATCCAATTGCGGGTGCGATTGTTTCGCTGTCATCGTTAGCGATGAGTATTGCCAACCTAACTAAATATCACATAGGTGGAAAAATGGTTTTACTCCATCATTCCTTTGATATTTCTCAGTTCTCGACGACCGGAATTTTTACCGCCATTTTGTTTGGAACAATCGGTGTTTCAATTTTTGCACTTTGTGTAAAAGCTCGTTTTAAACTTAATCTAACGACAACCTTGCCCTATGCAGAACAGATGGCACTGGATTCACTAATTCCAGCAATCATTGCTATTTTTTGTGTGGGAATGATTAATTTTGCTTTTCAAACTATTACCGGGACCTTTTTTGGCAATTGGCTGCTGCATTCCATTCAAACGCCGCTAGTAAAACTAGGCCAGGGCTTTGGCATGGTACTTTTGGTAACTTTATTAGTGCAGGTTTTTGCCTTTTTCGGCATTAATGGCTTAGGGGTGTGGGCGCCGCTACTTGATTCTATTTGGCTGACAGCACAAAATGTTAACGTAACCGCGGTGCGTAACGGTAAACCAGCTTCTTTTATTTGGGTTCGTGGTTCCTTTGATTCTTTTGCTTGGTTTGGTGGCGCTGGCGGCACCTTAATGTTAATTGTGGCAATTTTGCTTTTTTCAAAAAGAAGTGATTACCGTACTATTGCCAAAGTGGCCCTTGCTCCGGGTGTTTTTAACATTAATGAGCCGATTGTCTTGGGCTTACCAGTTGTTTTGAACCCAGTTTACTTTATCCCGTTTGTTTTAGCACCAGTTGTCAACGTTGCGTTTTCATATTGGGTAACTTTAATGGGACTAGTAAACCCGGTTCAAGCGGCTGTGCCTGGAATCGTGCCCCCGATTATCGGACCATTTTTGGCCTGTAATTATGATTGGCGTGCCATCGTTTTGTGTATTGTTAACATGCTTATTGCCCTGGCAATCTGGACGCCTTTTGTTTTCGCGGCTGATAAAATTGCTGACACTAACAATCCAGAACCATATTTTACACGGCAATATTAATTACTAAAAAAATTGGCTTTTATCAATTAAATTTGGTAAAGTTAATTTACTACGACCCTGTAGTTCATCTGGATAGAACAATGGTCTCCTAAACCGTAGAGGTGAGTTCGAATCTCACCGGGGTCATTACTTACAAAAAATAAGCGATAAACTGAATTTATTAAAAATTCAGTTTTTTTGTACTAAATTTTTTCATCCATGCAAAGCAATTAGTCAATTATTCTTTGTATCTATGCTGCTTAAAACCGCTAAATTTAGTTGATCTACCTCAAAATGCAAAAATGCTCCCACTAATTGAGTCTGAAATCTCAATTATGTGGGAGCATTTTTTATTTAATAAAAAGCTATTAGTTAAGGCATTTCTAAAGTTAGATGTTGGTATTTGTAAAGTAATCGGGAAACTCAGCAATTACGGATTTTTCCTCTTCTAGTGCACGTTCTAAATGCCGTTTAGTGAATTGGGCAACTTGCTTAACATCGTTTTTTAAGACGGCTTTTAAAATATTTTCGTGATCGGTGATTAATTCGTTTAAGGAAAGCTGGTTTACAATCAGGCTTAAAAAGCGATACCGATCAAATTGAACGTTGATCGTTTTAATCCAGCTCCAAACTTCCTCGTGGTTAGTTAGTTGGTAAAAAAAGTGGTGAAATTCATTGTCTAAGTCTAGAAATAAATTTAGATCTTCAATAGTCATTGCCTTATCTTGATTTTGTAGATTTATTTCAAGTGAAATTCTTTCAGAATCTGACATGATGATCTCTGCTGCTTGTTTCATAATTTCCTGTTCAATGCTAGTTCTGACAAACCTTGCATCCCGTACAGCTTTTAGATCAATTTTAGAAATATATGTCCCAGATTGGGGAATAATATCGATTAACTGTTCTTGCCTTAACCGCAATAGAGCTTCTCTAATAGGAGTTCGACCAATTTGTAAATCAGCTGCAATTATTTTTTCCGATATCCGACTTCCAGGTTTATAAATCGTCTTAATAATTTTTTGAGAAATCAGGTCATAAGCTTGATCCGTTAAATTGCTTTGTCGTTTAAGCATCTATGCGTTGTCACATACCTTTCATCAATGAGTTCTACTTCAAATGGGTTTATTTAATTTATTAGTATAGCACTAATAGCGGGGTTCTTGGTAAATGTCTCTGAGTCAGAAAAGCTAATTTTACGCCAAAAAAGCGCTTGCTTTTATAAAAACAAGCGCTTACAATGAAAACTAACTAATATTTTAAAATATTAATATATCAGTTTTAAGAAAGGAATTAGCTATGTTCAAATTATCTGATAATTATCTGGCAAAAGATAATTTATTTGGTAAATCTGGTGTCAGAGTCCCGCAATATGATCAGGCCTCTATGAAAATGAATACCAGCAAGCACCCAATTTGGGTTCATTTCGGTGGTGGCAACTTATTTAGAGCTTTTCATGCTGTGATTGCTCAAGAATTACTTAATGAAAATGAATTGAAAAGCGGCATTATCGTCGCTGAAACTTATGATCCTGAAGTCATTTCAAAGATTTATCAAAAATGTGGCGGTCGCCATTTGAGCGTTGTGATGAAATCTGATAACACGCTTGAAAAGGAGCTGATTGCCAGTATTGCACAGGCGATTTACTGCAACAAGACTAGCCAAGAAGGCTGGCAGCAAATGGCGCAGATTTTTGAAAATCCTTCACTGCAGCTAGTCACTTTTTCTTTTACGGAGAAGGGCTACAAGTTAGATGATGGCAACGGCAATTTAACTAGTAATGTAAAAGCGGATATGCAAAACGATCCCGAAGAAGCAGTGACAAACATGGGAATAATTGCCAGACTGCTTTATCGCCGGTATTTAGCAGGGCAATATCCAATTGCATTAGTGTCCACGGATAATTTTTCCCAAAATGGTTTGGAATTACAGCGGGAGATTATGAAAATTGCTAATGGCTGGCGAGAAAATAAGCAGGTTGATCAGGGCTTCATTACTTATTTGGAGAATGAAAAGTTAGTGTCATTTCCGTGGACAATGATTGACCGCATTACTCCTAATCCATCGCTGTCCGTTGGTTGCCGATTAAAAGCAGAAGGATTTGAGGATAGTGCGTTAGTTCATACCAAAAAGGGTACTAATATTGCAACTTTTACCAATACAGAAGAAACCCATTACCTAGTAATTGAAGACAACTTTCCCAATGGTCGGCCTTGCCTTGAGAAAGCGGGAGTGATTATGACTGACCAGCAAACAGTAAATGATGCGGACCAAATGAAGGTAACTGCTTGTTTAAACCCGTTGCATACCTCTTTAGCGATCTTAGGGTGTCTATTAGGGTATGACACAATTGCAACGGAAATGCAGGATGAAGATTTGAAGCGCTTTATTGTCAATTTAGGCTACGGAGAAGACTTGCCAGTCGTGCGTGATCCGCAAATTATTAATCCGCGCAAATTTATTAGTGAATTAATCACTAAGCGGCTGCCGAACAAAAACATTCCTGATACACCGCAAAGAATTGCTAGTGATACTTCACAAAAAATCGCGATTAGATTTGGTGTAACTATTCAGCATTATGTTACCGATCCTAATTTAGATGTTAAACAATTACGTTTTATTTCATTTATATTGGCAGCTTGGTGTAGGTACCTAATGGCGATTGATGACGAAAGCAAACCGTTTACTCCTAGCCCGGATCCATTATATCAGCAGTTGCATTCGCAGGTTGCTGCAATCAAAATAGGTGATTCTAATCAAGATAAAGTGCACCAAGCATTGGCACCAATTTTAACGAATCAAGAAATTTTTGGTAACAACTTAATTGAAATTGGCTTGGGAGAAATCATTGAGCGAGATTTTTTACAACTAATTAGGGAAAAAGGAGCAGTTAGACAGGAATTACACCATTTAGTCACACAGCATAGTTATGCTTTGCGGGACCACTAAAAGGAGGCGATCAAGGAAAAATTACTTGCTAAAATGCTTTCTTAATGCAGTTGTTCCAATTTGGCGGAAATGGCACGACATTATAGGACTATTTGTTTGCTTAATCTAATGCTTTTACCTATGTGAGTATCATTATTAGCTAAAATTGCTGTGAATATGCGTAAAACTTCACCTTACTATTTTTACTTATTATAGACAGTGATTCTAATGAAAATGGCCATTAGAGTGTTTTAGCAATGAACTAAAAATTAGTTAAAAATCGTGGAGCTGTTTTTAAGCTCAAGGCAAATTGTTTTTACCAGAGTCAAGAAAACAGCTGGGAAATTGTTAAAAATACTTTTTTAAGGAGGATATTATGTTAGCAGTTCGTGTATATGGTAAAGAAGATATGAGAGTCGTTGATGTGCCTAAACCAACAATTGATAATCCAACAGATATTATTGTTAAGGTCAAAGCCGTCGGCATCTGTGGGAGTGACAAAGCAATTTACAATGGTTCAAATCCATTCGTTGAACTTCCGCGGGTAATGGGACATGAATTTGTTGGTGAAATCGCCGAAACGGGTAAAGAAGTTACTGAATTTACAATTGGTGATCATGTGGTAGTGGAGCCAATTAGTTATGATGGTAAATGCTATGCTTGCAGACAGCATATGCCTAATGCTTGCGCCAATTTAAAAGTATTGGGCGTGCACCAAGACGGTGGTATGCAGGAATATATTAAAGTGCCGGCAAAGCAACTCCATCACATTAACAAGAGTGTTCCTTGGACAACAGCGGTTCTTTCAGAACCATATACGATTGCAGGTAATGCAACAACTAGAGGAGAAGTTGGCTTAAGTAAAACAGTTGTGATTCAGGGTGCAGGTACTATTGGACAATTATCTTTAAAAGTTGCAAAAGCTAAGGGTGCCAATGTTTTGATTTCGGATGTTGCCCAAGAAAAATTAGCTTTTGCAAAAGAAAATGGTGCTGATGAGATTGTTAACGTCAAAAATGAAGATTTAGTTGAAAAAGTTAAGCAATGGACTAATGGGGCAATGGCAAATGTTGTTATTGATGCGGTTGGAGCACCTTCAACTTTCAAGTCATGTTTAGAGATAGCCGGTGTGGCAGGACGAATTGTGCCAATGGGGTTCTCAACTGCACCGGTAACAATTACCCAACAGCCAATTATGCAGAAGCAATTGACTATCTGTGGTTCGCGGCACCAAACTTTTCAGTTTGAACCAATAATTCATGCCATTGAAGACAACAAATTGGGCGATGATGGCATGGTAAACCAGAAGTTTAATATTAAAGATGCTCAAAAAGCAATGGATTTAATGAATAATGATCCAGACAAAGCGAGAAAGATTGTTCTTTTATTCGATAACTAGGCTAATTAATTGTAGTAATGGTAAATTTATTTGCGCATTCAAGTAAGCGCTTTTATAAGCTACTTTTAGAGGATAAAAATGGATAAACAAAATAAAGAGGTAACAATCGATAATAAAGAAATTATCAAAGTCACTGCAAGTGGGTGGCTAGGAACAGCAATGGAATTTATGGACTTCCAGCTTTACTCACTTGCAGCTGCAATCGTTTTTAATGAAATCTTTTTTGATAATGAAGATCCTTCCATGGCCTTGATAATGGCAATGGGAACTTATGGCGCAGGCTATTGTGCAAGACTGCTAGGTGCCTGGTTTTTTGGTAGGTTAGGAGACAGAATTGGCCGTAGGGATGTCCTGTTTTTCACTATTGCATTGATGGGAATAGCTTCAACTGGCATCGGATTTTTACCAACATATGCTCAAGTAGGTATTTTAGCCCCAATCGGATTGGTAATTCTAAGGATCATTCAGGGATTCGGTGCTGGTGCAGAAATTAGTGGTGCTGGCATCATGACAGTTGAATTTGCGAAAAAAGAAAGCCGGGGATTTGTCGGTAGTTTCGTCTGCTTGGGCACTTCCACCGGAACACTAATTGCCAATGGCATTTGGACAATAATTTTAACGCATTGCACCCATGCACAACTGTTAACATGGGGCTGGAGAATACCGTTCTATGCTTCATTTGTGGTTATGATTGCTGCCATTTTAATTCGACTTTTTATTAAAGAGAGTCCAGTAATGGCACAAAAAAAGAAAGAATTGGCTCAATTACGCGAAGAATTAGCAGAACAAGCAGAAAAAGACCCAAGCAACAAGGAAAATGAAGAAAAAGCTCTGAAAAAAGCTGAGCATACTAATTTTAAATCTTCGATGAAGAACTTTGTTTTAGCTGGTGGGTTAAGATTTGGTCAGGCCGGTAACAGTGGTCTAATGCAAACATATTTAGCAGCTTTTCTTGTCACTTATCTTTCTGTTGCGCGAACTGTTCCAACTGATGCCAATATGATTGCATCAATCATTTCGTTTTTCACTATTCCTTTTGTCGGTTGGCTAGGAGATAAGTTTGGTAGAAGAACGATGTACCTAATTTTGTCGGGCGCGATGGCAATATTTGCTATCCCTATGATGCTATTAATTAGTACTAGAAACACTCTGTTAATTACAATCGCCATGATTATCGGGTTAAATGTTGGTGTGCAAGATTTATTTGCCCTGGAGAATATCATGATTCCTGAACTGTTTGGATCGCTTCACCGGATGACTTTTTCATCATTAGCAAAAGAGATTGCTGGTCTTTTTGCTACCGGATTTGGCCCGGTGATAGCTGCCTCACTGGTAGGAATGGCTCTGGGGAGTTGGTGGCCACTGGCACTGATGATGATTTTCTTTTCAGCAGTAACTTTTATCAGTGCTTGGCTATCGCCTAACACAAATAATCGTGATTTAAACGATTTGAATGATCCGGTAATAGATCGTCATGGTAAAAAACGGCATTTCAATGAAACTAACGAGACGGTTTGATAAAAAGTTGATCATAGTCTCTAAAACACTTTGTAAATAAGAAAATAAATTAACCTCATGGTTCAACTAACTATGAGGTTATTTATGTGGGTAAAACAATTGCGCATAAGCCTGACTGCTAGCCAAAATTCGTCATCTTTTGCCGTAAATTAAGCTGGTCGTGGCAAATTAGGGCGTTTTTGAATACCCATCATTAATCCGTAGTAACAAGCACAAAAGCCAAATCACTCAAGCTGCCAACAACTTTTAAGGTATTATCAAAGAAACAGGCATGAATTATTGAGAAGTGAAACCACCTTGTACCAGGTATCCAGACGAAGAAAGCTAATCATAATTAATTTGTAATTGCTTGTTACCTTGAGCTGGAACCTTGTTTTAGTTCTCGTTACTAAGAAATGATTTTTGAAGGAGAAATCTTTACTTAAAAATGCGTATAAAAAATCCTGACGACGGAATACCTAGAAGGGAAATGTTGAATGATATTCATCGTCAGGATTGATTAGAAATAGTTTTTAGTTTATGAGATGGTTTTTGATTATCTAAAAAAGGGGAAGTATTTTATTATCGATGGTCTTTATTGATAGCCTCCCATAAGCCGTTAAGGTAGTTAATGCTCAATGCACGATCATATAGGCCATATCCAGGACGGCCATTTTCATGCCAAATATCACGACCATGATCTGGACGAATATAGCCCTGATAATCATTGTCATATAATGCTTTCATTATTTCGTACATGTCTAATGAACCTTCACTGGATAATGCAGCTGATTCATGGAAGTCACCGTCATCGTTTATAAATTTAATGTTTCGTCCATGAATAAAGAAGACACGATCTTTAGCTGCAAATTCACGGATAATTGCGGGAACATCATTTTGCGGATTTTCACCTAAACTACCACAGCAAATGGTAAATCCATTGTATGGGGATTCGTGTAGCTGTTCAATTTTAAGCATATCATCTCGATTCTTATATATTCTTGGTAAGCCAAACAATTCACGTGGTGGGTCGTCAGGGTGCATAGCCATTCGAACATCGTATTTTTCGCAAACAGGAATAATTGCATCTAAGAAATATTTTAGATTGGCTGTTAATTTTTCAGTATCGACATCTTTATACGCTGTCATCAGACGTTTAATCTCAGCCATACGTTCAGGTTCCCATCCAGCTTGGACATAACCGTTTGAATTTTTTTGCATTGCATCCGCAATACTTTGCGGATCATCGGTAAGGTATTTTTGCTCAAAAGCCATTGCCGTTGAACCATCAGGTAAAAGATAATGTAAGTCGGTTCTAACCCAATCGAAGACAGGCATGAAGTTGTAACAAATAACCTTAACACCATATTCGGCTAAATTACGGATTGTTTCAATATAGTTTTCAATGTACTGGTCTCTGGTTGGCAGACCAATTTTGATATCATCGTGAATGTTAACAGATTCAATCACTTCAAGCTTTAAGCCAGCTGCTTCGACCTCATCTTTTAGGTGTTTGATTTGGTCCTTCGGCCAAACCTCGCCGGCTGGTATGTCAAACAGAGTACCAACAACTTGAGAAACGCCAGGAATCTGCCGAATATCTGATAGGGTGATGGAATCGTTATTATCGCCGTACCAGCGAAATCCCATGTTTTTCATAATTAAACTTCTTTCTTTAATTTGTCTTGTTATTTTTTATTTTTAACTGTTTCATGCAGCGTCTTGCGAACAGCATGTTTGCCAGCAATTAACTGTTTAAAGTAGTCTTCGACTTTATTGCCGAGCCCAATTTGATACAAATCATTGCCAAAAATACTCTTGTTAGCCAAAATTGGCTTAAGGGCTTGGTGAATTTTAGCTTGATCATCGTCATTTAAGTTGATTCCTGCCACATATGACTTAAGGTCATCTAGTAGTGGATCAGGGCTTTGAGTAAATTCGTTGCCATTATCATCTATTCCCATTAAATAGCGACACCATCCCGCCAAAACAAGTGGGATAAATTCAAGGCTTGTAACATCAAGTTGAGGGTCATCAAGATAATGTTGAATGGTAACGCCATAGCGAATAGCAATCTTTTGGGATGTATCACTAGCAATTCTTTGTGGCGTATCAGGAATATTTTTATTTGGTAAACGCATAGTAATGAGCTCATCAATAAATTTCTTGGGATTAATAATCTTAGGATCTTTTACTACCGGTAAATCTTCCTTATATCCTAGGGCTTTGATTAAACCTAATAAATCATCATCTGTTAGTTCATCAGCAATTGAAGTGTAGTCTAAAAGATTACCGTAAATTGCCAAAGCAGTGTGTAAAGGATTCAAACAAGCCGTTACCTTCATTTGGTCTGCATCATTAACGGTTTCGCGGTCAGTTAAAATTACGCCAGCTTTTTCAAGCCGAGGCCGACCATTAGGGAAATTATCTTCGATTACCAGATAATGCGTTTTTTCTGTATTGCCAAATGGAGCAATGTTTGTATGTTTTTTTGTGTGCAGAATCGTAGTATTAGCAAATCCGCTGCTCTTTAATCTATCTGCAACGCTTTGAGCCGGGTTAGGGGTAATCCGATCAATCATTGTCCAAGGAAAAGAAACTTTTTGTGGATCTTTAAGGTACGCAATAAACTCCTGGTCAACAAAGCCGTTTTTAAGCCAACCTTCAGCAACGCGCAAGACTTCTGTTTCTAACTTTAAGCCGTTTTGCGAAAAGTTATCAGTTGAAACCATTGCAATTGGTAATTTGCCTGCATTGTATCTAGCATAAAGCAGGTGAGCAATAGCCCCCATATTTGTTTTAGGCTTTTCAGGCCCGTTTTGAATATCTTCCTTAGCAGCTTGAGTTAGCGCTCCACTAACATCAGTTAGAGCGTAACCTTTCTCGGTAATTGAGAAAGTAGCAAATTGCAGGGATGGTTTGGTAAAAATTTCAGTTAGCCGGTTCCAGCCTTTTTCGCTGGCTTGATTAAAGTAAACTGCTTCACCAACACTAGCCAAAAGTTCTTTTTCCAAGCTACCATCACTGTTCATTACAACCCGCAAGATACGATTATGGTAGGCATTATAAATTTTCTCAATTACTTCATCATCATATGTTTCTGCGATTGTAACACCGCTAGTCAACTCATGATTATTTATAAGATCTTGAGCGATTTTTGCATGAAAACAGCGAAATAAATTACCACCTCCAAAATGAACCCATACAGGTTTTTCTTTAGTTGAGTTGGAGATTTTTGATTGGTCAAACTTTGGTATTGCAATAGTTTGAGTTGAAAAATCAGCACTTTTAGCTAAATAGTCGTCATTTAAACTAAGCACGTCAATAAAATCCTCCTTAGTAAGTATGTTTTTGATTAAGATATACTAATATATTACAATGTAAGCGAATTCTTAGACTTTGTCAATAACAAATCTAAGATTTTTATTTTATTGCTCCTGATAAATAAGAAAAAGTAGTATTATTGTAATTAAAGAATCTAAAATATTGGAGAGGTCACTGATTATAGCAATGATTTCAAGCATGAAGGAAAAAGTTTATAATACTATTTTACAAAGAATTATTAGCTTGGCATATTTACCAGGTGAGAAAATATCGGAGAAAAATTTAAGTGAAGAATTAAATATCGGTAGGACACCAATCAGAGAAGCAATACTGCAATTAAGAGAAGAGGGATTAATTAAATCGGTCCCGCAGTCCGGTACATATATTTCGAAAATTAATTTACAAAAGGCGAAAGATGCACGATTTTTGCGGGAAAGTGTTGAGACCAAAATTATCCAAGAATCTATTGCTAAGCTCAATGAATATGATCTAATGGTTTTACAGCAAATTATTGACAGGCAGAAGTTAGAAGTAAGAACGACTCATGATGATATGCGGTTTTTCGAATTAGATGAGCAATTTCATCATTACTTTTATAAGGCAACGGGAAGAGACCAGGTATGGCGCTGGTTGCAAATGAGTAATATGCAGTTAAATCGTTTTCGGGTACTGCGTCTTCGCAGCAAGAGCTTGTCTTGGGAAACTTTAGTTGATGAGCATGAAGAACTTCTTGAGGCGGTAACTGAAAAGAAGACTAGCAAAGCCACTAAGCTTATTTCCAGTCATTTGCATCGGATGTTGACTGAGGAACCGACTTTACGCCAGGATTACGCTGATTATTTTGAATAATTTTTAGTAAAATAGCATTTTTAAAAGACTGATTTATGATTTTAAGTCATAAGTCAGCCTTTTTTATTTCATTATTTTGATAATTTAATTACACCGCAGCCATAAAATAAAAAAATTAGAAACTGGTAAACATTACTGACACTAGGAATGATACTAAATAAAGCAAACAAAAAATAATTTTTGTGTTGACAGTTAAATTCTTAAGACATATGATGAAACCGATTACAGATATACTAATATATCATTAATGGAACTGAGATTTAAGTCGCATGTGTTAACAACCGTTTTAGTTTTGATCACTGTTTACTTTACTTCTCAAGGACATAGCAGCTACAAAAAAGTTTAGTTAACTCTTTTTTGCTTAGTGAAAATTTAATATGGAGGTGTGTAATGGAAAGCATTAATTCAGATGATACTTCAGAAAGTTCAAAAAAAGATAGTAAGAATCTGGTAAATGATTCTTCCAAACAAATACCTGTATACCAAAAGATTGCTTATGGTTTTGGTGATTTTGGCAATGGTTTTATGTTTGATTTGGGCCAGTCTTATCTAACTAAGTTTTGGATAGATGGAGTCGGAATTGGTGCGGGTGTTGTTGGTGGTATTTTTGCTTTTACAAAAATTTTTGACGCCTTTATGGATCCAATCGCTGGATCAGTTGTTGATAACCGGAAGCATATTGGAAAACGTGGTAAATTTCGACCGTTTATGATGGTTTCTGCCATTATTCTAGGCGTTTTAACGGTTTTAACTTTTACAATGCCAAATAATCTGACGATGACGCAAAAGATTATTTACGCTTATGCGGCTTATATGATTTGGGGCTTAACGTACTCGTTTACTAATGATCCGTATGGTTCATTGGCTTCAGTTATGTCGCGCAATTCACAAGATCGCAGTTTTATGGCGACCACCCGGCAAATTGGCTCTGTCGGAGCCCAGTTTATTGCGGGAGTAGCTTTTATCCCACTGACAGTAATGATTGGTGGTAGCAATCAGAAAAAAGGATATTTCTTTGCCTCACTCATTTTTGCGATTATTGGCGTCTTAATGTTTGCAATTTGTTACTTTGGTACAAGAGAGAATGTTCATGTTAACCGAAAAAAGTCAGCGCAAAAAGAAGGCTTTAAGGATTACTTTAGGGTTATTTTCAAAAATGGACCTTTAGGCGCAATTATCCTAATGACGCTGTTCACTATTTCAGCGATGAATACCAATAATCAGATGATGGTTTTTTATGCCGAATATAATTTAGGCAACATTGGCCTGCAGCCACTTATTAATGCAATCATGATGGGTTGCTCAATTGTTGGTGTTTTTATGATTCCTTTCCTTACCAAACATTTTGGCCAAAAAAAGACTGCGATGTGCAGTTTTATCATCGGAGCCGTTGCTAATTTGTTGAACTTTATTTTACCCAACAATGTCGTGACTTTTATTATCTTGGTAACAATTGGTTACACGGCACTAGCAATTCCTAACGGAATAACCTGGGCAATGGTTTCAAATGCAATTGACTACGGTGAATGGCGTTCTGGTACGCGTAAGGAAGGTATAACATATGCCGCTTTCAATTTCTCACGCAAAATAGCCCAGTCTCTAGCTGCACTTGTTTCTTCAGGTGTGTTGGCCTTGACTGGTTATGTTGCTAATGCTCCCCAAACGGCGAGTGCTTTACAGGGTATCAAGGCAGCAATGACTTTATATCCAGGTGTTTGCCTACTTTTAGCAGCAGTAGTTATTGGTTTCTTATATAAATTAGATGATAAAAAATTCGCCCAAATTGCTGATGACCTAGATCATGGTCGTTGGGAAGGCGGAAAAATTAGTGATAACTAAAAATTAAGAATAAGAAATGGAGAATAAAATAATGGATTTAAATAAATTATTAGGCGATGTTAAACAGATTTTACAAGCAAATGGCAAATATGATGGCTTAACGAATAAAGAAATTTATGTTCCTTCCATTCAAGTTGATCGACGGAATGTTTACTTTATCCTTCACCACATGGGCTCAAATGGAATTATGCAAAAGAGTTTAGTTGCTTATGAAAATCGGTTGACGGCAACAGATTTTGAGGCCGAAGAGTCGTTAACAGATGTTGATTCAACTTTACTAGTCGGTCGTCTGAATGAAAGAAATAATAAGGCACTATCTAAACGTTTCCTTTGGATGAGACCAACTTCAAGACGCAACTACAAATATTCTTTCGGTCTTGGTGATAGGTTAGGCAATGCTTCTAATGCTCATATTAGATTGTTTAAGGGTCGTAATGTTATGCCAGTTTTAGCACAGCAATCGATTCGTGAACTAACTTTAATGAACAGAACCAATACAGATGTCTTTTTATCTGCAGCATGGGCCGTGTTTGAAGAAGGCTTTACTTATGGTTGGGGTGCTGATGGTGACCACGTTAAAACTCCTTATGAAGTTGACTATGCAGTTAAGATTGGTTGCTCGATCATTACGCTAGATTTAACGGAAGTAGTTAATAATAAGGCGGTTAACTTAAGTGATGAAGAATTAGACCGCCAGTTTAATGCATTAGATCCAGCCCAAATTAAGTATTTCAATGAGGCATACCTAAACAAGACCTTTGATCTTGGCAATGGTTATTCTGTTAAATTTAGTAAACATGATGTTGAAGAGTCAGTTTTAACGTTTTATGACGCTATTCTGTTCGCTATTAATGTTTATAACAAATATATCGTGCCGTATAATTTGGACCTTGAAATTTCAATGGATGAAACGCCTTATCGAACAACCAATGCCAACCACTACTTCTTTGCTAATGAATTGAAACAACGTGGTATTACGCCAACTTCTTTAGCACCAAGATTTGTTGGTGAATTTCAAAAGGCAATTGATTATATCGGTGATCCAAAAGAATTTGAAGAAGATTACAAGATTCACGAAGCAATCGCAGAACACTTTGGCTATCGCTTAAGTATTCACTCAGGCTCTGATAAGCTATCTGTTTATGAAATTATTGGTAGGATTTCGAAAAAGAATGGCTGGCATGTTAAGACAGCGGGTACTAACTGGTTAGAGGCACTCAGGGTAATTGCACATAAGGATCCAAAATTTATGGTCGAATTATACAAGTTTGCCTACGAAAATCTGGATGCCGTAAAGGACTTCTATGTCTTTAACGCTCAAACAGATGGTACGGCTCCAAAACCTGAGGATATTAATCCTGATAATGTCAATGAATTGCTAAACAATGATGATTCAAGACAAATTTTACATACTATGTTTGGTCCAATTATGAACTTGAAACATAATTATCATTATGTTTACCGCGATAAATTCTGGGATATCTTACTTAAGAATCAGGATCTTTATGACAAGTACTTGAATATTCATATTGCAGAGCATTTAGACTTATTGCAAGGAGTAGTTAAGACTAAGCAAGAAGCTCTCGACAAGAACGAGCCTAAAACAGATATTTCAAAGGAAAAGTAAATCAGCTAGCAACTAGTCAAGGAGGTTCTAAGCTACTATGAGTTTGTTAAATAAAGATTTTTTACTGGAAAATAATCTTGCTAAGACACTTTTTCATGATTATGCCCAAAAAATGCCGATTATTGATTTTCATTGCCATTTGAACCCAGAAGAAATCTACGAAAATAAGAATTATCCAAATATTACTCGGATTTGGCTCAATGAAGGTACTTATGGTGATCATTATAAGTGGCGCTTGATGAGAGCAAATGGCGTGGATGAAAAGTATATTACTGGAGATGGCGACGAATATCAAAAATTTGTTGAATGGGCAAAAACAATTGAGAAATCTTATGGTAATCCACTCTACGAATGGACACATTTGGAGCTGCGGCGTTTCTTTAAGATTAATGACGAATTGACAGAAGAATCTGCGCCTAAAATTTGGCAAGAAGCTAATCGGTTGCTTCAAACAGAGCAATTTAAACCTAGAAATTTAATTAAAAATTCTAATGTCAAGGTGGTCTGCACAACCGATGATCCAGCATCGGAATTGAAGTATCACAAATTGTTGAAAAAAGAAGAAAAACAAAATGGCTTTAAGACACTTCCTGCTATGCGGCCAGATAAGCTTATCCAAATTGATCGCGGAGAATATGGCGAATACTTGGAAACTTTAAGTAAGGTTTCGGGTGTAAAAATTAGCAAATTTAGCGATATTGTCGCTGCTTTGCATCAACGCTTCGAGTTCTTTACTCAAATGGGTGGCAGACTATCAGATCATTCATTAGTTAAATTTCATTTTAATGAAGCTAGTGAAGAAAAGCTGGATGAAATTGTGCAAAAGGGTATTAACAATGCACCTCTTAAGCAAGAAGAAATTGATCAGTATTTAACAATACTGCTTGAAAAATTAATGGAATTAAATAATGAGTTTGATTGGACAATGCAGTTTCATATTAATTCTAATCGTGATTTGAATCACCCGATGTTTGAAAAAATCGGTCCTGATACTGGTTATGATGCTGTTGGTACCCAACCTGACATTGTTGCTCAGTTTACTAAGTTATTCACCAAAATGCAGGATACCGACCAGATTCCGCGTACGATTTTTTATTCATTAAATAATAACGACTGGATGGAATTGGCAACAATGATGGGTTGCTTCCAAGGTGGAACTAAGCAAAAACTGCAGCTTGGTGCCGGCTGGTGGTTTAACGACACTGCTGAAGGAATTGAAAACCAATTACGAACTTTTGCGCAACAAAGTTTGTTGCCAAACTTTGTCGGAATGCTCACGGATTCAAGAAGTTTCTTATCGTACCCGCGCCATGAATACTTCAGACGGGTATTATGTAATTTCTATGGCAAGTTAGCTGAACAAGGAAGAGTTCCTGATAATCCAGAAAAATTAGGAAAAATTGTCCAAGATATTTCTTACAATAATGCCAAAAATTATTTTAATTTCTAAAAATGATTGATTTAGTCTTAATAACTCTTGAAAACAGCCTAAAATTAAGTGCTTTTCTGTAATTGACAGATATTTTTACATTAAGTCGACTTAACTTCATCATGAGGCCTAATGAATGCTGTAAATCAACTGAATAAGACAGCTAGCCACTTTCAAACTAGCGATTAAAACACTTTTATTGATCAAACATACTTTAAATAAAAGGGGACATCATAAGTGAACTTTTTGAAAAAGATTGTACAATTTCTGGGAATGATTGCAATTGGATTTTTGATGACCGGTACTAATAACGTTACTGCTAAAAAAGTGACGAATAACAATGTAATTACCATAACAAGGCAAAACGTAAGGAAAAAAGATGCTACGACAACTATTCAAGCGGCAATAAATAAAGTGGCAGTACATGGTGGAGGAAAAGTAACAATAGCAGCTGGAACTTATCACGTAAAATACCTAAATTTAAGAAGCAACCTAAATTTGCACCTTTGCAACGGTGCAAGAATAATCTTCTCAAACAAATTTGCCACTTTTCCAGCAATAAAAACGAGGTATGAAGGCACGGAAACTAAAATGCGCCATCCCGATATTTATGGTAACAATGTTCATCATGTTCAAATCACTGGTAACGGGACTTTAGATGGTAATGGGCAAGCTTGGTGGAGAATGTATCAGCAGGCAAAAAGTGGTCCTTTAAAAGGCAAATCATTTACACCTTATCAATATTCTCGTCCGTACTTAATTGCTTTTGATCATAGTTCTGAAATAAAAATTACTGGTATTAAACTAATTAATTCTCCTACCTGGACAATTCATCCCCTTGAATGTAATGATGTTTTAATTCAAGGCGTTACAATTGATAATCCTTTAGATTCACCCAATACCGATGGGATTGATCCCGAATCATCCCAAAATGTAAAAATCCTAAATAATTCCATTAGCGATGGTGATGATTGCATTGCTATTAAGTCAGGAACAGAAAAAACAACGCAAAAAAGCCCGAGCCAAGACATTATTATTAGTAATAATATAATGAAACACGGTCATGGTGGCGTTGTCTTTGGTAGCGAAATGAGTGGTGGTATTGCAAATGTTGTGATTAGTAACAATGTCTTTGATCACACCGATCGCGGTATCAGGATGAAAACTAGACGTGGACGTGGTGGTCAGATTGAGAACATAACTGTGACAAATACTATTATGCAGTCTGTAATTACACCAATAGCAATTAATGAATATTATGGTAAAAGTGGGTCAGTTTCAGCAAATTATTTGACTAGTGAGAAACAACCTATTAATGAAAGTACACCATGTATTAAAAATATTACGATTTCAAATACTTTTGCTTCGGATGTTTCCGCTGTGGCCGGTTTTATTTATGGCCTGCCAGAATCACCGGTCTCTTGCTTAACGATCACCAACTATTCAGTTACGATGCAGCCTAATGCAATTGCCAAGGCACCAGAAATGATTGAACATAGTCAAAAATATGCGGATGCTGGCTTTTGGCTTGAAAACACTGCAAACATCAAAATGAATAATGTGACACTTCAGGGTTCAAATACGGGAATGTTCAGTCATAATCAAAATAATTCTGGTCTAAGTGTTAAATAGTAAATTATTTTGCCGTACTGTTAACAAGAGTAATACTTAAAAAAACTGCTTAAATTAAGACAAATCATAGAATAATGAATTTACCTTTAATTAGCAGGGGGAAGGAATGTGAAGTTATTAGATAAAATTTCTAAACGAGTTTATACCAAACGAAAAGTAACCACCAAAACTGCTATCGCCTACGGTATTTCAGACTTTATCGGTGGTGGCGGACAGACAATTATTGGTGCTTGGCTGTTATATTTCTACACTTCGTTTTGCAATTTAACGGCTACTCAAGGTGCAATTATTGTAGCAACTGGTAAAGTTGTTTCTGCAGTATTTGGCTTTATTCTTGGCGGGGTTTCGGATAATTTTTATCGAACTAAATTAGGTAAAAGATTTGGACGACGACATTTCTTCCTGTTTTTAGGTGCCCCATTTTTACTGGTATTTGCATTAATGTGGGTAGGCGGACTGAATTTTTGGTATTACTTAGTTACTTTCTGTCTCTTTGATGTAGCAATAACCATTACGATTCCCTATGAAACTTTACCGACAGAAATGACTACAGATTTTAATGAACGAACTAAATTATCTACGGTTAGAATGTTTTGCTCAGCAAGTGCCACCTTTCTGGCAACTTGGATACCGGGGCAATTATTTAAAATTTTAGGACAAAATAGTCCAATGCCATTTCTACTTATGGGGCTAATATTTACCACAATTTTTATCGTTTTTATTAATATCACAGCTTTTAATACGTGGGAAAAGCCTGTAAGCGAACTGGTTACGGCAGATAGTGAACAAGCAAAAAGGCCCAGGAAAGTTCTGTGGGAAGCGATCAAGTCTTATTTTGCAACTTTTAAAAATAAGAGTTTTCGAAAGCACTTAATAATCTACCTGTTTTCTTTTACGGGAAAAGATGTTTATAACACTACCTTCACTTATTATTGTGTTTATGTGCTTGGCGTGACCGCTACTGTTGCTGCTAATATGTTGTCGCTATCAATTATTGGTTTAGTAACTTCTTTACTTGGCGGCTTATTAATTATTAAAATTGGACCACGCTGGCTTTATGTTGGTGCTTATTCACTCATGTTATTAATGCTGGCAGGATATTTTGTCCTTGGCAAGGTTCGCCCCGCAAATATTGTACTCTGGTTATTTATCATATCTTTGCTTTACCAAGTTGGCCGTTCACTGCTTGAATTTATTCCGTGGAATGTCTATCCTTTTATTCCTGATACTGATGAAATCGTCACGGGTGAAAATAGGGCAGGTGTCTTTGCCTCAGTGATGACCCTATTAAGAAACTTAACTGCTTCATTAGCAACCGTTCTAGTTGGCATGTTTTTAGATATGCATGGACTTGTCAAAAATGCAACGGTTCAGTCGTTCGAAACTAGGAATGCTATATTATCAGCATTGGTAATTGGCGCTGGTGCATTAATTTTAATAGCATTATTGACATCACTGACATTTAAGTTAAATAAAAAGAATCATAAAATTATTGTTGATGAAATATCTCGCTTGAGAAATGGTGGTTCGAAATCCTTAGCTACTAAAGAAGTAAAGCAAGTTGTAAAAGAGCTGACTGGAACATCTTATGAAAAAATCAAATTGGGTAAATAAAACATTTAATTCAGCCGCAACTTCTTCTTGTTTTAATTCATTAGCAAAAGGATAAGTAACTGCAAAATTAGTTTTATTATTTCAGCCAACGTAAAATACGCGGCTCCAAGTTAGTTGGAGTCGTGTATTTTTATATCAAAAAAGTCTGATTTCCTTTTGGGAGATCAGACCACATTACGAAAAATTTATTCGCTTTTGCTTGCACTAATATTTAAAGTTAACGCAAAATATATAAATAGAGTACTAATTATAGTTCTAATCCACTAATATAAGTGGATGTTAAGCGGTAATATTATTGTCAATAGATAGAATTGTTTGTAAGATTAATCGGTTATTTAACCTTTTTTATAAGGATCATCATGGCCATAAGAATTCTTTAAGTTAATTTTGCCGTCCCGTTTTTGGCTAATTAACTCGGTTTTTTCTTTTTTGGCACGTTCTTTGGCAAATTCTAATGCATCATCTTTACGATCAAATATTTTTAAAGGTTTTTCTTCACCAGCGATCTTAACAGCCCATTGATCACCGTGAGTTGTAACCCAAACATTTTTTGTAACTTCTTCTTTACTCATTTTATTCACCTCTTTTCGCACTTTCTACCGTGATTATACAACAGAAATATTTTTAAGAGTTAAATGATGCATATTGAAAATATGTTTACTTTTTCATTCTGCTGCAAAAATTACTAAAGACGATATTTGCTAACAAGACAATAAATACCGCAAAAGTAGTTTCTTCTGCGGTATAAAGCTTAAGTTAATGTGAGTTTGCCGATTTTTTCTCTGTGTTAAGAATAGATGGCTGTTAACGGATTAAAAGATACACATCAAAATTAGTATCAATTTCATCCATGGCATTACGCTATTATGCAATACTTGTGAACTTAGCAAAGCAATTTCCTCATACTGTGTAATCATTTATAAAAATTGCTGGTTATAGATCACAATCTTAATTTCATTAGCACAAAGAGTGCCAGTAATATTAAGAATTTTAGGCAAGTGGTGAACGAAAAAGGCGGTACATGATAACTGCAATCAAACAAAAGACAACTATTGCTGCAATAAATAACTGAAGACGACTTTTACGTGTTTTACGTACGTCAAAACTGAAAACTAAGCAAAAGGCAGCAACTACAATTAGTGGTGCAGTTCCAAATAGTAAAACCGAATTAACTCCCATTTTTTCACCAACTTTTATTTTTATGATAATTAAACCACATCGGCTTGAGTTTTTCTTGTCAAATTAATATGATTAATATAGAAAAGGAGGATCTTATGACCAAAATTAAAGTAATGCTGGTTTTTGGCACAAGGCCAGAAGCAATCAAAATGGCGCCTTTAGTACTTAAATTAAAAGCGGATAATCGCTTTGATGAAATAACGGTTGTAACTGCTCAACACCGAGAAATGCTTGATCAGGTTCTGAACATTTTTAAAATAACACCTGATTATGATTTTAATATTATGAAAAAAAATCAAACCCTTGAAGGAGTTACAGCAAAAGTTTTGCTTGATCTTACTGATGTGATTAAAAAAGAAGATCCTGATATTGTGCTGGTTCACGGTGATACAACTACTAGTTTTGCTGCAAGTTTAGCCAGTTTTTATCAACAGCGGCCAATTGGCCACGTTGAAGCGGGGCTAAGAACATGGAATAAGTATTCACCGTTTCCTGAGGAAATGAACCGGCAAATGACAGATGATCTAGCCGATTTATATTTTGCGCCGACTAAGCTCAGTAAAGAAAACTTACTAAAGGAAAATCACAAGGCAGATAATATCTTTATAACTGGGAACACGGCAATTGATGCTTTGCATGAGACGGTTCAGGCCGATTATCATCACGAAGTCCTTGATTTAATCGAGCCAAAGCACAAAATAATTTTAGTAACAATGCATCGACGTGAAAACCAGGGCGAACCAATGCGGCGCGTCTTTAAAGTAATGCGCGATGTGGTTGACAGTCACAATGACGTCGAGATAATTTATCCGGTTCATATGTCGCCTAAAGTTCAGTCAGTAGCAAAGGAAATACTGGGCAATGATCCCCATATTCATTTAATCCCACCGCTTGATGTTGTTGATTTTCATAACTTAGCTAAACGAAGCTATTTCATTATGACTGATTCGGGCGGAGTTCAAGAAGAAGCTCCTGCTTTGAATAAACCGGTTCTGGTTTTACGTGATACAACGGAGCGTCCAGAAGGGGTTAAAGCGGGCACCTTAAAACTAGTGGGCACGCAAGTTGATGCTGTCCGTTCTGCTATGCTTGAATTACTTGAAAATAAAACTGCTTATAATCAGATGGCCAATGCCAAGAATCCTTATGGTGATGGTCATGCCTCCGAGCGCATTATGGAAGATATTGCTTATTACTTTTCTGATCATAAAAATAAGCGTCCAAGGGATTTTACTTAAATCAGAGAATTTATTTAAAATAAAAAACTGCTGAGTCATATCACAATGACGCTCAGCAGTTTTTTATTGCCTATTTTGAACCTAATTAATGGGTCTCAACGACTTCTAATTGTCCTTTTTATTTTGATGAGTCTGTATTCTTTTTTTAGCCCGTTCAATCATAGTTGTTTCCTGTGCTTGAAAAACAGAGCGCGTCGTCAAATAATTGAAAATTCCGACTAAAATTTGGTCAATAATTTTAACTAAGAGCGCGTTGAGTTTTAACCAAGATAGACCAACCAGCATGATTAAACTGTCCGGAATTAGACTAATAATCCGGTAGGTAAAGAATACGAGTAATTTTTGCCAAGTTGAATGCTCCAAATCAACGTTATTAGTAAAGACCGCTTTTTGATTAAAAACAAAAGATGCCAGATTTGAAATAACAAAAGCAATCGTATTGGAAATTAAAACTGGGCTATGCAAGTATTTATGTAATACCATGAAGGCTACAGTATTAATTAGCGCAGCAATAAAGCCAAAAAACATATAAACGAATAAGTTTCGGTGCCTTTTGACTAAATGTTGTCCTAAACGATGAATTGTTGGATCAGCTGTGGAATTAAACTTGGATGTATTATCGCTTTTTTCTTTAATCATTTAATTGATCAGCCATTTCCTTTGCGGCGTTGTCAATTGCAGAAATTGCCTCATCATCAGGTGCATTTTCGATAGTTACCGGTTTGGTAACTTCTGTTGCTCCAACTTGTTTAAACATTTTTTCAAAATCAAAAACATTTTCACAGAAATGGTCGGCATATACCATGTCTCCACTACCCATGACGGCGAAGTACTTACCGCTTAAATCTAGTTCCTTTAGTTGCTCATAAAAATCGGCAACATCATCGGTCATTTTACCCTCGCCATATGTGTAGGTGACAAAGATGCACAATTCACTTGCTAAATAATCACTAGCATCTGTGAATTCTGCTTCACTGGTTTCGACATCAAAGCCCAGATCTTGTAAGTCTTCTTCCAAGATATCTGCCATATCGGCATCGTTACCAGTCATACTAGCATAGACAATTCTAGCCTTCATCCTTCTCCATACCTTTCTTATTTTTTTGCTTATCACAATATTATACATAATTTCACCGTCTTGATGAAATTCTTTAGTAAAGTTTTAAAAAACGCTATAATGTTAGTAAATATCATTTTACTAAGAGGAGAAGTTTAATTTTGATTACAATTAAATCCGTTCGTGAACTTAAAGGTATGCAGGCTTCAGGCCGTCTACTGGCGTCAATGTTTGAGGGCCTTCGGGATGTGATTAAGCCAGGAATTACAACTTGGAAAATCGAGGAGTTCTGCCAAGAATTTGTCAAAAAAAGGGGCGGACGATTGTCAGAGCAAGGCTTTGAAGGTTACAAATACGGCACGTGCGTCTCAGTTAACGATCAAATTGCGCACGCAACCCCGCGTAAAGATACCATCCTAAACGAAGGTGACTTAGTAAAAGTTGATGTCACCTGCAATCTTAATGGCTTCGAAACTGATTCTTGTACTACATATGCCGTAGGCAAGATTTCGGATGCGGATCGTGACCTTATGGAAACAACCAAAAAAGCTATGTATCTTGGAATTGACCAAGCGGTCGTAGGCAACCGAATTGGTGATATTGGTGCGGTGATTCAACATTACGTTGAAGATGAACATCATTACGGTGATGTTAAGGAGCTAGTTGGTCACGGCATCCAGCCAAGCATCCATGAAGATCCTGAAGTACCGCATTGGGGTAAAGCTGGACACGGATTGCGCTTGCGTGAAGGTATGACTATTACCGTTGAACCAATGGTTGAAGCGGGAGGCGATTGGCGCATTGAACAAAAAACGGTTGCTGATCCAAATGATGATTGGGTATTTTATGCAACCCCAGACGGTTCAAAGTCAGCGCAATTTGAGCACACCTTTGCAATCACTAAAGATGGTCCCAAAATTTTGACTTTACAAAAACCTTATGACGGTTACGAAAAGTATTTACCACACTTTGATGAAATGGATGACTAAATTGAATGGGTAGAAAAATCGGCGCAGCCAAACAACGTATCTCTTTGTTTTACAAGACAGTTTCAGCTAAATTTACGCAAGGCGAAGTCTTAACTAGCGCAATTGCAATTGCTTATTATGTGCTGTTTTCAATTTTTCCGTTAATCATTATTATTGGAAACATTTTGCCCCTTTTTCGGATTAATACGGCACCTATTGCTAGTTACCTTAAGTTGATTTTTCCTGATCGAATTGCGGGATTCATTATGCCAATTATTGATTCCTTGTTAAAAAGCAATTCTACAGGGTACATTTCGTTTGGTATTTTGCTTGCCCTTTGGTCGGTATCTTCTCTTGTTAATGCGATTCGAATAGGGATGAACCGAATCTATGGCGTACGTGACATTGAATTACGTCAGAAATGGCAGGTAACTGTTTGGACGCGTTCCATTACCATTATGTTGACCAACCTGATGATTTTGGTTTTTGCTTTACTTAGTTTAACTTTGATTTTTGGTCAGCAAGTACTTGAATTCTTACGACCGATTTTTTCTTTTTCAGTAGGCGAGATTGAAAAGGTCTTTAACTACCGTTACCCGGTGATTGGGATCATCTTGATCAGTGCTTTATACTATTTAAATTATTTTTTACCAAACATAAAACTAAAGAAACGGGTTATCTGGCCAGGAGTTTTTACGACTCTAATTGGTTGGCTAATTTTATCTTGGCTGTTTAGTTATTATTTACATAACTTCCACATTAGCTGGGAAAATTACGGAATAATCGGGACCTTTATTATTTTCATGTTATGGCTTAATATTTCTTCCATCCTCTTTTTGCTTGGAACTTGTGTCAATGCTGCAATTGTGACGATAAACTATGGTCAAGTGCAGTATTCGGTAGGACATTTAGCTGAATATGTGCAAAGAAAGCGCCACCGGAAAGACTAGATTCTTCCAGTTTAATTTGCTATATTAGGTTTTAGGAATTTTAAAAGAAAGTGTATAAGGTATGAAAGTAAGGAAAGCGATTATTCCTGCTGCAGGACTTGGTACGCGGTTTATGCCAGTTACCAAGGCGATGCCAAAGGAAATGTTGCCAATAGTAGATAAGCCGACAATTCAGTTTATCGTTGAAGAAGCAAAAAAGTCCGGGATTGAAGATATTTTAATTGTGACCGGAAAGAACAAGCGCTCCATTGAAGATCATTTTGATTCGAATCCTGAGCTTGAGCAAAACTTGCAGGAAAAGGGTAAAACCGGCCTGTTAAAGATGTCGCAGGCGATCACCCATCTTGGAATTAATATTTATTACACTAGACAGCCATATCCAGCTGGTCTGGGCGATGCAATTGCCCGGGGTCGCAGCTTTGTTGGGGATGAGCCTTTTGTTGTAATGCTGGGCGATGACCTAATGATGGACAAAGAGCCACTTACTAAACAATTGATTAATCGCTACAATGAAACTCACGCCTCGACCATTGCGGTAATGCCTGTTCCGCATGAGGAAGTTTCGAAATATGGCGTTATTGAACCTGATAATGAAATTATGCCTGGACTAATTAACGTTAAGTCATTTGTTGAAAAGCCTGCAATTGACCAAGCACCAAGTGACTATGCGATTATTGGCAGGTATTTATTAACTCCTGAAATCTTTGCAATACTTGCGGAACAAAAGCCTGACAAGGGCGGTGAAATTCAATTAACCGATGCCATTGATACCATGAATAAGACACAACGCGTCTTTGCCCATGTCTTTAAGGGTGTACGGCATGATGTCGGGAATAAAGAAAATTATCTGGAGACTTCAATTGAATATGGTTTGCAACACCCTGAGACTAAAGACCAGTTGCGGCAATACATTATTGACTTAGGGAAAAAGCTGCAGGCACAAAATAAGAAAAAATAATTAAATAACAAAATATTGGAAACCACTGCAAAGTGGTTTCTTTTTTAGGTAAAATTTTTCTAAATCTAATTCGATTTACTACTTTTAACTAGCAAATTTAGGTATTATGCAACTTGAATATTTTGCTAGGAGAATAACTAATGAAAGATATTTATGTTGTTGCTGCTAAAAGAACGCCGTTTGGTCGTTATCGTGGCTTATGGAATGATCAAGATGCAACCAGTTTAGGTGAACTCGCTCTAATTGAAACCCTTAAAAGCATTAATTTGGATCCCCAAAAGCTTGATGCTTTATTCATGGGTAATGTTTTAGGGGCTGGCTTAGGGCAAAATATGGCGCGCCAAGTCGCTTTGGATGCTGGCATGAAAGAAACAAGCAGTAGTGTTACTGTTAATGAGGTTTGCGGTTCGAGCTTAAAAGCTGTGCGCTTAGCCCAGGGCCAAATGGTCATGGGTGATTTTGATTTAGTCGCAGTTGGTGGAGCCGAAAGTATGACGAATGCTGTTTATTTTGCACAAGATAAATCTGGGCAGGATATGAAAAGTGAGATGCTTACTAACGGATTAACCGATGCCTTTTCAGGGATGCCAATGGGTTTAACAGCGGAAAATATTGCGGAAAAATGCCACATTTCAAGAACAGAAATGGATGAATTTAGTTTGCGGTCTCACCAAAAAGCGGTTGCTGCAAGAAAGAACGGCTATTTTGATCGTGAGCTAATTAAGGCGGATTCTAACAGTGAACGAATTGTTTATGATGAAAATATTCGCCCAGATACTAATATGGCGGCTTTGAGTAAGTTAAAGCCAGTATTTAAAGAAAATGGTTTAGTTACTGCTGGCAATGCATCCCCGTTAAGCGATGGAGCCAGCATGATAATTTTGGCAACGGCTGCCAAGGTGGAAGAATTAGGCTTGAAACCATTGGCTCGTCTTGGTGCCTTTGCTGAATCAGGCAATGACCCAGCATACATGGGTTTTGCACCTTATTTTGCAGTGCAGAAGTTGCTTAAGGAAACGACCAGTCGGATCGAAGATTTCGATATTATTGAGTTAAATGAAGCATTTGCTGGTCAATGTGTTGCACTCGAAAAAGCCTTGGCAATTCCAGCGGATAAGTTGAATATTGCTGGGGGAGCAATTGCATTAGGCCATCCACTAGCCGCAACGGGAACCCGAATTCTAGGAACAGCGATTAACGCTTTGGAACATGTGAAGGGTAAAAGAGCTTTGGTAACCTTGTGCATTGGTGGAGGTCAAGCAATTGCTTGCGAATTAACTAGAGATTTTTAAAATGACGAAGTTTTATGAATTATCCCCTGAAAAAAGACGCGCGCTTTTATCTCAGGAAGGCATCGAATTAGATGAGATTGAGCCAGCTATATTACACGAACTCGATCAATTGAGTGAAAATGTTATCGGACAATTACGTCTGCCAGTGGGTGTCGTCCAAAATTTACTCGTAAATAACAAAAGCTATTTAGTTCCCATGGTAACTGAGGAGCCTTCGGTTGTTGCTGCAGCCAATCACGGGGCAAATCTTTTTGCCCAAAATCATGGAGTCAAGGCGCACAGTCAGCGTGACGGCATCTATGGCCAGATAGTTTTGCAAGAGAATTCGGGTTTTGTGCAAGCTAATTTACAAAGAGAATTGCCTAATTTAATTGCCAAGGCAAATACTAAATTTCACAGTTTGGTTGCTCATGGCGGCGGAGTCCGCCAAATTGATGTGCAAGAAACTACCGGGCAACTGGTTTTTTTAAGAGTATTAGTTGATCCGGCGGAATCAATGGGTGCAAACCGTGTTAATTCAATTTTAGAATTTATGGCGAACCAATTGAGCAGCTTTCCCGGGATAAGCTGTAAGCTTTTTGCAATACTATCTAATTATCCGAGTCAATTTACTGAAGCTAAAGCCGAATTGGATGTAGCTACAGTTGGTGGCGTTGCTACGGCCAAACGCATAGCATTATTAAGTCAAATTGGCGAAGTTGATCCTTATCGGGCCGTGACTAATAACAAGGGCATTATGAATGGTGTCGACGGAGTATTACTGGCAACAGGTAATGATGTTCGCGCAATTGAAGCTGCCTGCGGAGTCTGGGCTAATAACAAAGGCCATTACCACAGTCTCAGTAAATGGACAGTCGAAAATGACAAATTGCTTGGAAAAATTGCGTTACCCTTAGCAATCGGAACAGTTGGTGGCTCCATCAGCGCCCGCAAGGATGTTCAACAAAACTTTCGGCTTTTGGGTAAGCATATTTCAAGTGCGGAATTGGCGAATGTGATTGCTGCAATCGGCTTGGCCAATAATCTGGCCGCTCTTTTAGCAATTGCGACTAAGGGAATTCAAGCAGGTCATATGAAATTACAAGCCAGAAACATCGTTGCTAATTTGGAGGCAACTGTAGAAGAAAAAGAGCAGGTAAAGAAAAGAATGTCTGCTGCAAATAAGTATTCTGTAAGTGATGCTAAATGTTTTTTGGCTAAGATAAGAGAGGAAAATAATGCAAGTAGGAATTGACAGAATTGGTTTTTATACGCCGAATAAATATGTTGATATGGTTGATTTAGCACATGCACGCGGTGAAGATCCCAATAAATTTTTAATTGGAATTGGGCAAAGTAAAATGAGCGTTGCGGACCAGACGCAAGATGCCGTTTCAATGGGGATTAATGCTACTCTGCAGTATCTTGATCAAATTGAACGCAACAATGTTGGGTTATTAATTATCGGAACTGAAAGTGGTGTTGATCAATCAAAGTCAGCGTCATTATTTGTGAAAAGTGCGCTTAAGCTTAACCCAGATGTTCGCACTTTTGAAGTTAAAGAAGCGTGTTTTGGTATGACCGCTGGAATTATGATTGCACGTGATTATGTTCGACTTCATCCGCATCATAGTGCGCTTGTTATTGGTAGTGATATTGCGCGCTATGGTGTCAAAACCGGCGGTGAGGTCACTCAAGGAGCTGGCAGCGTCAGTATGCTAATCAAGGCTGAACCGCAAATATTGGCATTAGAAGATGGTCATAGTGCATACAGTGCAGATATCAATGACTTCTGGCGTCCCAATGATTCGGCCGTGGCCCTCGTTAATGGCAAGTATTCAAAAGAAGTTTACTTGGACTTTTTCCAGCGTACTTTTAAATCCTATCAAGAAAAAACAGGAATAAAGACAAGCGCATTCTCGGCCCTAATTTATCATTTACCATTTGTTAAGATGGGTTATAAGGCCAATCAACTTGCAATCGCGGGGCAGGACGCAAGTACGACCAAGCACTTAGAAGAAAACTTTACGGCTTCAGCTAAATACAGTCGTGAAGTTGGTAACGTATATACGGCCTCGCTTTATTTAAGTTTGTTAAGTTTGCTTGAAAATGGTTCGCTTGAACCTGAGGCATTAGTAGGACTATTTTCGTATGGGTCAGGTGCGATGGGCGAATTTTATGCTGGTCGCGTTGTGGCTGGCTATCAAAATGTCTTAGACGCAAATGCTACCCAACAAATGCTTAAGCGGCGGCAAAAGCTTACCATTGCCGATTATGAACAAATTTTTAATGAGGCATTGGTTTTGCCGCAAGATAATATTGAACTTAATAGTGACGAAGAGCCCGGTTACTGGTATTTTGCCGGGACAAAAGATCACGTCCGGCAATACAAGCAAAAATAACGTGGTGCTCGGATTTAAACGCTAAAAATTAATGTAATAAACAACAGCAACTGTCAAATAAAAACCGCCTTGCTATAAAAGCAAAGCGGTTTTTATGTCAGTTTAACTAAATTGTTTTCGGGAACAATTTGAATGCCGTAAACATTGATTTTTTCTTGCTGGTCAATGATATATAACGGAATATTGCGACCGTGAAGATTTTTAACCAGTTTAGTCATTTTGGCTTTAGTCATCGGCTTTTGACCAGGGTAAAGTAAGCATGCACTGCTTGAAATTTTAAGTTTTGCCAAGGGTTTGATTTGCTGATGAACTGTTAAAAAGATGTTGATTTGATCATTCAAATCATTGGTGAGTTGCAATAAATCTATTAATCTCATTATAGTCATTCCTATACAACTTAAAAGTGTTATACTATTGATATTAATTTTTTGAAAAAGGTGGCTTTATCGTTGAAACAATTAAAGCACAAAAAGCTTTTGCTTGCACTAATCGTTATCATTTTGCTAATTTGCATCGGATTTGTTAGTGCAGGATTTTATTTCTTTAAAGTGGCTTGTGTGCCTGGTCCAAAGAGCTTCTTAAGTTCTTCAAGTAGCAAACTGACTAAGTCGGATCCACTTTATCATGAAAAGAAATGGTTTAGAGATTCTACGAAACAAAAGTGGCATATTAAATCAGCAGATGGGCAGTACCAGTTAACGGCAAATTACCTTCCATATCATAATTCTAACAAAACAGTAGTTGTTTTACCGGGTTATATGGATACAAAAGAAGATATGGGTGAATATGATGCACTATTTCACAAAATGGGGTATAACACGTTAACGCCTGATCCACGTTCTCAGGGACAGAGTCAGGGAAAATATATTGGTTATGGCTGGCCGGAAAAGAATGATGTTAAAAAATGGATTGAATTTCTTTTACAGAAGAAAGGCCAACAACAGCAAATTGTTGTTTACGGTCTAAGTATGGGTGCTGCTACTGCGATGATGGTTAGCGGACTGGAGCTTCCGCACCAGGTAAAGGCTTTTGTCGAGGACTGTGGTTATACCAGCGTAAAGGATGAAATTGAGCACGAGGCAAAGGCCTTGTATAATATGCCAGCTTTTCCACGTTTTCCTTTAGTTGAAATCCTAAGCGGTATTAATAAAATGAAGGTTGGCTATTTTATGAAAGATGGTTCAAGCATCACTCAGCTCCACAAAAATCACCGGCCAATGCTATTTATTCACGGTGATCGAGATAAATTTGTTCCAACAGAAATGGTGTACCAAAATTATCGTGCGACAAGAGGTCCCAAGAAGTTATGGATAGCAGCGGATTCTGCTCATGCCAAGTCTTTTGCCAATCATCCCAAGGCATATCGTAAACATATTGAGAACTTTTTAACAAAGTACGTTAAATAACAGGCAAAAACTTTGCAAGCGTTTGCACAAACTGCTATGATGTAATTGTGGTTAGGGGTAATGACGTAAACAAGGTTTTATCTCCATAATTTGTATATTGTCAAAGTAAAGTAAAAAATATGTAATGATATAATTTAAATTTTCTATAGTTTGGAAAATTAGTGATTTTCAAAGATAAATGTTGGCTGCTCAGACCGCTATTAATATCAGTCATTATTTACCATTGTATCTACAACACAGTAATATGCCTCATCCACTAACAAAAATAGTTGTCGCATTGCGACAACTATTTTTTATTCGCTGATTTTAGCGCAAGGTTAATTTAACGACACATTCACAACGCGGTGTTTGTGGCAGCATATCAACATTTTCGATTAACCGCACGTTATAAGCTTCACTAAGTAAAACTAAATCCTGGGCTAAAGTTGAAGGGTTACAAGAAATATACACAAAAGTTTTAGGTTTAACCTTGAGTAAAGTCTTAATTAACCGTTTAGCCAGACCAGTTCTCGGCGGGTCGACGATTAAAGCATCAATTGGAACGCCATTTTGCTCTAATTCAGGTAGTACCTTTTCGACACTTCCCTGAATATAATTAGCATTTTTTAAATGGTTCAATTCAACGTTATGATTGGCATCAGCAACCGCCTCGCCAATAGTTTCGATTCCGATAACTTGCTTAACTTGGTCTGCCGCTAATATTCCTAACGTGCCAACGCCACTATAGGCATCAATTAAAGTGTCTTCAGGAGTTAAGTCTAAAAACTTGAGGGCTTTTGAATAAAGGGTGGCAGTTTGAACCGGATTTAGCTGAAAGAAAGCGCGCGGCGAAAGAGCAAATTGTTTACCTAATATTTCATCAATAATTTGGTTTTTACCGGCAAGTTTTTCTGTCTTATTACCCCAGACTTGCGGATTGCGCCAATCAGTCTCATTTTGGTAAACACTCACGACATTTGGTAATTTCATAATTTCACTGCTTAGTTCAAGCAAGTTTTTAATTTTATGACCAACAGTAATTAGTGTTACTTGAATTTCTTTAGTGGCTTGAGCTTGACGCACAACTATTGTTTTTAACCCATCAGTGTGGCGGTAAGGGTCTGCAATGGTAACATGCAAGCGCTCAGCTAATTCCTTAATTTGCCGTTCTGTTTTTTGCGTTGCCACGCTTTGAGTAGGCATAACTGGTAAGTCGTATAACTGGTGCGAATTTGGCGCAAATAAACCCAATTTGGTTTTGCCGTGGTCGCGTTCAATTTGATATTGGGCCTTATTCCGGTAGTGCCAAGCATCAGGCGCTGGTATAGTCTTCTTAACTTTATACTTGCTAAAACCGCGGGGATGATATTTTTTAAGTGCTTCTAGCACGTTGTCACGTTTAAATTCGAGTTGCTTGTCGTAAGATAGGTGAGCCAATTCAAGTCCGCCGATTGCAGGATCAACCCCTTTAGGGTATGCTACCCGGTCGGGACTTTTTTCCTTAATTCGGACAAGTTCCGCTTCAATGTAGTGCGGGTATTCCCTGTTAATTTTGGCTACTACTACTTCATCAGGTAAAGCACCAGGAATAAAAATAATTTTCTTACGGTAATAGCCAATTCCTTCACCGTTTATTCCTAAGCGTTTAATAGTGATGATAACGTCTTTTTCTTTAGTTTCTTTTTGGTTAAATTTTCGGTACATTCTTTTTCTTTCTACAATTAAAACGTTAAAATGATAACAATTTATTGTACTACCTAAGAAAAGTTTTTAGCAAGAATGAAAGAAATTTGCTAGCATGGACATAGACTAATAGAAAGGTGAACCAACATGCCAATAATTACTAAGGTTAGCAGCCAAAAACGTCCTGGACGCTATAACATTTTTTTGGATGGTAAATATGCATTTTCAGCCAGTGAGCAAACCGTTGCGGAATATGTGCTCTTAAAGGGGCAGGAACTAACTCCGGAAAAAATAGCAGAAGTTAAGCAATATGATGCAGATGCCAAGGCTACTAATTTAGCTTCACGGTATTTAAATTACGAGCCGCGAACGGTCTTTGAGGTTTTGCAATATTTACAGCAACATCAAATTGATGATGAACCTGCACAAAATGCAGTGGCTCAACTGACCGAAATGGGCTTCTTAGATGATCAAAAATATGTCGAATTAACCATCAGGCAAAATCTGCGAATAGGAACCGACGGCCCGCTGAATTTAACGCAAAAACTGTTGAAAAAGGGAGTGGATCCCGAAATAATTCAGGTAGGGTTAGACGAAATTGCCGATGAAGAGTGGCAAGATGCAGGAATGCGAGTCTTAAAGTCAATGAAAAGCAAGGTGGGGAAGCTAGCTCAGCGTGAGCTTGAGCGCAAAATGCGTACGAAACTTATAAGTCATGGCTTTTCCAGTGCATTGGCCGGGGAAATTATTGCCAGTCTTGATCTTGAACAAAATGATGAGGAACAATTAGAAGCGCTAAAAAAGCAAGGCGTGAAAGCTTACAAGCGCTTTCGACGTTTGCCAGAAAGTGAACGTCAAGCAAAGATGCGTAATTATCTGTTTACGCATGGCTTTTCTAGTAGTGAAATTGATGCCTTTTTGGCGGGAGAGATTATTCCGCTTGATGAATTAGCTGAATATTAGGAGTACTTATGCAAAAATTACAAGAAGAAATTACTTTTGTTGGCCGTCCTTTTTCTGATCAAATGATTGATGAGCAAAAGACATATAATAACTGCAACATCGAGCTTGAACAAGATCAGCAGTTTCAACAATTTTTAACGGATAATGAACTAACCAATCGTAGTAGCATGGTAGTTTTTGGACCAGAAAATTTCATGTACTGGTATGGCGTGCTCACATCAGAAGTAACTGAGCTGCCACAAGGATTAATGAAATTTACGCTCCCTAAGGCTCAGGTGGCGGTTGAAGAACAGAAGCAGCAAAATCAATCCTTCTTTGCCCAGCCCTTAAACATGGTGATTCCGCAGTTTCTTCAAACTGTGCGCGAACAAGGAATTCAAACATATGAAAACCCTGGGGACAGTTTGACACCTTATTTTGTACAAAAGCTTGATTTAGAAACAAAAAAACTGACCCAGATGCTCTATCTGGAAGTCAGTCAGTAGATATTAATGCTGTTTAGGGTCGATTGACAGATTATCATATTCAACATAAGCGCCCAAGCAGGTTGATAATAGCATGATTAAAAAAACAATGCCCACGGATTTACCAACAATTTGGTCTAGGGTAAGAAAAGCACGCACGACGAAAGTGGCGGCAAAACAAAGAATAAAATCTAAGATAACGTTTGCCATTTGCAAAAGAGGGCGCCTTCTAATACTGAAGAAACGTAAAAGCTGCTTTAAAATACCATCATCAACTTCAACAGCTAATAGGTCAACTGGACGCTGGATTGTGGCTTTGATTGCAAACATAATTAAGGCGCCAACGAAAGCCCCAATAGATGTTCTAAATAAGTCAGCTGAGTGCAGGACTAAAGCATTATAGCCAATTCCAATTATCGTGAGGCTGCACAAGTAGGGGATTAAAAGTAAAAAGGTAAAAACAAGTAAGACATGACTTTTTTTCATTAAATAAACCTCATTTCTTACGTGCTATTCTAACATATCATGTGAGTACATGATATAATGTTGATATTAAATTTGTTATTTAAAGAAAGAGAGAAATTAATATGGCTAGCGACCCTGACAAGGGGAATTTATTTAATTTGTTAAAAAATAAATTTTCCCCTGCAAGTGATGAAGAAACTAAAGAGCATTTAACAGCGGAAATTAAAAACTTACACGATAATCACAAAGTAAGCGATACCGAATTTTCAATGTTAAATAATGTTTTGGACTTCCAGGGACGAATGGTTCGTGAAGTCATGGTGCCACGAATCGATGCTTTTATGGTAGATTATGGTGACAGCTTGCAAGATAACCTCAAGGAAATCTTGCGCGAGCCTTATTCGCGGATTCCTGTCTATCAACAAGACAAGGATAAAATTATTGGCGTTATTCACATTAGAACTGTTTTACGCAAGGCCTGGGAAAAGGGCTTTGCCAATATTACTTACCAAGATGTAATGAATCCACCGCTCTTTGCGCCAGAAACAACAGACTTAAGTGAATTGTTAGTTGAAATGCAACAAACGCAGCAACAGTTGGCAATTTTAACAGATGAATATGGTGGTGTTGTTGGTATTGCCACAATTGAAGACTTAATTGAAGAGATTGTGGGCAATATTGATGATGAAGTTGATCATACGGAAGTTTTATCTGAAAAAATTGCACCTAATAAGTATGTAATTTATGGTAAAATGCCCCTTGATGACTTTAATGATCAATTTGGAACCGATCTAGAAATGGAAGACGTTGACACGATTGCTGGTTATATGATTACCAAGTTAGGAATTATCCCAGCTAAAGGTGAAAAACTGTCTGTCAAATTAGATAACGGAATGGTATTGACAACACGCAGAATGATGCGGTCAAGACTACTCACTGTCTTATTAACCATACCGGATAAAGGGCAAAAGGAAGAAGAGCAGAAAAATTAATGAGTGAACAACTAACGGATAAAGTTAATAAAAGAAGAACATTTGCTATCATTTCGCACCCTGATGCAGGGAAAACTACGATAACGGAGCAAATGCTTCTTTTTGGTGGTGTAATTCGCAGTGCTGGTACGGTTAAGGCACGTAAAACCGGTCATTATGCGACTAGTGACTGGATGGAAATTGAAAAGCAGCGTGGTATTTCGGTTACGAGTTCTGTTATGCAGTTCGAGTACGACGGTAAAAGAATTAATATTCTTGATACCCCAGGACACGAGGATTTTTCTGAAGACACGTACCGGACATTAATGGCGGTTGATTCTGCCGTAATGGTAATTGACTCTGCCAAGGGTATCGAACCGCAAACAAAGAAACTGTTCAAGGTCGTTAAACAGCGTGGCATTCCCATTTTTACATTTATGAATAAACTTGATCGTGATGGTCGACCACCGCTAGATCTGATTGCTGAACTTGAAGACCTTCTTGGAATTGAAGGAGTGGCAATGAATTGGCCAATTGGTTCAGGTCAAACACTTCAAGGATTATATGACCTTGCAAACAATCAAGTTGAATTGTATCACAAAGATGGTCCAGATCGGTTTTTGTCCTTAGATCAAGATGGTAATCTTGCAGAAGATGAACCACTTAGTCAAAATCCGCAATTCCAGGATACGCTTGGAGAAGTTGAACTTATCAAAGAAGCAGGTAACACTTTTGACCTTGCTAAAATTATCAAGGGTGATCAAACCCCTGTTTTCTTTGGTTCAGCTTTAACCAATTTTGGGGTTGAGACTTTCCTTAAAAGCTTTGTAAAATTAGCTCCGGCTCCGCAAGAGCACGTTGTTAATAAAGATCAAACGCTTGCGCCAGATGACGAAGAATTTTCTGGTTTTGTTTTCAAAATTCAGGCTAATATGAATCCCAATCACCGGGATCGGATTGCTTTCATTAGAATTGGTAGCGGTGAATTTCAAAAGGGGCTTGATGTCACTTTAGCCAGAACGGGGAAGCCAATCCGGTTGAATAATGCAACTGAATTTATGTCAAGTGAACGTGTCCAAGTTTCTGATGCAGTGGCTGGTGATATCGTCGGCTTATACGATACTGGCAACTTTCAAATTGGAGATAGTATTTATGCTGGCAAGAATAAAATTGTCTATCCTCCTTTGCCAGAATTTACTCCCGAGCTTTTTGTGCGGGTAACTGCTAAGAACGTAATGAAACAAAAGTCATTCCACAAGGGAATGACACAATTGGTTCAAGAGGGGGCAATTCAGCTTTACCGTAATTATCAAACTGACGAGTACATTTTAGGTGCCGTTGGTCAATTGCAGTTTGAAGTATTCAAATTCAGAATGAAAAATGAATATAATTCCGAAGTGGAATTAAATAGTTTAGGCCACCGGGTTGCCCGTTGGATAGACCCAGACCAGCTAGATCCTGCCATGTCGAATAGCCGGAACTTATTGGTTAAAGATCGGTATGATCAACCACTATTCTTATTTGAAAATCAGTTTGCTGAACGCTTTTTCCAAGACAAGTATCCAGATGTAAAACTAACAGAAAAATTGTAAACAAAAAAGAGAGACATCCGTCTCTCTTTTTTACTTGTCAATATGAATTTCGATTAAGTGTTGACTTTTGTCGAAGGTTACCACGTACGAAGGATCTTGCTCTTTGATTAATCGCTTAATTACAAATTCTGCTTCTTCCTTACGTATACGACGATCGTGGTTCTCCAAGGCAATTCCGATCGCATCATTACTTTCGGTATAGATGACAGAAGTATTGCCTAATGAATAAACTTTGACATAATTAACATTAGTCGAATTCAATTGACTGTGAACTAGATCCTTATAACTATTGGTTACATCTATTAAATGCATGGATTTCACCCGTTTCTTCTAGTAGTTCTTAATTTAGTATAACGCTATTTTAAACAATTTTCTCTATTAAAAAATAATATTTATTGTAATTTATCCAAAACTACTAGCTTAAATTAAAGTAATTAATCTTCGTCTGTTGCGCTATGCACAGATTCGGCATTATCTTGTTCACTAATTATGATTTGCTTATCTGATACACTGGCCAAAAGATTTTTAGCAGCTGGGTGATCTAGCTTATAATCAGCGACTTTATCTTCGATTTCTTCTTGAATAATTCGCCGTAAAGGACGTGCACCCATAGCAGGATTGTATCCATCTTCAACTAATTTTTCTTTAGCATCATCGGTAACAGTAATTTGCATTCCTTGATTCTTAACCATACTGTTAACTTCATTTAGCATTAAGTTAACAATCTTGATTAAGTCTTCCTTAGATAATTCATTAAATTCAATGACATCATCTAGTCGGTTTAAAAATTCTGGTTTGAAGAATTGGCTCATTGAATTTCTAGCGGAGTCGGGATGTTCACTAGAATTTTCAGCAGCAAATCCGACACTGGTTTGTTTAATTCCTTGACCAGCATTAGACGTCATAATAATGATGGTATCTTTAAAGGAAACCGTCCGTCCTTGTGAATCAGTTAAACGGCCATCATCCAAAATTTGCAAGAATAAGTTCATCACTGAAGGATCGGCTTTTTCAATTTCGTCTAATAAAATTAAACTATAAGGATTGCGCCGAACTCGTTCCGTTAGTTGACCTGCTTCTTCATAACCAACATAGCCAGGTGCTGATCCAATTAATTTCGAAACTGAGTATGACTCCATATATTCCGACATATCAAAACGAATCATAGCGTCTTCTGAACCAAACATTTGCTTGGCGAGTTGCTTAGCAAGCTCAGTTTTACCTACACCCGTTGGACCAACAAAGAGAAATGAACCAATGGGGCGGCCCGACTTGTTAAAGCCAATCCGATTTCTGCGAATTGCGCGGGCAACCTTATCAACCGCCTTATCTTGACCAATTACATGTGCTTTTAAGTTTGAAGCAAGATTTTGTAGTTGGCTTTCTTCTTGTTTTTGTAAGTCGCCAACAGGGATGCCTGTTTTTTCTTCGACAATCTTGTTCATGATCTTGCTAGTAATAATTGGTGACTTATCAGGATCGACTTTTTGATCTTTCATCTTATTGTATTTTTCGATTTGATCTCGATAATAAGCGGCTTTTTCGTAGTCCTCATTTTTAAGAGAATCCTGCTTTAATTGCTGTGCAGCATCAATTCGTTCCTTCATTTTATCCTTATCAACATAAGGAATTGTCAAATTCATGCGAGAACCAGCTTCATCAAGTAAGTCGATAGCCTTGTCGGGCAAGAATCTATCTTGAATATAGCGCTCAGATAATTCAGCAGCAGCTTTGATTGCATCATCCGTGTAGTGAACATGGTGATAATCTTCGTAGCGCTTTTGAATTCCTTTTAAGATTTGAATAGTCTCCGCTACTGATGGTTCCTTAACATCAACGGGTTGGAACCGCCGAGCTAAAGCGGAATCTTTCTCAATTTCACGGTATTCTTTTAAGGTTGTTGCACCAACAAGCTGCAAGTCACCACGAGCCAGTGCGGGTTTAATAATATTTCCGGCGTCCATTCCACCTTCAGCATTACCAGCACCAACAATTTCATGAATCTCATCAATAAATAAGATGATGTCATCGTGATCTTGCAGTTCCTTGATAAGTTGCTGCATGCGCTGTTCAAATTGGCCACGAATTCCGGTGCCTTGAACAAGTGAAACAACATTTAATGAAATGATTCGTTTATCTTGTAATTTGGCTGGTACTGAACCGTCCACAATTTGTTGGGCCAAGCCCTCTACGACAGCAGTCTTACCAACACCAGCCTCACCAATTAAGACCGGGTTATTTTTGGTTCTTCTGTTTAAAATTTCAATGACACGCGCAATTTCTTTGTCGCGACCAATGACGGGATCAATCTTACCTTTTTTCGCTAATGCAGTTAAATCAGTACCGTATTGATCAAGTAGTGAGCGTCCATTTCCACCGTTATTTGGATTACCAGGATTACCTGGGTTCATTCCCGGATTGTTAGGATTGCCATTCATTCCGTTATTGCCGTTACTAAAGTTAAATAAATCGTTAAAATCGCCAAAGAAACCATTATTATCATTACTCATATTAATATTTCCTTGTTGTTGAAGTTCTTGATAGCATTGTTGACATAAATTAATTTCGCGGCTTTGCCCATTGACCTTTGCAAAAAGGTGAATTGAGGCAGGTCGCTTTTGACAGTTTTGACAAAGCATTATGTTATACCGCCTTTCTTTTCAATGATTAAATTATATAATTAGCACTCGCAATAATCAAGTGCTAAAACTTAAAACCTTTTCTGTCTACATAGTAAATATGCTAAAATAAGCCTTAGCAATTTTTTTGCTAAGGATGGAATATGTTTTATAGAAACGGTGGTAAAGTTGGATTATCAAGAAATTCTGGAGCAGTTAGCAAATGGTGAATTGGATCATTATGAAGTTAAACCTGAAGAAGCGTTTGATTTTCAAGCTGCTTTAAGATCTTTTGGTAAAAGACAGAATATAACTGGAAAAGCCTTGCGAGGAGGCAAAATAGTTTACACGCAATCAAAGTCTGAACTTTAATGATGTAAACTGTTACATTTATGTTGTCTAATTCACAAAAAAATGATAGTCTAATACAGGAATAGGTATTTACTACCGGTTTGATTTTTTCAATTCAAAGGAGATATTTATAATGGAAAAACGCGATTTTCATGTTATTGCAGAAACAGGTATTCATGCTCGTCCAGCAACTTTGTTAGTTCAAGCTGCTTCAAAGTTTGGTTCAGACATCAACCTTGAATACAATGGCAAGTCAGTTAACTTGAAGTCAATCATGGGTGTTATGTCACTTGGTGTTGGTAAGAATGCCGATGTTACTATTAGTGCTGATGGTGATGACGAAAAAGACGCAATTGCTGCTATTTCTGAAACAATGAAAAAAGAGGGTTTGGCTGAATAATGACCAAGACATTAAAAGGAATTGCTGCAAGTGATGGTATTGCTGTAGCACCAGCCTATCTCTTGGTTGAACCTGATCTTACTTATACAAAGACGACAATTAGCGACGTTGACAGTGAATTGGCTCGTTACAAAAAAGCAATTGAAGTTTCAACTGCAGAAGTTGAGCAAATTCGCGACAGCGCTAAAAAGAGCTTAGGTGAAGATGAAGCCCAAGTCTTTGAAGCACATTTGATGATTTTGAATGACCCTGAATTTACGGGTGCAATTGAAAATGAAATCAAGGAGCAAAAGATCAACAGCGAAGCTGCGTTAGATGAAACTGCTCAAAAATTTATTACAATTTTTGAAGGAATGACTGATAACGCATATATGCAACAACGTGCTGCGGATGTTCGTGATGTTTCTAAGCGAATTATGGCGCACTTGCTTAACAAGGAATTGCCTAATCCTGCTTCAATTGATCATGAAGTTATCGTTGTTGCACACGACTTAACTCCAAGTGATACTGCGCAATTAAACAAAAAGTTTGTCAAAGGTTTTGTAACCGATATTGGTGGTCGGACTGCTCACTCAGCAATCATGGCTCGTTCATTAGAATTACCTGCTGTTGTCGGTACTGATTCAATTACTAAGGACGTGACTAATGGTCAAAATATAGTTGTTGATGGTTTGAACGGTGACGCTGTAATTGAACCAACTGATGAACAAGTAGCTGATTACAAGAAGAAGAGTGACGCTTTCTTAAAGCAAAAAGCTGAATGGGAAAAATTAAAGAATGAACCTTCAGTAACTGCTGACGGGAAGAAATTCACGATCGCTGCTAACATTGGTACTCCAAATGATATGGCTGGTGTAAATGCCAATGGTGCTGAAGCTGTTGGTTTATACAGAACAGAATTTTTGTACATGGATTCTAAAGATTTTCCAACTGAGGAAGATCAATTCGAAGCTTATAAAGAAGTTATCGAAGGAATGCATGGCAAGCAAGTCATTATCAGAACCATGGATATCGGTGGTGACAAGCACCTCGATTACTGGGACTTACCTGAAGAAATGAACCCATTCTTGGGCGTACGTGCAATTAGACTGTCATTGCAAAATGAGGAAATCCTCCGGACACAGTTACGTGCTTTATTGCGTGCATCAGCATTCGGTAAGCTCGGAATTATGTTCCCAATGATTGGTACTTTAGCTGAATTGCGTAAAGCTAAGTCAATTTTGGCTGAAGAAAAAGATAAATTAACTAAGAAGGGCGTAAAGGTTGGCGAAAATCTTGAAGTAGGAATGATGATCGAAGTTCCTGCTGCTGCAGTTTTAGCTGATCAATTTGCCAAGGAAGTTGATTTCTTCTCAATTGGTACTAATGATTTGATTCAATACACAATGGCCGCTGATCGTGGAAATGATAATGTTTCTTACCTGTATCAACCTGCCAATCCTTCAGTATTACGCTTAATTAAGCACACAATTGATGCTGCTCATGAAAATGGCATTTGGTGTGGCATGTGTGGTGAAGCCGCTGGCGACAACACAATGTTCCCAATCTTGCTTTCAATGGGACTTGATGAGTATTCAATGAGTGCTACTTCGATTCTGCGAATCAGAAGTTTAATGAAGAAACTTAACACTGAGGACATTAAGGAATTAGCTAATAAAGCTTGTTTTGTTTCAGAAACTGCTGAAGAAAACGAGAAATTAGTTGACGAATTAATGAAAAAAGTGAATAATTAACTATGAAGAATGAAAGGGACGCATTAATAAATATTAATGGGCCCTTTTCGTTTTCTTTACCTTTTCTTGAGGAAAAATTCACAGTTTATTCACTTTTACAAGGTAACATGGAATTATAGATAGTATTACAAATATTGCTTACAAAAAGGAAGTAATATGATATAATACGAGTATTGAAACAATGTGTTCAAAGGAGCGTGAATCACATGGTAAATTTATACATATCTCCAAGTTGTACCTCATGTCGTAAAGCCAAGGCTTGGCTAAGAAAGCATAATATTGATTTTAAGGAAAGAAATATATTTTCTGAACCTTTAACCAAAGAGGAACTTATTCAGATTTTACGGATGACTGAGAACGGTACAGAAGAAATTATTTCTACACGTTCCAGAGCATTTCAACAATTAAAAGTTAATTTAGATGACTTATCGATTGATCAGCTACTGGATTTAGTGGAAAAGAATCCAAGCCTTCTAAGACGACCGATTATTATGGATGACCGTCGTCTTCAAGTTGGATACAATGAAGATGAAATTAGACGGTTTTTGCCAAGAAAAGTACGGCGTCTTGAACTCGAAGAGATGCAAAAAATCGCTGACTTATAATAGGTTAAGCAGTGAAGAAAAAAGCGTTGGTTTTTTAAACTAACGCTTTTATTTTATTCGTAAAATACGCTACAATATAACAAAGGATCTGATGGAGGTGAAGAACTCATGCAAGTAGAACATATTAATGAAAATACTATCCGCGTGAGGATTAATAAAGCCGAGTTAGAAAAGCGCGGTTTAAAAGTTCTAGATTTGCTGGGCGATAAAGACAAGATCCAACAATTCTTTTATTCAATTTTGGATGAAATTGATACTGACCATTCGTTTAGTCAAGATGCTCCCGTTACTTTTCAGGTAATGCCGAATAATGGTGGCTTAGACTTATTAATTACTAAGACTACTGAAAAGGATCGTGACAAGCTATCTAAGCTGTTTGAAAACGACTTTGGTGATTTGAAAAAAAGCAAAATTACTGACTCACGGCGCTCATTTCTTGATTTAGAAGATGATGACGCAAATAGTGCTGACACAAACGATTCTAACAAGCCAAAAGTTAAAAAAGATTTTTGGAAGTTGCAGAAAAAACAAGCTTACAGTTTTAATGACTTTAATGAAGTAACGGAACTTGCAGATAGCTTATTAGCCAGTGATCTTTCTTCAAGCCTTTATTTTGAACGTGGGTTGTTTTATCTTGATTTAGCATTTACAGATGAAAATTACGTTGAAATTAAACCAGAAGATGCTTGGATTATTGCTAACGAATACGGTACAAAAGTAAAAGCGACTGATATGGCTCGGGTTAGAACAACGGGTAAGTGTTTAATTGAACGTGATGCCCTTGGACAGTTACGTCATTATTTTAGCCATTTGAAGCACTAATAATTTATTTGAATAAAAAGTAAAAGGCAAGTGAATCTTGCCTTTTTTTGCGTACTTAATAATGGGTGAAAATTATGTATGCAGCTTTTTGGAATAATAAATTAGTGACCGCAATTGATGAAGCAGAAAAAGTGAAAAATGCACTAGTTAAAAAGAAGAAAAATCATTATTTTTGTCCGCATTGCTCTCAAGAAGTGCAGCTAGTGGTAAAGGCTGGTACTGCTTATTTTAGGCATCAACCAGGAGAGGTTAATTTGGCTGGAGAAAAAGATGAGCATGCACGAAGTAAGAACCTACTAAAAATTGCTCTTATGCAGGCAAAATTCAGTGCACAAACAGAGGTAACTTTAGCTTCTGGTCAACTAAGGGCAGACGTTTTAGCAAGTCCCAGGTTGGCATTTGAAGTCCAATGTGCGCCTTTAAGCGAAGCAGAATATAATCATCGCCATCTCTTATACAGGCAAAATGGAATTAAAGATATCTGGCTAGTAGGCAAACGGCATTATTTAACGCGAGAAATAAAAAAGTCACAACTCATTTTCTTTCGTGAAAATAAGTTGTGGCATAATTATTATTTTGAAATTAACCCTTATCAAAAAATTTTACGGTTAAAGTTTAACGTCCAACGTGAGCCTTTAACTAACCGTATCCAGTATCAGTCAACGAATTTTGCTTTAAGTAAGAGTGGACTATGGCAATTGTGGCACTTTCAGCCCCAATTAATCACTTATCATGTTGACCCGCGAGCACAAAAAAGCTACTTGCAAACACAAATAATGCAAAAAAGCACTAAAGGCTTGCGCATTGCTGCTCAACTTTACCAAAACCACCTGACAATTAATGATCTGCCTAATTGGGTTTATGAACGATTCAGACCAGTAAAGTCACCCGACAACATCACATTATTCTTACATCAAGCGTAAATGTCGTGTTGGGTAATAGCTATTTTCTTCTTTTGGTTCGTCAGGAATTTGATTACAAGCACTATTTTTGAAAAGTGCAATTAACTTATCATGAGCTACAATTCCTTCAAGTAAAATTCCGTTATAATTACCACTTTCATTAAAAATAATTGTTGTTGGTATATTCTTAACGTTAAATTTACGGGCAAGATCTTTGTCTTGCTGAATGGAATCATCAACGTATTTACTTATTTTAGAACTATTAATGCGATTAAAATCTAACCCTAAATCTAATGCTACCTGCTCAGGTAAATCCTGTGAGTAAACATTAAAATCGCCACTAACAGCTTTTTGTAAGCTAACTAAATAGCAACGTGCTTTTCTATTACCATATTCGAATTTAATTGCATGGTAATTACGTAATGCTTGATAAGAAGCCATTGTGTATTCCGGAATATCATTTATAATTTGTCCGCTAGTTTTTCTTCTAATGATGTCTTCTTTAATGACTTTCGAATTCGTAACGGGAATAAAATGAAAGCAGGAATTTATGTTGAGTTCGTCAATTGCGTCCTTGATTAATACTTCCGTATCATAACAATATAAACCAATGGGATTGACAAAAAGAAATATCTCAAACATGATCAGGCTCCTCCATAACTTGATTAATCTTGATTATTTAATTAAATATAACTCTACCAAATATCTATCCTATAACCAAAAAATATACTTTCACTTACATTTTACCACGATGTTTGAAAGCGCGTGCAATTTTTGCTTGGTTTGTATTAGAAAAGTTTTGTACGATATGATACTTATCTTTTAATTTTGCTAGAACTGCTTTAATTAGCTCAGGATCAGGATTTTCAATTTCTAATTCATAGTCCTGATAACCGTCAGGGTATTGGCTTTTGTCAAAAGTTAACTCGCAATCTTGCGGACCAACTGCCAAAATTCGCTTGGTCTTACTGTATGTTTGCAGGTGTAATTGACTAGCAGCAGCAAAATGACTTTGTAAAAAATGACCAACATTTCCACTGAAAGAAATTTCTTGCAGCTGAGCACTTTGCTTTATAAGATTTTGGGCTTGCTCAAGTGGCAGTGAATCATTAATCTCTGTTGCCTCATGAAATTTTTGTTGGACTGGGTTTTGATGCGGAACTTTGAGTGTTTGTTCCGCACTATTATCAAAGAGCCGGATCCGGCAGCTGATATTATTATCCTTTAGTAAGCCATTGTTTGTGTCAAAGTAATAGTTTTCCTGGGTAAAGCAGGTTTTGATATTAAAATCACCACATAGTTGTTGGTAAACTTGCTCAGGCAAAATTATTTTAGCTTCGATTTCATTATTTTTTGACATCCGACTATCCTTTTCTTTTAATAAATATTGATCAAGGCTTGATTTTACGTTAAAACGAAGTTCAGCTTTAACAAAAGTAGGCCCTCATCAAAAAGGTGCATTTTTCATGTATCTATTATCAGATTTGAAAAAGTACGAACGTGTAAACATCGTTTAGCTCAGTTTGCATTGTTAAAAACACGTAGTTTGTTTACTCTTAATTATAATGTATCAATGTTTATCATTTTGTACCTTTTTTACTTTAATAGTCAAAAAATTGGTTTGAAAAATAATAAAAAGGGAAGATTAGGACTAATCTTTTAACACAGATTAATAAATTTATCATAATTTTAGATTATCGTTTATGTCGCGTTGCTTTAGTAGCAAAAAAAGCAAAAAGTACTGCAATCAGGGCTTTTTGGTAAAAGCAAATGCTTAACTTTTGCATAATTAGCTTGTCTGAATGAAATTGCTATCATTTGTTTTATGTTAAAATGAATGTGCTGTAGAGAAAGGAATTATTTCTATGAATATTGACTGGGATAATTTTTTGTGGCCTTATAACGAGGCTGTTCGTGAATTAAAAGTAAAGTTTCGGTCCTTGCGTCAAAGTTTTTTGACCAAGGGTGAACACTCGCCAATTGAATTTGTGGTTGGACGAGTAAAAACAGTAGATTCAATCAAAGAAAAAATGGAACGTCGTGTAATCAGTCCCGATGTAATTGAGACTGATATGCAGGACATTGCTGGCATTAGAATTGTTTGTCAATTTGTTGATGATATCTATAAAGTAGTGGATTTAATCCATGATCGTGATGACATGGAGGTCTTAGAAGAGCGTGATTATGTTAAAAATGCTAAACCTTCAGGCTACCGCTCTTATCACATGGTTATTTCTTACACCGTTTATTTACCCGAAGGATCAAAAAAATTATTAGCAGAAATCCAAATTAGAACTTTAGCAATGAACTTTTGGGCAACCGTTGAACACACCCTAAATTATAAATACCAGGGTTCTTACCCAGAAGACATTTCTAAAAGATTAAAGTCAACTGCAGAAACGGCTTATAAACTTGACGAAGAAATGTCTTTGATTAAAGATGAGGTTCAGGAAGCCCAAAAGATTTTTACCAAAAATAAAGGTAAGGAAAAATAATGAGGATTACAATTGCTCATAATAATAATGCAGAGACGCTTAAGGTTGTGGCCCATTTAAAAAATGCCCTCGAAGTAAAGGAGGGCGTTGTTTTTGATGCTAAATATCCTGATGTTGTAATAACAGTCGGGGGTGATGGTACTCTAATCAACGCTTTCCATCGTTATGAAAATCAAATCAGTTCAATTCGGTTTATTGGTATTCATACTGGTCATCTAGGCTTTTATACTGATTGGCAAGCTCAAGACGTTGATAAAATGGTCGATGCTCTTTTTTTGCGTGAACCGGAATCTGCCAAATATCCGCTTCTTGAGGTTGAATTAGTCACGGAGTCTAATGAGAAAAAACATTATATAGCTCTTAATGAATCTGCGGTTAAGCGTATTTCACATACATTAGAAGCTAATGTTTATATTGATGGGCAGCTGTTTGAAAATTTTCGTGGGGATGGACTTTGCATTTCCACACCAACTGGTTCCACGGCTTATAATAAATCGCTTGGTGGGGCGGTAATTCATCCTCGGCTCAAGGCTCTGCAGATGGCGGAAATCGCTTCAATCAATAATCGTGTTTTTCGAACGCTTTCCTCACCAATCGTAATTGCCCCCGACCAGTGGATTACAATTATTCCTAATTCGGCCCATTTTGTAATGACAGTTGACGGAAGCAAGTTGGACCTGCATAATGCTAAGAAGATTAATTATCGTATCTCCAACAAAGAAATTCGCTTTGACCGCTTTGGTCATACTCATTTCTGGTCACGTGTTCAAAGTGCCTTTATAGGTGGTAAAGATGACTTTATTTAAATTGATTGTACAAACAAAGGCCCCCAAGCAATTAGGGGCTTTTTTAATGAAAAACGGTTTTTCAAAAAAAGCGGTAACCGATGCTAAAAACAATGGTGGTTTAATTTTAGTTAATCACAAACGGCGCTATACCAATTTTGTACTTCATCCACAAGATGAAGTCATTTTTGTTCCCGGCAAAGAAAAGATCAATCCGTGGCTGCAGCCATCCTATCAGCCCATTGATATTGTCCAAGAAACTAACGACTATTTAGCTATTAATAAGCCGGCTGGCGTGCTTTCAATTCCTTCGCGTTATGATGATAATGCATTAGTAAACCGTGTCCTAGGTTACTTTGACCAGCAAAAAATCTTAGGAAGTAAGCCTCATGTGATTACCCGATTAGATCGCGATACATCGGGAATTGTTTTAATGGGTAAGAATGCCATTGCCCATGCGCGTTTTAGCAAGCTCAGTAAAGATGATTTTGTTAAAAAATATCACGCACTTGTTCACGGTAATTTTAAAGCCAATGAAATGTGTGGCATTATTAGGCAACCAATCGGCAGTACTAAAGAAACGGTCAAGCGCTTTATCGATCCTAACGGTAAAAAAGCTGTCACGGCCTACCAGGTTCTTAAGCAAGCTCCTGGAATAAGTTTGGTTGAGTTACGGCTATATACCGGTCGAACACATCAGATTCGGCTTCACATGCAGTCTTTGGGTCATCCTTTATTTGGCGATCCGTTATACGGTATTAAGGATGAGTTTAATCGGCAAGCACTCAATTGCTTTTACGTCTCTTTTCCTGATCCCTTTAGGGCAAATAAACGTGTGCAAATCAGAGTTCCTGATCCGCCAGATATGCAGCAATTATGGCAAAAGAAGCAAAAAGCATAATAATTAAGGCATAATAAAAAGAGTTGCACCAGCAACTCTTTTTTAGTAGCTTGATTTAGTTATTCACTGAATAAAACCCTCGTCCCTTCAGGTACGTAGATATCTTTTTGAATTGGGGTTAAGCACCCATCTTTGGCATTGCGCTTATATAAAGTTGCATTGTCAGAGTTTTGGTTAGTGGCAACAACAAACTGTTCACTTTCATCCCAGTTAAAGTCTCTCGGAAATTCGCCAAAAGTCGATACCCGTTGACGTAATTGGAGTGTATGATCATCGTTAACTGCAAAAACAGTAATTGAATCATGACCACGATTAGAAACATAAATAAATTTACCATCGTGGCTAATTTTAATTGCGGCAGCACCATTGTGATCGGTAAAGTCGTCAGGAATAGTTGAATAAGTGGCAATACTTGTAAATGTCCAATCACTCTCAGAAAATTTAACAACGTTAACTTTACTTGAAAGCTCACCGACAACGTAAAAATAATTACCATCAGGGCTGAAAACGATATGTCTGGTTCCGAAGCCGGGCTCATTTTGGTACTTGGCTAAGTGTTCCAGATGATTGTCTTTGAGACGGTAAAAGTCGACGCAATCATTACCCAAATCACAGCTAACCAGGTTTTTCTTCGGTGTTTGGTCAAAAAAGTGGGGGTGTGGTCCGTCTGCTTGTTCTGGCTTTGGTCCAAGAGTGTCGGCAGTGTGGGTAACGGAATCGATTAAGCTCAATTTGCCTTCGTCAGTATATGAAAAAACAGCTAAGACAGCGGTATGATAATTGGCTGTATAGAGCAATTTATCTTTACGATTAATGCCAATATAAGCTGGTGATGATCCAGGTGTTAAGTATGAATCCTTTTCTTGATATGCGCCGTTAACTAATTGGAAAGCGCTAATGCCGCCTTTATCACCCGCATTATTAATTGTAAAAATTAAATCGCCATCCTGAACAAAATAAGTAGGGCCGCCGACCTTGATAACTTCTCTAGCGTCTCCAAGCTCGACTTCTAATCCTTTTTTAGAATTGTACAGTGGCAATTCATAAATACCAGTAGCTTTCTTTTTAGTATAGCCACCAATTAATAGCTTCATTTATTAAGCCTCCATCTCAAATTTTGGTTTTATTATCTAATAAGATTAGTATAGCATGACATTTATTTGTAAAAAATTTGAATGGTTCGATCACCTTAAAAAGTGGTAAAGTATGGTATCGGATTTAACGATAAAAAAGTTTTTAAAATAAGAGGTACGCTGAATGGACGAAAATAAAATTCGAGAGCTTTATGCTAAGAATGATGTTTCTGAAGTTTTTACTAATTTGCAGTCCTCATCAGACGGATTAAGTTCTGAAGAGGCAGCTCGTCGATTACAAAAATATGGTTCTAATGAGATTAAAAAATCGCAGGAAGAATCAGAATGGAAAGCATTTTTCAAGAATTTTATCAGTATGATGGCTATTCTGCTTTGGATTTCCGGTGCGATAGCAATGCTAAGCGGGACAGTCGAACTAGGAATCGCAATTTGGCTAGTTAACATCATTAACGGATTGTTTAGTTTTTGGCAGGAACGGGCAGCTAAAAGGGCAACGGATGCCTTAAATAATATGTTGCCGACCTATGTACAAGTTATCCGTGATGGTAAAAAGGTTCAGATTGATTCTAAGACATTGGTTCCTGGCGACGTTTTTATTTTACAAGCAGGAAATTCAATTCCGGCAGATGCGCGCTTAATCTCTGCCAGTTCGATGCAGGTTGATCAAAGTGCCTTAAATGGTGAATCAGTTCCGGAATCAAAAACAACGGAATATGCCCCCGGTGAAGGTAGTTACGCTGAAACTAACTTGGTTTATTCGGGTACGACTGTTGGAGCAGGTACTGCACGTGCGGTTGCATTTGCTACAGGAATGAATACTGAATTTGGTAAAATTGCGCAGCTGACCCAAAAGCAAAATAAAGTCGATAGTCCGTTAACGCAAGAACTTAACCGTCTGACTAAGCAATTATCAATTATTGCTGTTTCAATCGGAATCGTCTTTTTATTAGCAGCAATTTTCTTTGTTAAATATCCTTTCGCAAAAGCCTTTATTTTTGCATTAGGGATGATTGTTGCCTTTATTCCAGAAGGACTTTTACCAACTGTTACCTTAAGCTTGGCCCAAGGAGTTAAGCGGATGGCGAAAAAACATGCGCTGGTTAAGGAACTTAATTCAGTCGAAACTTTGGGTGAAACAACCGTTATCTGCTCTGATAAAACTGGGACATTAACCCAAAATCAAATGACTATTCACTACATTTGGACGCCTAAAAATGAATATGAAGTTACCGGTAATGGTTATGAAAATAATGGACAAATTGAGTTAAACAAAAAGCAGTTATGGTATGAAGAAAATCCTGATTTGCATAAATTAGTTCAAATTGCTTCTCTTGATAATGATACTGCTGTTCAGCCAAGTAAAACTAAGGGTGGAAAGCCCAAAATTTTGGGAACGCCGACTGAAGCTTCTTTGATTATCATGGCTGAAAAGGCTGGCTTTGATCGACAAAAGGTATTAGTTAAATATCCCCGTTTACGGGAACTGCCTTTTGATTCAGATAGAAAGCGCATGTCAACGATTCATCGTTGGAATGATACCCAAAATATTATCTTTACTAAGGGTTCTTTTAGTGATGTCATCAAGCAATGTGATCAGATTCAAGTTGATGGTCAAGTTCGGGCTATGACTAAAGAAGATCAGGATTTAGCCAAAAAGCGTAATGCTGGATATGCAGCTAAGGGATTACGAAGCATGGCAATGGCTTACCGCATCATTGATCAAACAACTGATGTGAATAAATTGACAATTGAAACAGCAGAAAATCATTTGGTATTTGTTGGTTTGACGACAATGAGTGACCCACCTCGACCAGAAATATATAATGCTGTTAAACGTTGTCACGAAGCCGGGATTAAAATCATCATGGTCACTGGTGATTCAAAACTTACTGCCAAAACGGTTGCTGTGCAAATTGGCCTTACTTCTGATGCCGCTCGGGTTATTTCGGGTGACGAGCTAAATACAATGAGTGAAGACGAGCTTCGTGAAGCCCTGAAAGGTGAAGTAATCTTTGCTCGGGTAGCGCCTGAACAGAAGTATAAGGTTGTTAAAACATTACAGGAAAATGGTGAAATCGTTGCTTCTACAGGTGATGGTGTCAATGATGCGCCTGCCTTGAAGCAAGCCGACATTGGTATTGCCATGGGAATGACTGGGACCGATGTTGCAAAAGATGCAGCTAATATCATTCTGACAGATGATAACTTTGCTTCAATTGTAGCCGCAATTGAGGAAGGACGTGCCGTTTACAGCAACATCAGGAAATTTTTGACATATATTTTAACGTCAAATGTGCCAGAAGCTTTTCCATCAATCCTCTTCTTGTTATCTGGTGGACTAATTCCGCTGCCAATGACAGTTATGCAGATTTTAACTGTTGACTTAGGAACGGATATGCTGCCTGCTTTAGGATTAGGTGGCGAGCCAGTCGATCCCGACGTAATGAAACAGCCACCAAGAAAGAGAAACGAGCATTTGCTTAATCGAAGTGTAATCGTTAAGGCCTTTTTATGGTATGGCTTAATTTCAAGCATCATTTCAGTTAGTGCCTACTTCTTCGTTAATATGCAAAATGGTTGGCCACAAGTTCCTCTAGCTGGTAGCGGCTCAGTCTACATGCGCGCTACGACGATGGTATTAGGGGCAATTATCTTCTCACAGATTGCTAACGTTTTAAATTGCCGGACAAATAAAGTTTCTATCTTTAAGAAGGGTCTGTTTACTAACCGCAGTATCTGGTATGGAATTATTTTTGAAATTCTCTTATTCCTAGTTCTAACGGTTACCCCAGGCTTGCAACAGCTATTTAATACCACAAGATTATTACCAGTTGACTGGCTATTCTTATTCTGTTTGCCAATACCGCTAGTTTTAATCGATGAAATTAAAAAATGGGCTCTCTACCACCGAAAATAATTGGAAATAAAGAAAAACCGCTTATATATTAGTTAAGCGGTTTTTGTTATGCTAAAATTAAATCTTAAGGAGCGTAACAAAATGAAGTGGATATCAACAATTACAAAAGTAGGTCAACAAGCCATTGAGCCTGAAGGCAATATGGTGATTTTATTTGGTGAAAACGTCACTAAAGATTTAGTTGATGTTTCGATTATTCAAAAATTTGATACTAAAACTCCTGTTAGTGGCTTTATTTTTAAAAAAGGCGATACAATTACAATTGATGGGCAAACTTATGTTGCTGATTATGTTGGAGCAATGGTTGAAAGTGACATGAAGGCCTTAGGCCATATAACGTTATTTTTCAATCAATCAAAGCCTAAAAATCCATTAGCAAATGCTGTTTACCTCACGTTTAGTGCAAAACAGACTATGCCAGCATTTAATGTTAACGATGACATTATTTATGAACATATTTAATTAGGATGATTTAATGAATTCACAAGGAAAGCATAAAAAGCAAACTGTTTTTCAGAAATGGTTTTTAAATAATCGTTTTAGTATCGTTTTAGTCAATATTTTATTATTCTTCCTAATTATTTGGGTGTTTAATAAAATTTCATTTGTTCTGAATCCAGCTAAAGTATTTGTTAGTGCTATTTTGCCACCATTAATCTTGGCACTGATTCAGTATTATATTATGAATCCTCTGGTTGATTTACTGGAGCGAAAATTTAAAGTTCCTCGTGTGGCTACAATTATTGGATTATTCCTGTTAGTTGCTGTTCTGCTTATTTGGACCGTTAATACGTTATTGCCAATAGTACAGGCACAAATTGATTCATTAATTCGTCACTGGCCGCATATTTGGAATGATGCAACAATTGCAGTGCAAAACATGCTAAGCGACCCGCATCTGCACAGTGTGAAAAATAATATTAATGATGCAATTACACGTGGCCAGGACATGATTTTTAAATCTGGACAAAATACGATTGATGCGACACTAGATAACATCTCGTCTGCTATTAGCATCGTCACGGTAATCTTCATGACGCTGTTAACCGCGCCGTTTATTTTGTTCTTTATGTTAAAAGATGGCCATAATTTACGGCCATACCTGATGCAATTTGCTCCTAAGAGATGGCAAGATGGTTTCGGTCAGCTGCTTTATGACATCAATTTTGCTTTGTCATCTTATATTCGTGGTCAATTAACTGTTGCCTTTTGGGTAGGAATTATGTTCGGTATTGGTTATAGTATTATCGGACTACCGTATGGGATAGCTCTTGCCGTTTTAAGTGCCTTTTTGAACTTAATACCTTATTTTGGCACTTTTATTGCGTTTATTCCTGCAATTGTAATAGGAATTATGATTTCTGTTCCGATGGTCATTAAGGTTTTAGTGGTCTTTTTCGTAGAGCAAACAATTGAATCCAGATTAATTAGTCCGTTAGTCATGGGCAATAAAATGGAAATGCATCCCGTAACAACAATTCTTTTATTGATTGGTTCCAGTTCAGTTTGGGGACTGTGGGGCGTAATTTTTGGTATTCCAATTTATGCTATTTTGAAGATAATTACCATTCGCGTGTATAATTACTATCGCAAGGTTTCGAAAGTCTTCGAGGAGGATGAGACCACTTCCCTAACTGAGAAGGATAGTAATAAAAATAATGAAGTGACAAAGAAGTAAAAAAAGTGTGGTCACAAAGCCACACTTTTTCAATTAAGGAGAAAAAATTGACTAATCACGTTGTTTTATATGAGCCTTTGATGCCAGCAAACACGGGCAATATCGCCCGTACTTGTGCAGGCACCAATACTGTTCTTGATTTAATTGAACCATTGGGTTTTCAAATTGATAATAAAAAAATGAAACGTGCTGGACTTGATTATTGGGATAAAGTTGATGTGCGTTTACACGATGACTTGAATGCTTTTTTAGCTAGTTTGGGTCCAAATGATGAAATGTATTTGATTTCTAAGTTCTCTGCTAAAAACTACGCTGAAGTAGATTACACTGATTCAAATAAGGATTATTACTTTGTTTTTGGCAAGGAAACTACTGGATTGCCCGAAACCTTTATGCGCGAATATTATGATCGCAACCTGCGAATTCCTATGTCGGATAACATTCGGTGTTATAATTTAGCAAATTCAGTTGCAATTGTTTTACTTGAAGCATTAAGACAGCAAGGATTTCCACAACTTGAGACAAGTCATCACTATGAAAATGACAAGTTAAAGGATAATTACAATCGCCCTGAAAGATATGAGCGTAACCTAAAAGGAGAATAACAATGGAATTTAATAAAGAAACACCTGTTTTGGTAAAGAACTTTCACTATGATTTAAACGAAGAAGCTGAGACTAAGGATGAAGTTAACTTCGGCCTGAAAAAAGTTGAAAAGCAAAATGAGGATGGCACAACTGATGCCGGCGAAGACGGTAACTATTTTGATATTACGGTTGTGTTTGACGTTGCTCCAGCGCCAGGCGATTTTTCGGTTAGCGGCATGATTAGTCAAATAGTTCAGATTAAGGATTATTTTGGCGATGGTAGTGACCTTTCCAAAGCTGACTATAAAATCTTAAGTCGTCCGTTAGTTGAATATATTGAGACTTTGACTTATGAAGTTACGCAAATTACGCTGGATGAACCGGTTAATTTGAACTTCCAAGCCAATTTTTAGTCCTTAATTAGGTGCCGTTATGCCTAAGAAGAAGAAAAAAACAACAAAAGCGCGAAAAAAGACGCAAAATGCGGGCATTACCTGGGCGGTAGTCGGTCTTGTTGAAATAATTATCGTTTTCTTAGCGGTAGCTAAATTTGGTATTTTAGGTAAACAGATAGCCAACATTTTCCGCTTATTTTTTGGTGATTCTTATTTGCTGGCTGCCGGATTATGTGCAATTTTTGGCTTAGTGATGTTAATTTATAATAAGCCGATGCACTTCAAGTTTAAACGCAGCTGTGGCTTATTTTTAGCTATTTTGGGCATTTTATTGATTCAAAGCAGTATTTACTTCGAACGTGAACTAGTGAATAACGCTTTTATGAATGTTTTTTGGCATGAAATGTCAGCCGAATTCGGTCGTGCTGCAATTACCAAGTCCGTGGGCGGCGGGGTAATTGGAGCAATGTGTTATCAGCTTTTTTATCCATTGCTCGGCCATATTGGTTTGCGCGTTTTTGCCGTTTTATTTATCCCAATTGGCATTTTGATGTTTTTTGACGTGAAGTTTGTTGATGTCATTAATAAATTTCAAAAGTTTAGCCAGCTGTTTATCAGCAAAAATAAGGAAGCGGGAACTAAACTAAAAGATAAATATAGTTCGCTTCGAGAAAAGCAAGCCGAAAAAAAGCAGGAACAGCTAGCAAAGGATTTTCACGATCCGCTTTCTTCTGAATCACCTGTGTTTCCCAATGTTGATGATTTTACCGTCAAAAATGGTACCGAAACGCAGGCAGATAATCAGGAACCGGATGAAGATATTTCCCAAACTGATTTTGCACTTGATGAAGTTACACCGCCTGAACCAGAAGAATCCAAAGAACAAGTTCAAATTTCAAGCCATGATGATGAACAACCTTCATTTGCTAATAAGACAAATTTTGAACCAGATGATAATGCTTTACCAAAATCCCATTCATTTGACGACGAAGATGAAAAAATGAAGCAGGAACTCGGTAGCGTCGATCATGGTGACCTTGAGCAGAGCGCTACTTCAAGGCCTAAGGTGGAGTATAAGAAGCCACCAATAACTTTGCTTGATCCGGTAAAAAACACTGATCAAAGTGCTGATAAAGCTTCAATTAGAAAAAATACGCAAAAATTACAAGCTACTTTTAAAAGCTTCGGTGTGAACGTTATTATTAAACGGGCAATTTTAGGGCCAACAATTACGCGTTACGAAGTTCAACCTGCTGTGGGCGTGAAAGTTAGCAGAATCGTCAATTTAGCGGATGATTTAGCGTTAGCTCTTGCCGCCAAGGACATCAGAATTGAAGCGCCAATTCCAGGTAAACCATTTATTGGAATTGAAGTTCCAAATAGGGCAACTTCAGTGGTGGCATTTAAGGATGTTATGCAAAATCAGGATGCTAAAGCAAAAGCTGACCCAATGGAAGTTCCCCTTGGTAAGGACGTAAGTGGGCAAATCATTTCGGCTAATTTGGCCAAAATGCCCCATCTCCTAATTGCCGGCTCGACGGGTTCTGGTAAGTCAGTTGCTATTAACACCATTTTGACAAGTATTTTAATGAAAGCCACGCCAGATCAAGTTAAACTGATTTTAATTGATCCGAAGATGGTTGAACTGTCAGTTTATAATGGTGTTCCTCATTTGCTTATTCCCGTTGTTACCGACCCTAAGCTAGCTGCTAATGCCTTAAGCAAGGCTGTTAAAGAAATGGAACGACGCTATAAGCTCTTTGCTGCTAGTGGAGCCCGTAATATGGGTGAATTTAACGAAAAAGTCCGTATTAATAACCAGGATAAGACTAAACCCGTAATGAAACCATTACCTTACATACTGGTCGTAGTCGATGAGCTGAGTGATCTGATGATGGTTGGCGGTCATGATGTCGAAGGTGCAATTGTGCGGCTAGGCCAAATGGCGCGTGCGGCTGGTATTCACATGATTTTGGCTACTCAACGGCCTAGTGTTGATGTTATCACCGGTTTAATCAAGGCGAATGTACCTTCAAGAATCTCCTTTGCGGTTTCAAGTGGTGTAGATTCACGAACTATTTTGGATCAAACTGGAGCAGAGAAACTCTTGGGAAGAGGGGATATGCTTTATATGCCTGTAGGAGCATCAAAGCCTGAACGTATTCAGGGTGCCTATATTGCATCTCATGAAGTGGAAAAAGTCATCTCTTGGGTAAGCAACCAGCAAAAACCTGAATATGATGAAGGAATGATTCCGCAAAAAAATGAGGAAACTGCTGAAAATAATTCCGATGAGCCAGAAGATGAGTTTTACGAGCAAGCAGTTGATTTAGTAAGACGGCAACAGACGGCCAGTGTTTCGATGTTGCAGCGCCGCTTCCGCATTGGCTATAATCGTGCAGCGAGAATTGTTGATGAAATGGAAGCAAAGGGAGTAGTTGGCCCTTCAGAGGGCTCTAAGCCACGACAGGTGTTATTACTACCGTTAAAGGAGGATGACAAAGGCTAAATTTTTAAGAAAGTTTAGCATGTCTAATTTTTGTTCAGTTTTCCGAAAAAATAATGGTAAAATTAAACCGAATATGGACACAAAGTTGAAAATGTAGCGTTGTTTTAGCAATTATTATATAATTGCAGTACTGTTTTTGCTTGCTGGTTCATAAATAAGTAGTAAAAGGGAATGTTGTGATGCGACGAGCGATTGTATTTGGTGCAACCGGCGGAATCGGTCAGGCGATTTGTACTGAACTAGCACAATCTGGCTGGTCTTTATATCTTCATTGTCACACTAAGTGGCAAGAGGCTTGTCAATTGAGCCAAAAGCTAATGCAGCAATATCCAGAGCAGGATTTTATTCCAATTAGACTAAGTTTTTTAGCTGAAAATAGCGACTTATCAAAGTTCGTTCAAGACTTGTTACCGCTTAATGCCGCTGTATTTGCTCAGGGTATTACGGATTATCATTTTGTAAATGGGCAAGAGATGAGTCAAGTTGACGATATGATTAAGGTCAACTTAACAACACCGATTAAACTAGCTGGACTTCTAGAGCCGCTTTTAACTAAAAATGATTTTAGTCGGATTGTTTTTCTGGGTTCAGTCTATGGCAAACAGGCTAGTGCGCTTGAAGCTGTTTATAGTGCAACTAAAGCCGGACTTACGGCTTTTAGCCAAGGATATGCACGAGAGGTTGCTTCAGCTAATTTAACGGTCAATGTTGTTGCCCCCGGTGCGGTTGATACGGCAATGAATGCCATGATTTCGGCGGAAGACATGAACAAAGTAAAAGAAGAAATTCCTGCTGGGCGCCTCGCTAGGGGAAGCGATGTTTCCTACTGGGTCAACGTTTTGCTTGACAAACGTTCTAGTTATTTAACAGGTCAGACAATTTATGTAAGTGGTGGATGGCTTATATAATGGTAAAAGTAATTAGTAGTATATGTTATACTCAAAGTGTAAATTAGAAATTAAAAGAGGTAACTATGGCAGATATCGGAGACAAATTACGCAGTGCCAGAGAGGCAAAGGGACTTTCAATTGAAGATATTGAAAAAGCAACCAAAATTCAAGGTAGATATCTGACGGCAATTGAACAGGATGAATTTGACAAACTCCCTGGTGATTTTTATGTGCGTGCTTTTATTAGACAATATGCGCAAGTTGTTGGTTTAGATGGCAAACAACTGCTTAGTGAATATCATAATGAAATTCCGCAGGCAGAACCTGAGGAATACGTTGAGGATTCAATTGATAATAAGAGTGAGGAAGTCCGCAAAACAACTAGTAGCAAAAAGAAACTTTGGAAAGAATATCTTCCCCGAATTATCGTTGGGGTAGGTATTATTGTCGTTATTTTGGTTTGTTACGTTGTTTATGCGCATTTTTCAGCTGGTAATAATCAGAGCAATAATAATTCTGCTAATGACGTATCGGTTTCTTCCGATAATACAAACAAGCCGAAAAAGCAGAAGAAAATTAAGAAGAGCTCTGTCAAAATCAAGGAATTGGCCACGGCGCAATACCGTGTTACTGGCTTAAAGAAGAACCGTAATTTGGTTGTTCGTGCTGGTGAGCAGGCTACTAACGTTTCTATTTCAATCAATGGTATCCACCAATTTTCACAGGTTTTGAATCCTAATCAAAAGCATACTTTGAATTTACCAACTACTGCTCAAACAGTAACGGTTACTTTTGGTAATGGTTCTGGAACATCCATTTCTTTTGGTGGCAAAAAAGTACCATATGATACGCAAACAACTGGCAATACTTTAACCTTCTATATTGGTAAGCAACACCGTGTAAACCAATCTAATACGACTAATAATAGTAATTCGACTGCTAATAATTCAACTACTGGTCATTCGGGTACAACTACCAACCAGCAACAGAATCAACATCAAAATAGTGGAACTACAAACAACCAGCATACTGGTCAGACTAATAGTCAAACTGGTGGCCAAGGGGGTCAAACCGGCCAACAGACTGGACAAGGAAATAATAATGAACAGAGCGGTGAAACCAATCACTCTGATAGCTCTTCAAGTAATGGTACTGATGGGAGATAAAGAGCTATTCAATTAGGAGGAAAAGTAAAGAATGAATTTACCCAATAAATTAACGGTTTTTAGAATTATTTTAATTCCGGTATTTATGTTAATTATAATTTTTGGCGGTGATGCCAGTACGCAAGTTGCTGGAACAACTGTCTACTGGAAATTACTTATTGCTGCGATTGTTTTTGCGGTTGCTTCGGCTACCGACTGGTTTGATGGTCACATTGCCCGTTCACGCAATTTGGTAACTAACTTTGGTAAATTTGCCGACCCGTTAGCAGATAAGATGTTAACGATGACAGCATTTATTATGTTGATTTCCTTGAAATTGGCACCGGCTTGGGTTGTTGCCATTATTGTCTGCCGTGAACTAGCAGTAACCGGATTACGGTTAATCTTAGCTGAAAACAAGGGCCAAGTGATGGCAGCAGAAATGCCAGGAAAGATTAAGACCACTTGTCAAATGTTGTCAATCATCTTTTTATTGATCGGTGACTTCTACCATATCGGTACAATTTTACTTTACCTTGCGCTAATCTTTACCATCTACTCAGGATGGGATTACTTCCACAGTTCATGGGATGTATTTAAAGGGTCAATGTAAGTTTATGAGAATTAACTAAAAAACACCAACTTTGTTGGTGTTTTTTGTTTGCTCTGATATCGCCATTTGACGTTCTCATTTGCCAAGCTCAGTTTAACTTGTTAGGATTAAATTAGAAATAAAATTGAAAAAGGGGGAATTTTATGGTAAAGGAAATACCAATGGTTGAATTTAAAAATGTGACTAAGATTTATCCGAAGTCAAAACAACCAGCAGTTGAAAATATTAATTTCAAAATAGATAAGGGTGAATTTTGCTGTTTAATTGGTACCTCTGGCTCAGGAAAAACCACGTTAATGAGAATGATTAACCGGATGAATAGTATAACTAAGGGCGAGGTTTTAGTTAACGGTAAAAACGTGACAGAATTTAACCCGGTAAGTTTACGCCGGCGAATAGGTTATGTCATTCAAAATAATGGCTTAATGCCACACATGACAATTAGGGAAAATATTGTTTTAGTGCCTAATTTATTAAAATGGCCTAAAGAAAAATTAGCTGAGGAAGCTAAACGATTAATCAAGATGGCAGAATTACCAGAATCATTTTTGGATCGCTATCCGGTTGAATTGTCAGGTGGACAGCAGCAACGAATTGGTGTTGTTCGGGCATTGGCTGCAAATCAAAATTTAATTTTAATGGATGAACCTTTTGGTGCACTTGATCCGATTACTCGTGAAAGTTTGCAAACACTGGTACAAAATTTACAAGTGCAATTGGGCAAAACGATTGTTTTTGTAACGCATGACATGGACGAAGCTCTTAAATTGGCTACTGAAATTGTCGTTTTGCATGATGGACAACTTATTCAGGTAGGAACACCTGAAGAAATTTTGCACCATCCGGCAAATGACTTTGTTAAGAGCTTAATTGGTGAAGAGCGTCTGTCAGAAGCAAAATATGAAACGGTCAAAGTTAAGAATGTGATGACAGCTCCTGTCAAAATTAATTTAGGTGCATCGCTTACTGATGCGTTGACCATGATGAAAGAGCACCGCGTTGATACCCTACTAGTAGTTGATGATGATAATCACTTAAAAGGCTATATTTCAATTACTGACTTGCAGCGTAAGTATCCTGAAGTAAGTACTGTAAGTGATATTATGTTGCCAGTTACTGCCACTGTGGAATCGGATGAATATTTGCGGGATAACTTTAGCCGCATTTTAAGTCGCAATGGGCAATATATTCCAGTGGTTGATTCTGCCAATAAATTAGTTGGAATCGTTACTCGCTCTAGTTTGGTAAACGTTGTTTATGAAAAAATTTGGGGCGACAAGAGTACGTTAAAGACGCAGACTGAAAAGAAGGCGAATTAAAATGTCAGCTTTTATGGCTCAGCACGGTTCCGAATTGTTAGTTAAAACCTGGCAGCAAATTTATATTTCTGCAATTTCGCTTGCACTGGGAATAATTGTCGCAGTTCCTTTAAGCGTCATTTTAATGAAATTTCCGCGAACAGCAAAAGTTGTAATTGCGCTTGCCAGCATGTTGCAAACAATTCCGGCACTAGCATTATTAGCAATGATGATTCCTTTCTTTGGTGTGGGCCGAGTGCCAGCAATTGTGGCTTTATTTCTTTATAGTTTAATGCCAATTTTACGTAATACTTATGTCGGCTTGATGGATGTCAATGCGGATACGGTCGATTCAGCTCGTGGGCTTGGCATGACAGAAATGCAATTGATTTTAAAAGTAGATATACCATTGGCAATGCCAGTGATCATGGCTGGAATCCGTTTATCCGCCATTTATGTGATTGCTTGGGCAACCTTGGCTTCATACATTGGTGCAGGAGGCCTAGGTGATTTTATCTTCAATGGCCTTAGCTTGTATCAGCCCGACCTAATTTTTGGTGGTACTATTCCGGTAATTATCCTAGCTCTGTTAACAGATTATTTACTGGGTAAATTGGAAAAAAAGATCACACCAAAAGGCATATAGGGAGGCTAACATAATGAAAAATTGCTTTAAAAAATTAACATTATTGATTACTGCTTTTTTGGTTATGCTGGCTACCAGTGGTTGCGGTTTACCAGGATTATCTGACAGTCAAGGAAGTAACGAAAATATTAGAATAACTGCGTTAACAACGACTGAATCGCAAATTGTGGCTAATATTGTGGCGCAACTTATTGAACACGAAACGCCATATAAAACTTCGATCGTAAATAATTTGGGTTCGGCACCTATGCAGCACCAAGCGCTTTACCGCCATGATGCCGATATTCAGGCAGCAGCCTATGATGGTGGTGAACTGACTGCCAATTTGTTGTTACCAGCAATCAAAGATTCAAAAAAGGCTAATAATACGGTTCGACGAGAAGTAAAGAAGCGGTGGGATCAAACGTATCTTCATACTTATGGCTTTGCCAATAATTATGCATTCATGGTTAGGGCAAAAGATCAGAAGAAATACCACCTGTACAATATTTCAGATCTAAAAAAGGTGCAAAATAAGTTTTCCTTCGGGGTTGCGTCTGAATGGGTTAATGCTCCAGGAGTCGGCTATCCTGCTTTTCAGACAGCTTATGGTATCACTTTTGCCAAAGCCCACCCGATGAACATCGGCTTAGTTTATTCGGCTTTAAAAAACGGTAAAATGGACGTTATTTTAGGTTATTCAACCGATGGCCGAATCGATAGTTATAAGCTGCACTTGTTAAAAGATGATAAACACTTCTTTCCACCGTATAATTGCGGCATGTTGATTAATAACTATGTTTTGCGCGAGCACCCGGAATTAAAACCACTTTTAGAGCGGTTAGTAGGTAACATTAGTGTTCATGATATTCGTAAAATGAATTATGACGTTGATGATAAGCTGCTTGAACCGTCCACGGTGGCGCACCAATTCTTAGTAAAGCATGATTACTTTAGAAAGGAGAAATAATGGCTAGATTATCTTTATGGCAGCAATTTATTTATTATTATCAACATAATGGCTTTTATGTGCTTGAACAGTTTAATCGAACTTTCCTAATTTCGATTTATGGCGTGTTATTTGCGGCCATTATTGGAATTCCGTTAGGTATTTTTATTTCACGTAATGCCCATTTAGGTGATTTTGTCGTTGAAATTGCTAACTTTATTCAAACTATTCCTTCGCTGGCATTACTGTCAATTGTGATGATTGGCTTGGGATTAGGCGTGATGACGGTCATTTTTACTGTTACGCTATATTCTTTGTTGCCGATTATTAAAAATACGTATACTGGGATGCGCAGCGTTGATAAAAATGTAATTGATTCTGGTAAGGGCATGGGTATGACTAAATGGCAGGTATTGCGCATGGTTAGATTGCCTTTGTCAATGTCAGTTATTATTGCTGGCCTAAAAAATGCGTTAGTTATTGCCATCGGGATTACTTCGATTGGTTCTTTTGTTGGTGCAGGGGGTTTAGGTGATATCATAATTCGTGGTACCAATGCTACTAATGGTAGTGCAATCATTTTAGCTGGTGCGTTGCCAACGGCACTAATGGCCATATTGGCAGATATCATTTTAAATTTCTTGCAAAAATGGTTACAACCGAAAGGATTAAAAAAATAAAACGACTTTTTCGCGTATTTAGTAGTGAAGGAACAAATTTAAACATTTGTTCGCTTATTCCTTGCAAATATACACTAAATCAAAGTATAATTAGTACGTACTAAATTGAGGACTATACTAGAGGAGGAAAAATACTTGGCCAAAGATGAGAAACAGGCTGCATTAGAAAATGCACTGAAGAAAATTGAGAAAAATTTTGGTAAAGGTGCTGTTATGCGCATGGGCGATAAGGCAAATACTAAAATTTCGACCATTCCATCTGGTTCGCTTGCACTTGATGCAGCTCTTGGAGTTGGCGGCTATCCGCGCGGAAGAATTGTTGAAATTTATGGGCCTGAATCTTCAGGTAAAACTACCGTAGCTTTGCATGCTGTAGCAGAAGTGCAAAAGCGCGGGGGAACAGCTGCCTATATTGACGCAGAAAACGCAATGGATCCAGCCTATGCAGAAGCACTTGGAGTTGACGTTGACTCACTTATTTTGTCACAACCAAATACAGGTGAGGAAGGCTTGCAGATTGCTGACACGCTGATTACTAGTGGCGCGATTGACATTTTGATAGTTGACTCAGTTGCTGCGTTAGTGCCCCAAGCTGAAATTGATGGTGAAATGGGCGACAGCCACGTCGGACTTCAAGCACGGTTAATGAGTCAGGCTTTGCGTAAGCTTTCTGGGAATATCAATAAAACCAAAACAATTGCTATTTTTATTAACCAGATTCGTGAAAAAGTTGGGATTATGTTTGGTAATCCAGAAACCACACCTGGTGGACGTGCACTGAAGTTTTATTCGACAATTCGGCTAGAAATCAGACGAGCTGAAAAGATTAAGCAGACTGGTGGAGAGATAACCGGTAATCGTGTCAAGATTAAAGTTGTCAAGAATAAGGTTGCGCCGCCATTTAAGGTTGCTGAAGTTGATATGATGTATGGTAAAGGGATTTCACAAAGTGGTGAACTTCTCGATATGGCAGCTGATAAAGATATCATTGCCAAGGCCGGTTCGTGGTACTCGTATAATGAAGAGCGAATTGGTCAAGGACGTGAAAACGCCAAGAAATACCTTGAAGACCACCCAGATATTTATGATGAAGTCCAACAAAAGGTACGTCAGGCATATGGCATTGATGAAGAATCTGTTGCTGAACGCGAAGATCCTGAAAAAATCAAAGCTAAGAAAACAAAAGAGACTGAGAGTAAAGAAAAGGAAGCTTCTGATAAAAAAGAAGCAGATAGCAAAAGTAACTAAAGTCGAAGAGATTAACCTTGACCTGTAAAATAGGTCAAGGTTTTTTTCTACTTAATTGACATCACCACCACGGTTCATTATTATTAATACTGTGTGAATAATCTTAAAAAAATAAAAAAAGGCGATAGTAATCATGACAAATACAATTTTGATTCCCGTCGCAGTTGCTATTATTTCAATTTTATTGGGAACAGGTATTGGATATGCTATTCGCAAGAATGGCTGGGAAAAAAGAGCGCAAAATGCTCAAAACGATGCCGACCATATATTAACCGAGGCAAAAGCACAAGTAGATGCTGCAAAAGCTGAAGTCAACGCACAAAAGCAAGCAGCAGATGCTTTAAAGCAAAGTGCACAAAACACGAAAAAAGAAAAAATTCTTGAAGCTCAAGAAAAGATTCAAGAATATCGACAAAAAGTTGAGGATGAGTTAAACGTCAAGCGCGATGCGATTGCACGTGATAATAACCGTTTACAGCAAAGAGAAGATACTCTTAATCACAAGAATTCTTTGATGGTAGAAAGGGAGGATGAACTCAAGGAAAAGGAAAAGCAGCTAGCTAAAGAGCAAACTGATCTAGATCAAAAAGTTCAGGAAGCTGATGAACTAGTTGAAAAGAGCCAGCAAAAGCTCTATGAAATTGCTCATTTAGATAAGGAGCAGGGTAAGAAACTGGTGCTGAGTCAATTATCAGATGAGTTAGTCAAAGAACGAGCAGAAATGATTAGAAACAGTAATGAAGAAGTTCAAGCTAAAGCTGATCATTATGCACACAAAGTTATTATTGACGCAATTCAAAGCAGTTCTGCCGATACTGTGGCAGAAACAACGGTGTCGGTTGTAGATTTGCCAAATGAAGAAATGAAAGGACGAATTATTGGTCGTGAGGGCCGTAATATTCGCTCCTTTGAGGCACTTACTGGAATCGATTTAATAATTGATGATACACCGAAAGTTGTTACTCTAAGCGGTTTTGATGCAATCAGACGAGAAATTGCCAAACGAGCAATGGAACGTTTGATCAAGGATGGCCGGATTCACCCAGCTCGAATTGAAGAGATGGTTGATAAGGCACGTAAAGAAGTTAATGATGATATTTATGAAGCTGGAGAGAGCGCTTTAATGGAATTAGGAATTCATAAAATGAATCCTGAGCTTGTTAAAATACTCGGTCGGCTAAAATATCGAACTTCTTACGGTCAAAATGTTCTTGGCCATTCGATTGAAGTTGCAAAACTAGCCGGAACAATGGCGGCTGAACTAGGTTTAAATGAGAAATTAGCGGTTCGCGCGGGATTATTACACGATATTGGAAAAGCCATCGATCATGATATTGAAGGGTCACACGTTGAAATTGGTGTGGAATTGACGAGAAAGTATCATGAACCAGATGTTGTTGTTAACGCAATTGCAGCGCATCACGGGGATGTACCGAAGTTATCGTTTATTGCTGAATTAGTTGTTGCAGCAGATACGATTTCATCGGCTCGTCCAGGTGCCAGGAGTGAAAGTTTAGAAAATTATATTAGAAGATTGACTGAACTGGAAAAGATTGCTAATAGATATGATGGGGTTAAGCAGGCATATGCCATTCAGGCTGGACGTGAAGTTCGGGTAATGGTTGAACCAGAAAAAATTTCTGATGATCGCATCACGGTATTGGCACGTGATATCCGAAATCAAGTTGAAAAAGAGCTTGATTATCCTGGTAATATTAAAATTACAGTTATTCGAGAGAAACGAGTAGTTGCAGTTGCAAAATAAATAAAAGGTTGAACTTTTGTAGTTCAACCTTTTTTGTTTGTTCTAAAATAAAACTAAAAGCATAATTGTTGGCGCGTTTAAGCATAAAATTGCACCAAAAAGCATATTTTAAAAAAATGAAAGGGTATACAATACGAATTAGATAGGAGGACAATGATGGATCAAGCAGTCGCTAAAGATCTAAAAGGCTTTTTGCAAGAACTAGGATATCCGTTTGATTCTATTTCAGCTTTGCTAGATTCTGGAAATATGACGCGTTATTTTAATTCAAAGTGGCTAAAAAGTTCACATTCATTTGCCATATTAGATCAAAAAGCAACTGATGAGCAGCTGTTAGCTTGTAGTGATGTAAGCAATATTTACCAATTTGTTCCTCCTTATTTTGCCGCGCTATCTAGTAAAAACGGGTTGCAGGCAATCGAACGGCTTTCATCATACGAGCAATTAATTGGGCCAATTGAGATTGGTACTTTCAAAGAGGGGGAAAAGCTAAGAGTTCATATAAGCTATTTAGATGATTCGCGGAAAAATTCAAGGTTTAGTCTATTGGTGGATCAAATCTCATTGATTAGTTTGCTTAGGACTGGGACCGGTAAACTAATTAAGCCATTGTCAATTGGCAGTAAATTTAATTATGGTAAGAAAATAACTGAATACTTAGGACTTAGCGCCCAAAGCTGCCATGATAATTACTTGGTTTTTAGTAAAAGCGATCTGTTAAAACCATTTTTAACCCAAAATGATATTATGTGGAATTTTATGGAACCAGGATTAAAAAAATATATCAGTGACTTAAAGGTTGATCCACCATTCAAGGCAATAGTGCAGAATACCTTGTTTAAACTAATTGCTGGCGGGAATTTTCAATTAAAAGATGTTGCTAATGCGTTAGAAATATCACCGCGAACTGTTCAACGATGGTTAAAAAATGAGGGAACAAGTTATAAAGAGCAAGTTAATGAAGTCCAAAAAATTTTGGCACTTAATTTGTTACAGGATGCGACACTAAATACAGCTGAAGTCAGTTTTTTAGTCGGTTTTAACAATGTGACTACTTTTTACAAAGCATTTAAAAGGTGGACAGGGAAAACTGTCCTGAAATACCGACACCAAATGATTATTAATAAAAATAGTATTAATGCCGCTAGCTAATTATGCAAAAAGAGGATAGAAAAATGTTTTTGCAAGATAATGATTCATGGAATGCAGTTTATGATGTGGTTGTAGTTGGTTTTGGTGGTGCTGGGGCAACAGCAGCTCGGTTTGCAGCGGATAACGGGGCCAAGGTTCTTTTAGTCGATAGCGCACCTGAAGGACATGAAGGTGGTAATACCCGTTATTGTGGTCAAATTGTTCAGGCAGGATATGATTATGATCAATTGAAAAAGTATTACCAACAATTAACTTCCCCGCTTGATTTGGATGAAAAAGTTTTAGATACCTTTATTAAAGGGATGGTGAATTTACCGGCTTATTTTGAAAAATATTTAGGCGGAAAAGCCTTTAGTGTTCGCAAAAATCCTGGAAATAAGAACGTAGCGCTTTTGGCATATATGATTGCTGAATACCCCGAATTTGATGGTGCGGAGACAAATGATGATCTCTTAATTCATGACCGAATTTTTGATGCAGCATTGTGGAAGAAACTACGGCAAAATGTACTAGACCGCAGTGATCAGATTTCGGTTTTATATTCAACGCCAGCCAAACACTTAATTCAAAATGAAACTAAAACAATTATTGGTGTTCAAATTGAAAATAATGGTCATTTGTTCAATGTTAAGGCTAAAAATGGTGTGGTTCTAGCATTAGGCGGCTTTGAAAACAATGACCAGATGATTCAAGATTATTTGGGAGAAACGAAACTTTTGCCATACGGCACTCTATATAACAAGGGCGACGGAATTAAGATGGCCATAGAAGTTGGTGCTGATTTGTGGCACATGAATAATTATGAACCAGGCGGTGCCGTTAATATTGCAGCGCCAAAAGGCGAACGTGCTCATAATATCATGGGCTGGAAAGCTTTGTTTGAGGGTTCATTAATTACGGTTGGTGATGACGGTACCCGCTATATTCCTGAAGATGATCCAACCCGTCATGGTCATCGCTATAACCATGGTTTATGGCGAATTCCCCTTGCTCAAATTCATCCGCATTTAATTTTTGATCAAAAGAAATATGACGAATTTTTGGCTGAAGATTTAGATAATTTCCAGCGCGAAGTTTTAAATAAAGTAGTTAAGTCTGACACAATTGCTGATTTAGCAAACGAAATTGGCGTTAAAGAAGAAACCTTACAAAACACACTTGAAACATATAATTTCTTTGTTGACCAAGGTGTTGATTACCAATGTGGTAGAAAGTCAGAAACGATGGCTAAACTTTCCCTGTCTGGCCCATTTTATTCCTTGAAACAGCAGCACACGATGCTTAATACTCAAGGTGGACCGAGACGAAATGAGAAGGCGGAAGTACTTGATACAGACCAGCAGGTATTACCACATTTGTACGCTGCGGGTGAACTAGGTCATATTGGCGCTAACCAATATAACGGCGGCGGAGATATTGCCGATTGCTTGATTTTTGGCAAGATTGCCGGTGAAAACGCTGCTAAACCAAAGGAAAACGATACTGTGACTGGGGCAAGCGAGCAAGTAAACGAGCAGGTCGATTCGACTTCGTTTCCAGTTCCTCTTGCAGCTGAAAAAGATTATCCAACCAGTAAAAATCAATATATTGGCAAATCAAGTAGCGGAATGGGTAATGAAATAGTTGTCCGGGTAACTGTAGATGAGCAACAAAAGCCGGCTAAAATTGAAGTTCTCAAGGAAAGTGAGTCACCTGATTATGGCGGTCAAGCAATTAAGCAGCTTCAAAAACAAATGGTAAAAGATAAGACTGCAAATGTTGATGTTGTATCTGGTGCTACTTCAACAAGTCGGGCATTTAAGGAAGCCGTCAGTGCTGCTTTAAAGCAGGCTAAATAAAATTAAAAGAGGCAAAAAATGGCTAATTTAAAAGACGGAATTTATCATGGCAGCGGTTCTGGCAATCGTGGCGAAGTCAAGGTATCCGTAACTGTAAAAGATAACCAGATTAAGGCAGTTCATGTTGATGATCAAAATGAAACCGAAGGTATTAGCACAGACGCACTTAAAAAGGCACCGGAATTGATAGTGGCTAAGCAGTCTTACAATATTGATGCCGTAACTGGTGCTACAATTAGCTTTCAGGCTGTCGAAAAAGCTGTCAAGGACGCTTTGCTTAAAGCGGGAGATCCTAGCGGGCTTGATCAGAAGATTGATTTGCGAACAGCTAAACAAGAAGATAATGAAGATTATCGCTATCTTGATCCAGACAAAATCCACTTTGAAAAAGAAACTGAGGTATTAATAATTGGTGCAGGCGCTGCTGGTCTTGCAGCCGCTATTTCTGCTCGGCAAAAGGGCAAGGCGGTTATTTGCCTTGAGTATGCATCAAGCTACATGTTGTCAGATATGACCTTATCAGGCGGTTATTATAATGCAGGTGGCGGTACAAGCTTGCAAAAGGCCCAAGGAATTACGGATTCAAAGGAAAATTGGAATAATTACTTAAAGGCAGTTGGTCAAGGGTATGAAGATCCCGATATGCGTGAAGTAATCGTTGAACACGGTGCTGAAGATTATGAGTGGTTGGCTAATGATGTCGGAGTTAACTTTCAGGAAGTTCAGCAAATCGGTAATGAAGAAGCAATGAAAAAGTATGCTGTTCCGGCAGCACGTTCACACTTGACTGTTGAAAAAAGTGGCTACGGTCTTTCCAAACCTTTATTCAAGCGTGCTCAAAAATTAGGTACTGAGTTTATTTTTAATATAACAGCAGAAAGTTTAATTACCAATCAAAATAACCAAGTTATTGGCGTGCATACCAATAAAGGCAATTACCGCGCTCAAAGCGTGATTGTTGCTACTGCTGGTTTTTCGCGTAATAAGGAAATGCTCAAAAGTTTTGCCCCAGATTTTGCAGTAGGAGAATCATATGGCTCAATTAGGCAAATGGGCGATGGAATTCGAATGGGTGCACAAATAGGTGCCAAGCTAAAAGATATGTGGATGCCGATTGCCAATTCAATTGGAACACAATCTGGTGATAATGTTTGTATTGGACCTTTATGTACTGCTTGGACCAAGCCTTATATTTGGGTTGGTACTGATGCTAAAAGACATTTTCGGGAAGACATGTATTTTGAATTTGCTTCTAAAAAAATTGCCAGTCTGGATCAAGGTTTTGTGTGGTTACTTTTTGATGAGGGAATGGCAAATGAAATGCCGACAGCCTTTTCTGCCCCGGCCGCTTCGCCACATTTGAAACGAGAAGTTGAAGATGGCTATTTTAAAAAGGCAGAAACCATTAAGGCTTTAGCTGAACAGATTGGGTTAGATCCGACCATTTTGCAGGCAACGATTACTAAGTGGAATAATGATGTTCTTAAAGGGCAAGATACGGAATTTGGCCGTGAAAAAGACCTGACGGCTTTTAAACCACCGTATTATGTTGCTAAATTAGCTCCTTCAACTCCAGATATGGCAGGAGGATTAAGCATCAATCGGAGAGCTGAAGTTTTGGATAATCAAGATAGGTCAATCGCTAATCTGTACGCGGCTGGCAGTACTACTGGTGGTTGGCGCGGCATGACTTATCCTGGCTGCGGCATGGGCATTACCAACGCAATTGTTTTTGGTCGTATTGCTGGTGTTAGTGCGGCAAATAATGCAACTAAGAAAGTCGATGCCAGTTCTGGTGCCTCGCAGCACGACTAATAATAAAAGTGGATTCGTCAAGAATCCACTTTTAAGTTAATCATTAATATTTAGTCGGTAAGCTTTTAATCAGCTTTGGTGGGAGTGATTTGTACATTTTTGATCAAGTCTGTATAATTAAAGCAACTAATTTATGAAAGTAGCCGACTATGTATAAAATTATCGTTGAATTATTTTTCTTAGTGATCATTCAAGCAGCAATCACGCCATTTATTCGTAGACTTGCCTTTGTTTTAGGGGCTGTTGATGTTCCTAATAAGCGGCGGGTTAATAAAAAGCCGATGCCCACTCTTGGTGGACTAGGCATTTTTGTTACTTTTAATATCGGGGCGTTTATTTTGCTGCGTGAGCAATTCCCTACACATGAGGCTTTTAGTGTCCTTTTGGGCTCAAGTGTTATTGTGCTGACAGGGATAATTGATGATATTCTCGAACTTAAACCGCGCCAAAAAATGTTTGGTATTTTTATTGGCGCCCTGATTATCTATTTCTTGGCCGGAATTAAGATGAACGTTCTCAATCTCCCGTTTGTAAATAAGCAGATTGATTTAGGCTGGTGGAGTTTACCAATCACGATTTTTTGGATTCTGGCTTTAACTAACGCCGTCGATTTAATTGATGGTCTTGATGGCCTGGCTGATGGCGTATCAATGATTTCGCTTATTACGATGGGGATTGTCGGCTACTTTTTCCTGCATACCAACCAGCTGTATATTCCAATTGGCTGTTTCATGTTAGCTGCCTGTTTGCTGGGCTTTTTGCCGTATAACTTTCATCCAGCCAAGATGTTCTTGGGTGATACTGGGGCACTGTATATTGGTTTTATGATTGCTGTTTTTTCACTTAAAGGGTTAAAAAACGTAACTTTTATCTCAATGCTAGTGCCAGTCACGATTTTAGGTGTACCAATTACTGATACTATTTATGCAATGATTAGGCGTAAACTTAATAATCAACCAGTTTCGCAGGCAGATAAGCACCACTTGCATCACCAACTGATGAAAATGGGGTTAACGCACCGGCAGGCCGTTTTAGCAATCTATGCGATTTCGTTAATTTTTTCATTTATTTCCCTGCTGTTTTTATTGTCACCCATATGGGGAATGTGGCTACTGATAGCAGGATTAGCTTTAGCACTTGAACTATTCGTTGAGTCAATAGGTTTACTGGGAGAAAAATATAAACCTCTGCTAACGTTGATACAAAAAATTATCAGTTCCCGCAGTAAGAAAGATCCAACTGTTGAAGTATGGCATCTGGGGCAGGCTAAACCAGAACAATTAAAGAAGAAAAATAAAAAGGACTAATTTAGTCCTTTTTTTAGTGCTCATGATAATGATGGTCGGTAATTTCGATTTCGTTATACCGCTTTTCACCCTTAGTAAAAGTTACTTTGCCCGCAAGTAAGTTGCTTAACTTTTCTTCTAACTCAGCATGCTCTTGTTCATTAATAAAAAGATGAATTACAACATCTACGCCATAAGTGATTTTTTCAACGTAAATTTGCTCGTTTGTCAAAAAATGATTTACTTCATCAAAGCGATTATAGGCTACATGAAAACTAAGTTCTTGCTGCAATACGCGCTTGACAACGCCGATTGCCTCAGCTCCCTTAGTAACACTGTTAGAGTATGCGCGGATTAATCCACCTGCACCCAGCTTGATGCCCCCAAAATAGCGGGTAACTACTACCGTGACATTTTTGAGTTTCATGAGCTGCAATGCTTTTAATTCTGGGACGCCGGCCGTTCCCGATGGCTCACCATTATCACTGGCTTTCACATGATCGTCGTTTAGTCCGATAGTATATGCAAACGTGTTATGAGTTGCATCGTGGTATTTTTTGCTGACCGCCGCAATTACTTTTTCTGCGTCCTCAACTGTTTCAGTGCGGGCTAATGTTGCGATAAAGCGACTTTTCTTAATCACTATTTCATGCCAACCATTTTCTTTGATGGTTAAATAATTTTCTTCTTTAGTCAAAAAATTTTGCCCCCTTTTTGCGTACTTAATAGCGGAGGAGAAAAATAATGGAAAATTTATCAAATCTCGCTGGCCGCCAATGGATTAGCAGTCACAAGGATTTTAGCATAATTGCGGGATTAACCAAAACCAGTGCAATCAGTGCTGGTCACTGTAACCGTTGTGGAGCAAAAATTTACGCCCATTTGCCTAATAAAAAACGATATTGCCGTGAATGCATTGGAATTGGGCGAATAGTCGAAGGAGATTTTTTAATACGTTATCAAAATGAAGTGAGTTTTCCTATAAGAAAAAATGGTGGCTTAACCTGGACTGGTAGATTAACTGGTGCACAAGCAAAAATTGCGCATAACTTAGTAACAAATTTTCGGTCAAAACAGGACACCTTAGTTCATGCAGTTACAGGGGCAGGAAAAACCGAAATGCTTTTTCCGGTAATTGCTGAATGTATTGCGCAGGGAAAGCGCTGCTGTATCGCAACACCACGCATTGATGTTGTCAATGAGCTCTTTCCACGTTTTCAGGCGGCTTTTAGCGAAATTGAGATTGGCAAATATCATGGTCGAGAATTTAAGCAGCCTGGACTGGAGCAATTGACAATTTGTACTACGCATCAACTGCTTAAGTTTTATCATGCTTTTGCTTTATTAGTGATTGATGAGGCAGACTCCTTTCCCTACGTTGAAAATCGCCAGCTTCATTTTGCTGCTAAAAATGCTGTTAAGAACAACGGCGTGCGTGTTTATTTGACGGCAACGCCAACTGCTGACTTGTTAAGTGAAGCAAAAGCCGGCAAGATTGACATATTGCGTTTAAACAGGCGATTTCATGGTGGCCTTTTACCCGTCCCAAGAGAACAGTTATTTTTAAAGCCGTTTTTAGCACATGGCAAAATTCATCCCAAACTGTTAAAAGCAATTATTACTGCGCTTAAAAAGGGCCATCCTTTATTATTATTTGTTCCGCGAATTGACCAGATACCCGATTACATAGCCGCCCTGAAAAAAGTAAAAATAATTAATCAGGTAAAGATGGCGGGCGTCTGGGCCCAAGATAAGAATCGCTTGCGTAAAGTGCAGATGCTTCGAGACGGCGAATTACAACTGCTCGTGACGACAACGATTTTGGAAAGAGGCGTAACGTTTAAACATGTCTGGGTAATTATTGTTCAGGCTGACGATCAAATTTATACTGCGGCTAGTTTGGTTCAAATCGCAGGTCGAGTTGGTCGGGCGCAAGACGATACTACTGGGTTAGTTTTGTTTTGCTACCGCAAATATACCAAAAATATTCGGGAAGCTAAGAACCAAATTGAGGCGATGAATAAATGAGAAGATGTCTGCTTTGTGGGCAAAAGTTTGCCGCCCAGCTTTCTTTGCGTGAGCTTTTCCTATTATCCAAAAAGCCTGAGCAAGTTATTTGCTTTCATTGCCGGAGCAAGTTTGTGCAGCTAAAAAGTTCGCGTTGTCAAATTTGTTCCAAAGAATTAGATTCAGGTCAAATCTGCTCAGATTGCGAAGCCTGGAAGAGAAAATACACAGGAAACTTGCTTAGAAATTATGCCGTTTTTAGGTATAATGATGCCTTTCACGAATTGATGGTGAATTATAAACGTTATGGCGATTATATTTTAAGAAAGGTCTTACAAGAATTATGTTGGCAGGAATTGGGAAAGCACCGAGCAGATTTTTACGTACCAATTCCGACGGCACCAGAACATATACAACAGCGGCAATTTGATACAATCAGTGCGATTTTTGCCGATTTAGTTCCATTGACAACAGTTTTAGGTAAAAAAAGTGGAGTAAAGGCTCAGGGGGAAAAGACGCGTAAGGAGCGCTTATTGAGTAAACAGAGTTTTTTTGTACTAGAAAATACTAATATTAATTTTAATTTTAAAAAAGTTTTACTTTTAGATGATATTTACACAACTGGCAGGACGCTTTATCATGCTCGAAATGCTCTTTTAAGGGCTTTCCCTCAAGCTAAAATAGCAAGCTTTTCGATTTGTAGGTAGAATAATGTTGTTCAGCGCTTTCAAGTTTTGTTATAATGTAAATAAGAAAAGACTGCAGGGTGCAGTTGAAAGGAGAATCTCATATGTTAAAGTATAATGTTCGTGGTGAAAATATTGAGGTAACTGATGCTTTAAGAAGTTACGTTGAAAAACGCCTGAAGAAATTAGAAAAGTATTTCGACTTGAATCAAGATATAATCGCCCATGTAAACCTGAAGGTTTATCGTGATCGGACTGCTAAAGTTGAAGTTACTATTCCACTTCCATACTTAGTATTGAGAGCAGAAGAAACAACTGATGATATGTACCGCAGTATCGACTTTGTTTCTGAAAAACTAGAAAGACAAATAAGAAAATATAAGACCCGGGTTAACCGCAAGAGTCGTGAAAAGGGAATTAGTGATTTCTTTGTTGAAAGTTCTGAAGAAGAGACTAAAGATAAAGAAGCAAGTGAATTCACGATTGTTCGTAACAAGCAAATTGGTTTGAAACCAATGAGTCCTGAAGAAGCTATTTTACAAATGAACATGCTAGAGCATGATTTCTTCGTATTTCAGGATGCTGAAACAAATGGTACTAGTGTTGTCTATCGCAGAAATGATGGTCGTTACGGCTTAATTGAAACAAAATAAATAACTGCTATTTAAGTGAGGACCTCACATTTAGTGTGAGGTCTTTGTTTTGTTTATTTTTAATTTAGGGTCAATCATGGTAAAATTATCATGTGTTTTTATACTTAAGTACATATAAGGATCGATTAAATGGTAAACATTTTAAAGAAACTATACAATAACGATAAAAGAGAACTAAAAAAATTCGAAAAGATTGCTAATAAGGTAGAAAGTCATGCTGACGAATATGCCGAACTTTCTGACGAAGACTTGCAGGCAAAGACACCTGAATTTCGTGAACGCCTTGAAAAGGGTGAATCATTAGATTCATTAATACCTGAAGCTTTTGCCGTTGCACGTGAAGGGGCAAAACGGGTATTAGGTCTGTATCCATTCCACGTTCAAATTCTAGGTGGGATTGCCTTGCATTATGGTAATATCGCTGAAATGATGACCGGTGAAGGTAAGACTTTAACCGCGACAATGCCCGTTTATTTAAACGCGTTAACTGGTAAGGGTGTTCACGTTGTAACTGTCAACGAATACTTGTCTAGCCGTGATGAAGAAGAAATGGGTCAGTTATATCGCTGGCTTGGTTTAACTACTGGCTTAAACCTTAATGCTATGTCACCTGATGAAAAACGCGAAGCTTATGAATGTGATATTACTTACTCAACCAACTCAGAATTAGGCTTTGACTATTTGCGTGACAACATGGTCGTTTATAAAGAGCAAATGGTTCAGCGTGAACTTAATTACGCTATTATCGATGAGGTCGATTCGATTTTAATTGATGAGGCCAGAACGCCTTTGATTATTTCTGGTGAAGCTGAACAAGCAAATGGCGATTACATTAGAGCAGACAGATTTGTAAAGACACTCAAAGAAGATAAGAGTGATGATGATGTCGAAGACGAAGAAGATCATGGCGATTACAAGATTGATTGGCCGACGAAAACAATTTCTTTGACCAGAACGGGAATTCAAAAAGCTTGTGATCACTTTGGCTTAAGGAACCTTTATGATGTGGAAAACCAAAAACTGGTTCACCATATTGACCAGGCTTTGCGGGCTAACTACATCATGCTTAAGGATATTGATTACGTTGTCCAAGATGGTGAAGTATTGATCGTTGATTCATTTACTGGACGGGTAATGAAGGGACGTCGCTATTCTGATGGACTTCACCAAGCAATTGAAGCTAAAGAAAATGTTAAAATTCAGGAAGAATCAAAGACACAGGCGACGATTACTTACCAGAACCTCTTTAGAATGTATAAAAAGCTTGCAGGAATGACCGGTACCGCTAAGACTGAAGAAGAAGAATTTCGTGAAATCTACAATATGCAGGTAATTACGATTCCAACTAACCGTCCTGTAATCAGAAAAGACCGTTCGGATATTTTATATCCAACTTTATCTTCAAAATTTGCAGCAGTTGTAGATGAAATTAGAGAACGTCATGCAAAAGGCCAACCTGTTTTAGTTGGTACTGTTGCCGTCGAAAGTTCAGAACGCCTAAGTAATCTTTTGGATAAAGAAGGCATTCCACATGCAGTTCTTAATGCCAAAAACCATGCTAAGGAAGCTCAAATTATTATGAATGCCGGACAACGTGGTGCGGTCACAATCGCAACTAACATGGCTGGTCGTGGTACTGATATTAAATTGGGGCCTGGAGTAAAAGAACTGGGTGGACTTGCAGTAATTGGTACTGAAAGACATGAATCGCGAAGAATTGATAATCAGTTGCGTGGCCGGTCCGGTCGACAAGGTGATCCGGGTGAAACCAGATTTTACCTGTCACTTGAAGATGATTTGATGAAACGCTTTGGTGGCGAGCGCGTAAAAGATTTCTTGGACCGCTTATCGGATAATGATGATGATAAAGTGATCGAGAGTCGTTTAATTACTCGTCAGGTTGAGTCTGCTCAAAAACGTGTTGAAGGTAACAACTATGATACGCGTAAGCAAACTTTACAATATGATGATGTTATGCGTATTCAGCGTGAAATTATTTACGGTGAACGGATGCAAGTTATCGAAGAGGAAAACTCTCTTAAAGATGTTCTGATTCCAATGATTCGTCGTACAATTAATAGTCAAGTGGACATGTTTACTCAAGGTGACCGTAGTAAGTGGCGCTTAGATTCATTGCGTGACTTTATTAGCTCAAGTATTCTTTCTGAAGAGCAAACAGAAGAAATTGACTTCAAGACAATCACTGTCCCTGAATTAAAAGAAAAATTATACAATGAAGTTGAAGCTAACTATCAGGAAAAGGCCGACGTTTTAGCAGACCAAGCGCAAATGTTGGAATTTGAAAAGGTAGTTATCCTTCGGGTGGTTGATGAACACTGGACTGATCATATTGATGCGATGGATCAATTACGGCAATCGATTAGTTTGCGTGGATATGGTCAACTTAATCCTTTAGTTGAATATCAAGATTCTGGCTACAATATGTTTGAAGAAATGGTCTCGAATATTGAGTTTGATGTGACTCGGTTATTCATGAAAGCTGAAATCAGACAAAATCTTAGTCGTTAACAGGTAAGGTTGAAGAGAAAGCAGCTGCTTTCTCTTTTTTACTTTTTAATTAATTGGGAGAGATTTAAAATAAATGGAAATTAGTGAAATTCAAAACCAATTGGATGAATTAAAAAAGCGGTTAGACCACTTTAGGGGGTCGCTTTGACTTAGATTCGATTGACGAAACAATTGCTGTCAATGAAAGCAAGATGCAGGAGCCTTCTTTTTGGGATGATCAGGACAAGGCGCAGCAGTTAATCAGCGCAACCAACTTATTAAAAGAAAAGCGTGATTCATTTTTAAACTTGCAAGAAAACTATCAAAATGAAATTACCGCCTTGGAATTATTGCGTGAAGAACCTGATTCTGAATTGCAAAAAGAAGTTGAAACTGACTTAGAATCTTTACAAAAAGATTTTCATAATTACGAAATGGATCTTCTTTTGGCAGGAAAATATGATGGTCATAATGCACTGCTTGAAATTCACCCAGGAGCAGGTGGAACAGAAGCAATGGACTGGGGCCAAATGCTATTACGAATGTATCAACGTTATGCGGATAGCAGGGGATTTAAATTTGAAATTAATAACTATGAGCCTGGTGAAGAAGCCGGTCTTAAAAGTGTTAGTGTCAGAATCAGTGGTAAGAATGCCTATGGCTTGCTAAAATCTGAAAACGGGGTTCATCGGCTAGTTCGTATTTCGCCGTTTGATTCTGCTAAGAGAAGACATACGTCTTTTGCATCTGTCGAAGTTATTCCGGAAATTGACGATAGTATTAAAATTGATATTAATCCTAAAGATTTAAGGATTGATGTTTATCGTTCTAGTGGCGCGGGTGGTCAACACATCAATAAAACTTCCAGTGCGGTTCGAATAACACACCTGCCGACCGGATTTGTAACGACTTCGCAAGCTCAGCGTTCACAAATTCAAAACCGTGAGACGGCAATGAATGAACTTCGCGCAAAGTTGTTTCATTTAGAAGAAGAGAAAAAGCGGCAACATAAGCAAGAACTTAAGGGTGACCAAAAGGAGATTGGCTGGGGCTCACAAATTAGATCCTATGTTTTTCATCCTTATAATTTGGTTAAAGATTTACGAACAGGCTATGAAACTTCGGATACAAGTGGTGTAATGGATGGGAAATTGCAACCATTTGTTTATGCATACTTGCAATGGTTGCTTAGTCAAGATAACCCAGAGTAGGTGAAAAAATGAGTTTTTGGGGAATTGTTGGTATTGTCTTAGTGGCAGTGATAATTCTATGCGTGATTTTTGCTTTCTTTCATCTTTTATTTATCCTTTTGCCTGCAGTTATAGTTATTGCGGGGATTCTTTGGCTTATTAATCATTTTACGAAAAAAGATGATGACCGGCCTCATGGTCCCGACTTTGATAACTGGAATGATTGGTCTGGCAATTCTCAGCAACCAAGTGACCGGCCTAAAAGAAAAAAGGTTCGCAATGCGCATACAAAAGATGTTGATAAATAAGCTAAGAGGAATGCAAAATGGCTAATGCAGTTAAGTTAAAGAATTTAATTCGCGATAATAAAATTACGTATGTTGTTAAAGGAAGTCAATATATTGATGACCGTGCAATTATGGTTTCTGATATTTATCGGCCAGGACTGGAACTGACAGGATATTTTGATTTTTATCCTAAAGAAAGAATCCAACTTTTGGGCCGAACTGAAATTTCATATGCTGCAAGGCTTGATCATGAAAGTTTAGTTAATGTCTTTAAGCGACTATGTACTCCCGAGACGCCGTGTTTCTTTATTTCACGTTCTCTTCCAATTCCGAAAGAATTAATTGAAGCAGCCGATAATGCGGGAATTCCCATTTTATCTTCAACAGAATCAACCACTTATGTTTCAAGTGTGTTAACTGAATATTTGCGTGAGCGGTTGGCAGTTAGGGACACAATTCATGGTGTCTTGGTTGAAGTAAAAGGATTAGGCGTTTTACTGACTGGCGATTCAGGTGTTGGAAAGTCCGAAACGGCTTTAGGTTTAATTCACCGCGGGCATCGCCTAATTGCAGATGACCGGGTAGATGTTTATCAAAAAGATGTGGAAACAGTCGTTGGTGAAGCACCCCAAATTTTAAAGCATTTGATGGAAATTCGGGGGATCGGAATTATTGATGTCATGGATTTATTCGGTGTTGGCGCAGTTAAAAATCGTGAAACTATCCAGTTAGTCATCAAGCTCGTTAATTGGGACAATAAGGTCAATTATGATCGTCTTGGCTTTGAGGAAAGCAAACGCGAGATCTGTAATGTTGAGGTACCGCAAATTACGATTCCAGTTAAAGTTGGTCGGAATATGGAAGACATAATTGAAATTGCTACTATGAACTTTCGTGCTAAACGGATTGGCTACAATGCAACAACAACTTTTGACAATAATTTAACTGCTTTGATTGCTCAGAATTCAAAAGATAATTCAACCAAAAAAGCAAAGGATGCGGATAAATGATCGGAACAATCAGCCCGATAGCCTTTAACTTGGGCGGTTTAAGTGTAAAATGGTACGGCGTAATCATGGCAGCAGCGATAATTTTAGCTGTTTCGATGGCCATGATAGAAGGAAAAAAACGGCAGATTGAAAGTGACGATTTCTTAGACCTGCTTTTATGGGCCGTTCCACTTGGCTATGTTGGGGCCCGTTTGTATTACGTAATTTTTGAATGGGGTTATTATGCTAAACACCCTGATCAAATTATTGCGATTTGGAATGGTGGTATTGCAATTTATGGGGGCTTGCTGGCAGGTTTGTTAGTTTTACTAGTTTTTTGCTATAAAAGAATGTTGCCGCCTTTCTTAATGCTTGATGTTATTACCCCTGGCGTGATGGCAGCCCAAATTTTAGGTCGCTGGGGCAACTTTTTTAATCAGGAGGCTCATGGTGGTCCAACAACCTTGCATTTCTTGCAAAGCCTGCATTTACCTAGCTTTATTATTGAACAAATGAAAATTGGTGGAGTTTATTATCAGCCTACCTTTTTATACGAATCGTTTTTCAATTTAATTGGGTTAATCTTGATTTTAGCTTTACGACATAGAAAGCATTTGTTCAAGCAGGGTGAAGTTTTTATGCTTTACCTAGGTTGGTACTCAGTTGTGCGCTTTTTTGTTGAAGGGTTAAGGACAGACAGCCTTTACCTGACGGCGGGAATCAGAGTTTCACAATTGCTTAGTTTGATTTTGCTAATCGTGATTGTTGCACTTTTTATTTACCGCCGCAAAGTTGTTAAGCCAAAGTGGTATCTTGATGGTAGTGGATTGAAATTTCCATATTCAAGAGATTAATAAAAATATATTTAAAAGAAAGTCTGGAAGAAAAATGACAAAAATTACAGTTTTAGGTGCTGGTTCATGGGGCACGGTTTTAGGTTCAATGCTAGCTGACAAGGGCAATGATGTAATTCTTTATGGCAACAACGAAGCTGTTAATCAAGAAATTAATGAGCATCATACTAACGAGCACTACATGAAAGACTGGGAGGTCAATGAAACCGTTACTGCTACAGAAGATTTGAATAAAGCCTTAGAAAATGCAGAAGTGATTCTTTTCGTTTTGCCAACGCAAGCGGTTCGAATCGTGGCTAAACAGGCAGGTCAGATTTTAGCTAAAGGGGGACGTAAGCCACTTATCGTAACTGCTACTAAAGGAATTGAACCAGGCTCTAAAAAATTGATTTCGGAAATTCTAACTGAAGAAATATATCCTGAAGATGAAGACCTTATCGTTGCTATTTCAGGTCCAAGCCATGCTGAAAGCGTAGCCCAAAAAGACTTAACGGCAATTTCATGTGCTTCAACAAGTAAGAAAAACGCTGAAAAAGTTCAAGAAATGTTGTCAAATGATTATTTCCGTTTGTACACTAATAGCGATTTGATTGGTGTTGAAGTTGCTGGGGCAGTTAAGAACGTTATTGCAATCGCTGCTGGAATTTTAGTTGGTAAAAAATACGGTGACGATGCTAAAGCAGCTTTAATGACTAGAGGCTTGGCAGAAATTACGCGTTTAGGAGTTAATTATTTTGGTGCTGATCCGATGACTTTTAGTGGGTTATCCGGAATTGGCGACTTGATTGTTACTTGTACATCTGTTAATTCACGTAACTGGCGCTGCGGTAAGCAATTGGGTGAGGGCAAGTCACTTGATTATGTCTTGAAAAATATGGGACAAGTAGTTGAAGGTGCAACGACCGTTAAGGCAGTTCACGAACTTTGTGAAGAAAAACAGATTGATATGCCAATTAGTGAAGCTATTTACCGTGTTTTATATGAAAATTCCAATGTTGATGATGAAATTAAGCAAATGATGGGTAGAAGTCCAAAACAGGAAATTAGACTTTAGTCTATTTCCATTGTAAGATTTACTTACGAAAAATAAGTTTTTAAGGTGGAAATATGACAAAGAAATATGATGTAATTGTTATTGGAGCAGGTCCTGGCGGATTAACAGCAGCTTTATACGCTTCACGGGCTAATTTATCGGTCTTAATTTTAGATCGCGGCCTTTATGGTGGTCAGATGAATAATACTGACGCGATTGATAATTATCCCGGTTTTAGCGAGGTTAAGGGTCCTGAATTAGGCGAAAAAATGTATAATTCGACGATGAAATTTGGCGCTGAATTTGAATACGGTGATGTTCAATCTGTTACTCTTGAAGGCAATGAAAAGATTGTTAAGACAGATACAGCTGAATATTCAACGCAGGCTTTAATTATTGCTACCGGTGCTGATCATCGTCACCTAAACGTTCCCGGGGAAGAGGAATATTCTGGTAAAGGTGTTTCCTATTGTGCCGTTTGTGATGCCGCCTTTTTCAAAAATGAGGACATTGCAGTTATTGGTGGTGGTGATTCCGCGATTGAAGAGGGAATTTATCTTGCCCAGAGCGCAAAATCTGTTACAGTTATTCATCGTAGAGATCAATTGCGTGCACAACCGACTTTGCAGAAACGGGCTTTTGCCAACGATAAAATTCATTTCATTTGGAATGGCATTACGGAATCGATCGATGGTGATGGCAACCGCGTAACTGGTATAACTTATCGTGATAAGATTTCAGGCGAAGAAAAGAAACTAGCTACTCGCGGCGTTTTCATTTACGTTGGCGTTATTCCCCAAACAGCACCATTTAAAGATTTGGGCGTAACTGATCAAAATGGTTGGATTCCAACAGATGAACATATGAGAACCAAGGTTGCCGGCATTTTTGCATTAGGTGATGTTAGGGCAAAAGACTTGCGCCAAATCGCTAATGCTGTTGGTGATGGTAGTGTTGCTGGTCAAGAAGCATACAATTATTTACAGAGCTTAGATGATTAATAATTAAAAAGAAGAATTCAGTTAGTTGGATTCTTTTTTATTTTATGCAGAAAGCATAATTGATAAATGCTAGAATATAAATTATAAAACCGAATTATTAAATCAGATAACTTAAAAAAGAGGTCTATATTTTAAATGAACGCTGAGAAAATTTTTCAAAGCTGGCAAGAGGCTACTAATATGCCTGACTACTTAAAAGAACAATTGGCAGAATTAGGCCAAGATTCAAAGTGGATTGATGATGCTTTTGGTCAAGACATTAATTTTGGAACCGCAGGGATGCGTGGCCGCCTTGAACCTGGAACTAATCGAATTAACCTTTTCACTGTTTCGCGGGTGACGGAAGGTCTTGCTCGCTTAATTGATGAAAATGGCGTGAAGGCCCAAAAAAGAGGCGTTGTGATTTCGTTTGATTCACGCTATCACTCGCGAGAATTTGCAGAGCACGCTGCCCGTATTCTAGGGACTCATGGGATTCATGTTTATCTTTTTGATGATTTGCGCCCCACGCCCGAGCTGTCTTACGCTGTCCGACACCTCAACACGTTTGCCGGAATCAATATAACCGCTTCGCACAACGCCAAGCAATATAACGGTTATAAGGTTTATGGCGAAGATGGTGCTCAAATGGGTCCAGAAGACGCTGATCGGGTTTTCCATTATGCTCAAAGTGTAAAAGATCTTTTTCAAATTAAAGCACAGCAAGTGGAAGTATTGCGCGCCAAGGGCTTGATAGAACTAATTGGGGAAAATATTGATGAAGATTATTTGGCTGAATTAAAGAGGGTCAACGTTAACCGCAAGTTAATTAAGGATAATGCGCCAAAATTATCTATTATCTATACCCCTTTACATGGGACCGGTAAGATGCTTTATGAACGAGCATTTCGGCAAAATGGTTTTACGAATGTTTTTCCAGTTGAAAGCCAATCAATTATTGATCCGGAATTTCCAACTACCAAAAAGCCTAATCCCGAATACCGAGATGTTTTTGATCCTGGAATTAAGTTGGCAAATGAAAAAAAGGCCGATTTGATTATTGCAACTGATCCTGATGCTGATCGAATGGGAGCATGTGTTAGAACCAAAAACGGTGATTTCCAAGTTTTGACGGGGAATCAAATTGCAACATTAATGATCTATTACCTTTTAGTAAATATGAAAGATAATAATCAATTAGCGTCAGACTACGAACTAGTTACTTCAATTGTTTCGAGCAGTATGCCGGGCAAAATTGCGCAAGATTTTGGCATCCGAACTAAGGAAGTTTTAACCGGATTTAAATTTATTGGTGAAGAAATAGACCGCATGAAACGTGAACATGATGGTAGATTCTTAATGGGCTTTGAAGAAAGCTATGGCTATTTATTTAAGCCATTTGCCCGTGATAAGGATGCCATGCAGGGTGCAATAATGTTTGCTGAAGTTGCATCTTATTATGCTTCACGTGATATGACAGTTTTGGATGGCTTAACTGAAATTTGGCAAAAATACGGAACTTCTTTTGAAATTACTCGTGCAATTGAAATGCCAGGAATTGGTGGTCAAAAGAAAATGGCACAATTAATGACCAAACTAAGGCAAGAGCGTCTGACAGAAATAGCTGGAATTAAGGTAAAAAAAATTCAGGACTTTTTAGAACAAAAGGAATTTAGTGCTGGACAGGTAAAAGAGTTAGCTGATCTGCCAAAATCAAATGTTCTTAAATATTATTTGTCAGATCAAACTTGGCTGGCTTTACGTCCTTCAGGAACAGAGCCGGTTATTAAGGCTTATGTGGGTGTAAACAAGCCAACTATTGCTTTAGCAGAAAAAGCAGCAGAAAATTATCAAGCAACATTATCACAGTTATTGAAATAAGACAAAAGACGTGCGAAAGTACGTTCGATGTAGTAAAATAGAATACGCAAAATAAAAGTTGGGCTATTTTGTCCAACTTTTTTACGAGGAGCTTTTCTATGATTAAACGACAAGATAACCGTAAATTTGAACTTGTCTCCAAATTTAAGCCGGCTGGTGATCAAGAGCAGGCGATTGATAAACTGACAAGTGGTTTTAAAAAGGGATATGAAGAACAAATTCTTGAAGGTGCTACTGGTACCGGTAAGACGTTTACAATGGCGAATATAATTGCCAATTTAAATAAACCTACTTTGGTTATTTCACATAATAAGACTTTAGTGGGACAGTTGTATGGCGAATTTAAGGAATTCTTTCCTCATAATGCCGTCGACTATTTTGTTTCATACTACGATTATTACCAACCGGAGGCTTACGTTCCGCAATCTGATACTTATATTGAAAAGGATTCATCAATTAATGATGAAATTGACCAACTGCGCCACCAAGCAACTAGTGATTTGATGGAACGAAACGATGTTATTGTAGTTGCCTCAGTTTCATGTATTTACGGGTTGGGTGATCCTAAAGAGTATTCGGCCAGTGTGATTACGGTGCATGAGGGTGATGACTATGGCAGAAATACTTTGCTGCGTAATTTAGTTAACATTCAATATGATCGTAATGATATTGACTTTCAGCGTGGTCGCTTTCGTGTGCGTGGGGATGTAGTTGAAGTCTTTCCAGCCGGCAATTCTAATCATGCTTACCGAATTGAATTTTTTGGTGATGAAATTGATCGAATTGTCGAAATTGATTCTTTAACTGGTGAAATAATTGGTGAACGCGAAAGTATCTCCTTATTTCCGGCCACGCACTTTATGACTAACGAAGAACAGATGCGTCGGGCTCTCAAAGCAATCTCTAAAGAAATGAAACTCCAAGTAAAAGATTTTGAAGGTAAAGGCAAGCTTTTAGAGGCTGAACGAATTAAGCAGCGGACTACCTTTGATATGGAAATGATGGGAGAAGTTGGTTACACAAGCGGTATTGAAAACTATTCTCGTCATATGGAAGGGCGTAAAGAAGGCGAACCGCCTTATACTCTGCTTGACTTCTTCCCTGATGATTTTCTAATTTTAATTGACGAGTCTCATGCCACTATGCCTGAAATTCGGGCAATGTATAACGGTGACCGCAACCGGAAAAAGACTTTGATTGATTATGGTTTTCGTTTACCATCAGCTTTAGATAACCGGCCCTTAAAAATTGATGAATTTGAAAAGCACGTTAATCAAATCCTCTATGTTTCCGCTACTCCCGGTGATTATGAGCTAGAACGTACTGATCACAAGGTCGAACAAATTATCCGGCCAACGGGCTTGCTTGATCCTAAAATTGAAGTTAAACCGGTTGAAGGTCAAATTGATGATCTTGTAGGTGAAATTAACAAACGAATTGACCGCAATGAACGGGTTTTTGTAACCACTCTAACTAAAAAAATGGCAGAAGATTTGACAGACTACTTAAAGGATCTAGGTATTAAAGTTCAATACCTGCACTCGGATGTTAAAACGCTAGAGCGAATGCAAATATTGCGTGATTTACGGTTAGGTAAATATGATGTATTAATCGGAATAAACTTGCTTCGTGAAGGAATTGATGTGCCAGAGGTGTCTTTGGTAGCAATTCTAGATGCGGACAAGGAAGGCTTTCTTCGGGCATACCGGCCATTGGTTCAGACTATGGGACGTGCATCACGAAATTCAGATGGTGAAGTAATAATGTATGCTGATACTATCACTGATTCCATGCGCGAAGCCATTGATGCTACGCAAAGAAGACGTAAGCTGCAAATTAAGTTTAACCAAGACCACGGCATAACACCTAAAACCATCGTTAAGCCAATTCGTGATGTTATCTCTGCAACTAAGGTGGCTGACGAAGTTAGCGATAATGACAGCTTTGCTGACTTGAATTTTGATGAACTAACAGCTAAGCAAAAGAAGACTATGATTAAGGATCTGCGCAAGCAGATGCAAGAAGCTGCGAAGAAGCTCGACTTCGAGGGAGCGGCAACTTTAAGGGATGCAATTATGGAACTTGAAAGTTCCACTAGGAAACCAGTTACTAAAAAGGGAAATAAAATAAATGGCAAATGATAAGATTGTAATTCGCGGAGCGCGCGAGCACAATTTAAAAGATATAAATCTATCAATTCCAAAGGATAAAATGGTTGTAATTACTGGCTTGTCGGGTTCAGGTAAGAGTTCACTTGCTTTTGACACCCTCTACGCTGAAGGTCGGCGCCGTTATGTTCAATCATTATCCAGTTATGCTCGCCAATTTTTAGGGCAAATGGATAAACCAGATGTTGATTCAATTGATGGCTTGAATCCAGCTATTTCAATTGATCAGAAAACGACATCGCATAATCCACGTTCTACGGTTGGAACCGTAACTGAAATTAACGATTACCTGCGTCTGTTATGGGCACGTGTTGGTCAACCAATTTGTCCAAATGACGGGACAGTAATTGAACGGCAATCAGTTGAGCAGATGGTAAATCGCATCATGGCTTTGCCAGAACGGACACGAATTCAGCTTTTGGCACCGGTAATCAGATCTAAGCGCGGAGCACATAAAGAAGTGTTTAAACGTGTACAACGAGCTGGTTATGTCCGTGTAATTATTGACGGTGAAATGCATGAAATTGGTGAAGACTTTGACTTGGATAAGAACAAGCGTCACTCAATTGATATTGTGGTTGACCGGTTAATTGTAAAAGAGGGCATTCGCTCACGCCTTTTTGATTCAGTTGAGGCTACTTTGCGCCTATCTGAAGGCTATATGAACGTTGACATAATCGGAGGAGATACGCTTAACTTTTCTGAATATTATGCTTGTCCGAAATGTGGCTTTACGGTTGGTGAAATGGAACCGCGGCTATTCTCATTCAATGCACCATTTGGTGCCTGCCCAGACTGTGATGGATTAGGTGTTAAGCGTTCAGTTGATGAAGACCTAGTTGTTCCTGATAAAAGTAAAACGCTAGCTGAGGGAGCAATTGTACCGTGGAAAAACTCCAAATATTATGGGGGCATGCTTGAACAGGCATGTCAAGGCTTAAAGATTCCAATGGATAAGCCATATAATAAACTCACTAAAAAGCAAAAAGAAATGCTGATGCATGGTTCTAAAAAAGAAGTTGCTTTTCATTTATCAGGTGAATTTGGCGTTAAAGATACAAAAGCACCTTTTGAAGGCGTAATGGAAAACGTTGAACGTCGTTATGTCAACCCGATGTCTAAGTTTATGCGTGACATTATGGGAAAATACATGACGGAAATGACTTGCGGAACTTGTCACGGAAAAAGGTTGAACCAGAAGGCCTTAGCCGTAAAAGTAATGGGTAAAGATATCGCTGAGGCGTCGGAACTTTCGATCAATAAAGCACTAGACTTTTTTAACAATATTGAGCTTAATGAGCAAAAAAGCATTATTGCTAAACCAATCCTAAAAGAGGTTCGCGATCGGTTATCCTTTTTGAACAGTGTTGGCCTTGATTACCTGACTTTATCAAGATCAGCTAATACTTTATCTGGTGGTGAAGCCCAAAGAATTCGTTTGGCAACGCAGATTGGATCGAACTTATCAGGTGTTATGTACGTGCTTGACGAACCGTCAATTGGTCTGCATCAGCGCGATAATGATCGCCTCATTGCTGCTCTAAAGAGAATGCGTGACCTTGGTAATTCGTTAATTGTTGTCGAACATGATGATGAGACAATGAGGCAAGCCGATTACTTAATTGATATGGGACCGGGAGCAGGGTCATATGGCGGTGAAGTAATGGCTGCCGGTACACCTGAAGAAGTTGAAAAGAATCCTAAATCGCTCACTGGCCAATACTTAGCTGGTAAAAAGTTTGTGCCGGTTCCCCTTAAAAGACGTAAGGGCAATGGTAAGAAGATTACCATTACTGGTGCAGCAGAAAATAATCTGAAAAATCTTAAGGTAGACTTTCCTTTAGGTAAGTTGATTGTAGTTACAGGTGTTTCAGGTTCTGGAAAATCAACTTTAGTCAATATGATTCTTAAACGTGCTCTAGCACAAAAATTAAATCGTAATCAAACTAAGCCGGGAAAATATCGCAGCATTGCTGGTTACAAAAATATTGAAAAAATAATTGATATTGATCAAAGTCCAATTGGACGAACACCTCGTAGTAACCCAGCTACTTATACTAGTGTGTTTGATGATATTAGAGCTTTATTTGCGCAAACAAATGAATCTAAGCTTCGTGGTTATACAAAAGCGAGATTTTCATTCAACGTTAAGGGCGGTCGCTGTGAGGCATGTCGTGGTGACGGTATTATTAAGATCGAAATGAACTTTTTACCAGATGTTTATGTACCTTGTGAAGTTTGCCACGGCAACCGCTATAACTCCGAAACTTTGGAGGTAACTTACCGGAAAAAGAATATTGCACAAGTTCTCGATATGACAATTAGTGAAGCATGTGACTTTTTCAAAAATATTCCTAAAATTGCGCGGAAATTGCAGACAATAGTTGATGTTGGTTTAGGCTACGTCAAATTAGGGCAATCGGCTACGACTTTATCTGGTGGTGAAGCCCAAAGAATGAAATTAGCTGCTGAACTACAAAAGATTTCTACAGGTAAGAATTTCTATATTTTGGATGAACCAACAACGGGATTACATACAGATGACATTAAGCGTCTTCTTGATGTCATGCAGCGTTTAGTTGATCAAGGTAACACAGTCTTAATTATTGAACATAATCTTGATGTAATTAAGAATGCTGATTGGTTAATTGATCTGGGCCCAGAAGGTGGCGAAGGCGGTGGCAATATAGTTGCTACAGGTACGCCAGAACAACTGGCAAAAGTTAAGGAAAGCTTTACCGGACAATATCTTGCTCCCGTGCTTAAACGCGATACGGCATTAACTAAGCAGACCGTTAAAAAAGATAATAAATAGTATTTATTCTTATTCAAAAAGTGTAAAATAACGGTCAGGGAGGAAGAAAGATGGATAATTTTTCAAATTACAGGGAAAACCGTGGCTTTAACTGGGCTGCACTAATCTCTGGTATTTTAATGATCATAGCAGGGCTATTTTTAATCCGTCATCCAGGCAAGGCATTACATGCATTTGTATTGTTGTTTGCAATTGTATCGATTGTACAAGGATTTGTTTGGTTGGCATTTTATAGCCGTTTTCGCTATTTTGTTTCATTTAGCTGGCTCTCAATTGTTTCTGGGGTATTGGATATCATTATCGGTGTTCTATTCCTCTATTCATACGATGCTGCTGGACTGACAATTGCATATTTATTTGCATTTTGGTTCCTATTCGATTCAATTTCTGGAATTATTTTTTCGTGGCATTTACGAGATATTTCGGGTTTTTACTTTTGGATTAATATTATTTTGAATATTTTCGGATTATTAATCGCAATTAGTTTAATGTTTAACCCAGCATTGTCAGCTTTAACGTTAATCTGGCTAGTTTCATTATGGCTATTGATTTTCGGAATAGGTGAAGTAATTGCGGCATTTGCCCGTAGATAAAAAAGACAAAGAAAAAGTTCCTAGCGGACTTTTTTTTTGCCCAGAAAAGTTATGAAACACCCGGTATGTTATAATTATATCAATAGGGGGATAGCATATGTCTGTCAATAAAAAGCAATTATTAATCGTTACAGGTATGAGTGGTGCTGGTAAAACGGTGGCCTCGCATGCACTTGAAGATATGGGCTATTTCGTTGTAGATAATTTGCCGCCAACGCTTCTTTCCAGTTTTTGGGATTTAATCGTTAATTCAGATGACTTTAAAAAGGTAGCAGTTGTCGTTGATCTTAGAATTAAAAATTTTTACAAGGATTTGTTAAACGAAGTAAACTCACTTGAAGATAATAGTAGCGTTCAAACGAGGATTGTTTTTTTAGATGCCTCAGATGATACCCTGGTTGCCCGCTATAAAGAAACAAGAAGAGTTCCACCACTAGCTCGAAGTGGTAGACTTCTCGATGCAATTATCGAGGAGCGTCGAATATTAACGGGAATAAAAAATCGGGCCAACGATATTATTGACACTTCTAATTTAAAGCCCAAAGAGCTTGAGCAGAAACTTTTTGATGAGTTTAGTGGTAAGGCAAAACAACCATTTTCGATTGAAGTCCTGTCCTTTGGTTTCAAGTATGGTATGCCAATCGATGCGGATATCGTTATGGATGTTCGTTTTTTGCCCAATCCGTTTTATATTCCTGAATTGCGACCGTTTACTGGTTTAGATAAGCGTGTTGCCAAATATGTAATGGAAAAAAACGAAACAAAAGTCTTTTACAAGAAGTTATTAGATTTACTGGAAACAGCTGTGCCCGGATATATTAAAGAAGGCAAGGGTAAATTAACAATTGCGATTGGTTGTACTGGTGGACAGCATCGGAGTGTCGCAATTGCCCAGCAGCTTGCTCATGATTTATCCCAAAATTATTCAGTTGATATTACGCACCGCGAAATTAGTCGCTACACTAGAAAAAGGTGAAAAAATGACCTATGAAGATTCTAAAATAATTAGAGTTACTAAAAGCAGAAGACCACAAATCGTTGTTATTGGTGGCGGTACTGGCTTACCAGTAGTTTTAAACGCCTTAAAGGATCAAAATGCGCAGATTACTGCCATCGTTACCGTATCGGATGATGGTGGCTCGTCTGGTTCGATTAGAAACTTTATTAACGTTGTTCCACCTGGTGATATTAGAAATGTCTTAGTTTCATTAAGTGATATTCCTCAGGAAGAAAAAGATATTTTTCAATATCGGTTTGATTCATCAGATTCATTTTTCTCCGGGCACGCGATTGGTAATTTAATTATCGCAGCGTTAAATGAAATGCATGGTAATATTTTTGATGCCGTGCAATCTTTATCACGCATGATGCGAGTTGATGGTCATGTTTTTCCAGCTTCAAATGAACCCTTGACACTAAATGCTGAATTTATTGATGGCACAGTTCAAGCAGGGGAAAAGGAGATAACTAATAAAGATAAACGGATTAAGCGTGTTTGGGTAACTGATACAAATTCTACTTCTGAGCCAGAAGCCGTTTCGCCCGTTTTAGAGGCCATAATGCAGGCTGATGCCGTAGTTCTGGGACCGGGAAGTTTGTTTACTTCAATTTTGCCGAACCTAATGATTCCGAATTTAGGTGAGGCTGTAAAGAAAACGCAAGCTGAAGTTATTTATATTTGTAATATTATGACTCAGCTTGGTGAAACAGATCATTTCTCTGATTGTGACCATGTATCTGTAATTAATAATCATCTTGGCGGTCATTATATTAATACAACATTGGTTAATGGGGCCAAGATTGATATGTCAAAATTTGACCCGGATGATTACGATGCTTATATTGAGCCGGTTAAAAATGATTATGCTGGCTTAAGGCAGCAAGGGTGCCGCGTCATTACCGATGATTTTATTGATCAACGAAGTGGCCTTGTTTTTCACGATGGGCAAAAAGTGGCTAAAGAAATTATTAATCGGGCGTTTGCGGCAATGTCCCGCAGAAAGAGAATGGATTAGTTAATGGCAAGCTATGCGAGCAAGGTAAAAAAGGAGTTAACGTCGCTACCAATTCATCCTGAGCATGCAAAAGCTGAATTAGCGGCATTTTTACGAATGAACGGCGTGTTAAACTTTCATGATCACATGTTTAGCCTTGATATTACGACCGAAAATCCTGCAATTGCGCGTCGCATTTTTTCTTTAATTAAAACTGCATATAAGGTCGAACCATTATTAATAGTTTCACGAAAAATGAAGCTTAAGAAAAATAATCAATACTTGGTTCGACTGCAAAATCACGTTAAAGAAATTCTAACAAATTTGGAAATTTTAACTCCCGAGGCAGGATTAATTACCCGTATTCCCAAAAGAATTATTAATTCGCGTGAAGGTGCTATGTCTTATTTGCGAGGTGCTTTTTTGGCCAGTGGCAGCGTTAATAACCCTGAAACAAGTCGCTACCACCTTGAAATCTATTCTGCTTATGAGGATCATAATAATGATCTGCTTAAGCTGATGAATCATTATTTTAAGCTTAATGCGAAAACAACTAAGCGGCGGCGAGGTTATATCGTCTACTTAAAAGAAGCTGAAAAAATTGGTGATTTTTTACATATAACTGGTGCAATTAATGCCATGCTTTCTTTTGAGGATCTCAGAATAATGCGTGATATGCGGAATTCAGTTAACCGACTGGTTAATTGTGATACGGCTAATTTGAAAAAAACGGCAACGGCTGCCGCTAAACAAGTTGAAGACATTGAGCTGATTGATAATAAAATTGGCTTAGAAAACATTCCCGAAAAATTACAGGGAATAGCCCGTCTGCGATTACAGAACCCGGAACTTTCTTTAAAAGAAGTAGCCGAAAAAGTACCAGATGGACCGATCTCGAAGTCGGGCGCTAATCATCGGTTTGCCAAACTGCATGAGATGGCTGAAACATTAAATGAATAACAAAAAGAGCTTTGAAAATTATTCAAAGCTCTTTTAATTTGGCTGTATTTAACTATTTCTTTTGATTAACCATGATTTCGTCAATCAAACCATAATCTTTTGCTTCTTCAGCAGTCAAGTAGTTGTCACGTTCAGTATCCTTTTGGATCTTTTCTAGTGGCTGACCAGTTGTCTCGTGTAAAATCTTATTGATCTTTTCACGACTCTTTAAGATCTCATTGGCTGCAATTTGAATATCAGTTTGTTGACCTTGTGCGCCACCCAAAGGTTGGTGAATCAAGACAGTTGAGTTTGGCAAAGCAAAACGCTTACCCTTAGCTCCACTGGTTAAAAGAATTGATGCCATTGATGCAGCCATTCCAATTGCAATGGTTGAAACATCTGATTTGATAAAGTTCATGGTGTCCATGATTGCCAAACCAGAAGTAATTACTCCACCTGGTGAATTAATGTATAGTGAAATGTCCTTTGTGTTGTCTTGGGCATCAAGGAATAATAATTGGGCAATAATTGAATTGGCCATATCATCATTAATCTCACCACTAAGCATAATAATTCTATCTTTTAACAAGCGTGAATATATGTCATAGGCACGCTCACCACGGGCAGTTTGTTCAATAACTGTAGGTACAAGCATATTTCTACCTCCTGAATTAAAATTCATATCTATTAGCACTCTAATAAGTACAGTGCTAATTAAATCACTTACATCAAAACCTGTCAATGAAAGTGTATTAATTTTGTATTCTAAGTTACAACATTCTTATTATATAATACGAAGAGTAAACTAAATTTTTGGAGGAATAATTTTGAAGCTTATTAAAAAAATAGCAACAATGACGACAGCATTGATAGTCTGCTTACCAGCAACGACTGGATTGTGTGCAACTCCAGTCGTAGCTGATTCCAGTACTACGCAGCAAACACCGGCACAAAACAATTCTAATAAGAATTCTGTCTCTGATACAGTTGACAATAATGAAAATAATGGTGAAAGTGCTGACGATGACGATGGCAACGGTAATAGTAATACGGATGCAAAAACACCGACTAATCCGAAGAATCCTAATGATGGGGATAATGGCGATCAAGACAAAGAAAATAAAAAGAAGCCAAAGCAGATTATTACTGGTTATGCCATGATGACTAAAGTTGCCGGTAATAAGAATTATAAAGTTTGGCAAGACGTTAAAAACGGTAAGGTTGTCAAAAAAGTCGCTGACGGCATCAATTTTCAATATAATCACATTCAATCTGACCAATTGATTGAAACAAAGAAATACCGCTACTGGCGAATTTATGTTGACGGTCGTAAGGTCGGCTATGTCAATGAAAATTATTTTGCAAGAAATGAAATTGCTGTCCCTAAAACAGTCACTTTAGTTCGTAATGATGGCTATGAATTTCCTACAAGAGATGCTATTTCCTATGCAACTAACTATATGGGAACAGTAATTGACAATGATAATGTCAAGGTGTCGCGTGATACTATACCATGTGCTACTCCAAAAACTTATAAAGTGAAATATACATATGGTAAAGCTACTGCTACTGTTAAAGTTACGGTTAGAAAGAGTACTAAAGAGGGAATTGCCGACCCAGACGTAACTAACAGTTTACCAGCTCAACCAGGTACTAATGATCACCAAGCATGGAAAACACACTATGGTTCTTCAGTAAATTATGTTAGTCCAACTGAATATTCACCGGAAACTGAAAAGCACACTTTGACAAGTGGTAATTTAACGCTGAAGACTAAGTTCTATCAACCAGTTTTACTCAGTGTTAAAGATCCTAGTGATGATAATATTAACCGTGTAGGTCATATCCCAGAAGGCGTTACTGTATCAAAGGGATGGGCATACACTAGTTTATTAAGCCATACATATTTAAGATCAGGACACATTGTGGGTTATGATTTAAATAAACTAACTAGTCCTTATAACGCCCAATACTTACTCGATATGTCACAAAAGGATTTTAACAATTATGTAAAACACGTTAAAGTTAGTCCTTATATTCCAATTGGACATGGTCAAGCCATGGGTTCAAGTGACAAATATATCTATGTTTTGAACAATGATAATACTTTGAAAGAGAGCAGCGATTCTGAAGAATTATTACAAATTCGGAAGAGTGATATGCAAATTAATAAGATTTGGACCATTAAGACTTGGGTTGGTGACCAAGACAATCCACGTTACTTCCATAACGGTGTTGTGATGAATGATTATGAAATGTATACTGTTTATCACGATGTTAAGAATAATCGCTACGAATATTGGCAATTAACTCGTACTGGTGACAACTGGTATCCAAAATTAGTTGGAAAAACAGATGGTAATTTTGTTAATAACAACTCTCCTGTTCAAGGATTTACCTACGATCCTGAACATAAGAACTTCTATCTTGCCTTTAATGATTTAATCTTTAAGATCGGTCGTGACGGCACATTAAAAGATCATTATTCATTTGATACAGGCCGCGAGATTGAAGGAATTTCGGTCAATAACGGGCAATTATATGTTAATTTAGCTCAAAGAGCTGAATTGTTGGTAAGTATGAAAATCGATTAATTTGAATAAAGTAAAAAGCAAGAACAGCTAGTTCTTGCTTTTATTATTCTTTTTTTGACAATCTGGGCAAATACCAAAAATCTCCAGGTGACTTGCAGATGTAATAAAACCTGTTTGTTTTTCTGCCTCAGCGCGCATTCGATTTTCAACCGTTTCAAAATCTGGATAATAAACATCTGCAATCTTGCCACATTGTTTACAAATGATATGAAAATGGGGCTCGACAAAGTAGTCATAATGAAGAGAATCATCACTATTCTTAATTTCAATCACTATTCCTGCATCGACTAGTTTATTCAAAGTATTATAAACAGTAGCACGGTAAGTAGGTTCGTTACCACTGATTGCCTGAAAAATAGTGCTAGCGGTGGGATGATTATGGTGCGACATTAAGTATTGTAAAATTTTTAAACGAGGCTTGGTAACCTTTAAATTATGTTGGCGCAATAAATTTTCTGCATCTGTTAAATGTTCCGACATGAAGATCATCTCCTCAGACTTTTTACACCTAGTTTAGCATTAAATTATAGAAAATAGCTGATTCTACATAATCAGTTTAATTATTTTTTAGTTTACTGATCAAAATATTTGAGCTAATTCTAGCTCGTTATCAATGTGATTAGCAAATAAACAGTTTTTTTGCGCAAATTTGATTTAATAACTATTGCTTTAGTCATATAAAAGTGCAAAACTATACTTATAGTTTTATATAGAAAGGTAAAAAGTAGATGAAGAAAAAGTTGAAGCATAATTTACTAATTGCCAGCGCTACAGTTGCAATTAGCTTATTTTTTGTGGGGAGTAATTCAAATATTCAGGCAAAAAACTACCATCAAGCTGTAACTAAGATCGCAGGAGATGGTAATTTTGCTGTTTATCATCGTGTATCCAAGAATGGCCCAGCAGGTAAGTTTACCTCGACTAAATATTTTAAGCATGGCCAAATTCAGTCAAAGCAGTCGTTAGCGACAAAAAAGGGAACATTTTGGAAAATTATCGTTGATGGTCGTCCGGTAGGCTGGGTAAACCAAAACTTTTTTGCAAGAAATGAAATTTCTGTGGCTAAAAAAATTAGTTTAGTTCAAAATAGTGATTTTTCATTTAAGACCAGGGATGCAATTAATTACGTGACTAATGGTGCTGGTACTGCAGTTAATGTTGGTAAAGTAAATGTATCCAAAGCAAGTGTTAGTTCTGCAACTCCTGGAAAGACTACTATTGAATATCAATATGGCAAGGCTAAGGCTAGTGTAGATGTGACCGTGCGTGATGATAAAAATGAGGGTATCAGTCGAGCAGCTTTAACACCAAAGAACGGTCCAAAAGAAGTAGCAACATGGAAGGGTAGTTCAAAGTCGTCTTCTAGAAACTGGAATGCTGCGCATCACTATACTTCAGAAACAAGGGCAAATACTTTTCGTGCAAATGGCTTAACCTTAAAAACCAAGTTGTTCCAACCAAGATTTGTCAGCCTGGGATATCATGAAGCTGGTGATCAAATGGGCCAAGTAGGTGTAATACCTGAAGGTATTTCTGTTAACGGCTCTGACTTCACTGTTGCTCTATTTAAATCCAGTCATGATCAAAATGGTCACTTAGTGACTTACAATTTAAATCATGTTAACAAGTTTACTGCTCAAAATTTGGCAAATCTAAAATGGTCTACTTTTAAACGTTATGCCGCAAATATTAAAGTTAGCCCATACATCAAATTAGGCCACGGACAGGCTATTGGCTCTTCAGCTGATTATATTTATGTCATTGCTAATAATAATACTGCAAGCAATTCTAGTGCGTCAGAAGAGATCTTACAAATTCGTAAATCGGATATGAAGATCAATCAGATTTGGAGTTTTAGAATTTGGAGTGGAGCTTTCCCACGTTATATTCATAATGCTACGTTTGACGGTGACAACACAATGTACTGCTTATTCCATAATGGCGGCAACGGCTATTATGAATACTGGAAAGTAACCAGAAACGGTGATACTTGGACCCCAGAAGAAGTAGGAGCCACCAAGGGTAATTTTGTAAGTAATCATTCACCTGTTCAAGGTTTTACTTATGATTCGAACCGTAAGCAATTCTATATTGGATTTAATGATTATATTTTCAGAGTTGACCAAAATGGTACATATAAGAAAACTTATCATTTTAACGTTAAACGTGAGATTGAAGGATTATCAGCAGCTGGTAATAAACTTTACGTAGAATTTGCTCAACGTGGGGAATTAACTGCTGGTCAAATTAAATAAAAGCAAATCTATCTAAGATAGATTAATTAAGAACACACAATTACTACTAACGAGAATTGTGTGTTTTATTTGTTAAAATGGTTGTTACTTAATCTTATTAAGACGGTATATTTACCGCGATATTAAAAAAGCCACCTATTAATAAGGTGGCTTTTAACTTGTTTAACTGATAGATTAGGCTTTTGCATCTTGGTGATGCTTAATTGATGGCAAAATCATACCAAGTAATAATAATACAATTGGTGTTGCGATGTTTAAGCCTAAAGTAAATGGATCAGGTGAATACATTCCCATTAAGCAACATGCGATTGTAACAATCAGTCCCCAAACGCCAAGAGTGTATGCTAAGCCTTGGTGCTTAGTCATTTCATAATTTTGACCGTTGTGGAATTTTTCTGCTTGCTTACGTAAAGCAATGTAAGCAATGAAGACCCATAAGTAACGCATTGGCATTACGATCGAGTTTAACTTAACTAATTGTGCCATGATTGCTTGAGCATTAGGCATGATTGCTTGTAAGACGATTAAACCACCTGAAAGGCAGACAACCATCCAAATACCGTTGATGTAAGCGCCGTGTTTATTCACTTTCAGCAGTTTCTTAGGAATGTAATCTTTGGCTTCTTTACTACCCAAAAGAATTCGTAACGGAGCATCGATACTAATAACTAATGCTGAAAATTGTCCAATAACATTGCACCAAGCGTAAATGTACATGAACAATCCACCAACACCGTAGTATTCGCCTAGCTTATTGAAAGCCATGTAAGGTCCGTTTGAAATGTATTCATTTAAGTTGTTGTTGACAACTTTAGGATCAAACATTAAGGCTAAAGCGATAGTTCCTAAGATAGCGGAAATCATTACCATTGCGGCTAAACCTAACATTGATTTAGGGAAGTTACGTGCGGGATCTTTCAGCTTATTAACATAAGGTGAGATCTTTTCTGCTCCTCCAACCGCAAATACTAAAATCGATAAAGAAGTAAAGTACTTAACATTAAAGTCAGGTACAAAATTCTTCCAATTCCAGCTAATGCTGTTAAAACCAGCATGTGGGTTAATCATTGGTGCCGCAAACATCATGATAATGAACAAAATAGACATGATGAACATTGAAGAACCAGCAATGGTTGACAATGTTTTAATAACTGGTAAGCCGCGACTTGCAACCCAGCAGAAGAAGAGGAAGACAGCTAAAGTGGCAAGTTGAGTAACAGTAGTTGGTAAACTATCGTACCAATTCGTATTACCAAAAATGCCCCAGGCCATTCCTCTTAATCCACCAGTACCTTTACTGGAAATATATACAACGTGGACAGCCCAAAAAGTCCAGCCAGCATAATATGCCCACTTTGCTCCAAGAGTAGCGTTAATCCATGAGGAAACTCCACCCTCTGAGTCTTTAAAGACAGAGCCTAATTCCCCGACCATCAGTGAGTATGGTATGAAGAACAGTAGGAAAATAATAATCCAGCTAAGAATAACTTTTGTACCGTCAAAATAAATGAACCCGTTAACAACGTTACCGAAACTCCAAACTATGGAGAAGGCCATCGTTGCCAGTGTGGTCCACATCATTTTTTTAGAATTTTCTTGTGATTTATCCATTAATCTTATTCTCCCTAAAGAAAAATATAATAACCTTAATATTGTAACCCACAGTGTCTTAAAAAGCTATCCTTTTAAAAAAAGATAACTTAGGCAACCTTTTAGTAATTTGCTTTAGCTCGTTAAAAGTGTGAGACTAGTATTAATATATTTTTTTCGGAAAGGTAGAGTAATTGATGAACCAAAAGTTGAAAAGTAGGCTGCTAATTATGACCTTGACTGTCATGATTAGCTTATTTTGTGGGTGTAATTTATCAGAGGTAAGTGCCAAAAGTTATCATAAAGCTGTTACTAAAATTGCAGGAAAGGGCAAATACCCAGTTTATCATCACATATCTAAAAAAGGTCCGTCGGCTAAATTCACCACCACTAAGTATTTTAAGCATGCCCAAATTCAATCTAAAAAATCAGTTACTACCAAAAAGGGAAAGTACTGGAACATTATTGTTGATGGACGCCCGGTCGGCTGGGTTAATCAGAAATATTTTGCCAGAAATAAAATTTCTGTTGCCAAAAAGGTAAGTCTAGTGCAGAATCCCTATTTTTCTTTTAATCCTGAAGATGCGATTAATTATGTGACTAATAGTGCTGGAACAGCAATTGATACCAAAAAAGTTTATCTTTCAACTCCGACCATTTATTCTGATAAACCCGGAACTACCACAGTGACTTATCGCTATGGCAAGGCCAAAGCACAAGTTGACGTAACGGTCCGCTCTGATAAAAATGAAGGAATTACTAAGGCAAATAAACCGTTAATGCCTGGTCCAAAAGAAGTTAAGACCTGGAAAGGGAGTTCAATTTCCACGTCGAGAAATTGGAACGCTGCTCATAATTTTACCTTTGAGACTCGACCTAATACCTTCAAATCAAAGGGCCTGACCCTTAAGACTAAGATGTTTCAACCTCGCTTTGTTAGTCTAGATTACAATAAAGCGGCTGATCGGATGGGACAAGTTGGTATTATTCCAGAAGGGATAACTGTCCGAGGATCCAACTTCACTGTTGCCGTTTTTAATTCCAGTAATGACCAATATGGCCACTTAGTTTCGTATAATTTGAAGCATATTGGCAAATATGCAGCCCAGAATTTGCCTGGCCTCAAATGGTCTACTTTTAAAAAATATGCTGCGCATATCAAGGTGAGTCCTTACATAAAATTAGGTCATGGACAAGCAATTGGTTCATCATCTAAATATATCTATGTGATAGCTAATAATAATAAATCGAAAAATTCTAACGAGTCTGAAGAAATTTTTCAAATTCGTAAATCAGATATGAAAGTTAGGCAAATTTGGAGTTTCCGAATTTGGAATGGTAAAGCACCACGCTATATTCATAATGCTACTTTTCCTAACGATCATACCATGTACTGTTCTTTTCATAATGGTCGCAACAATTGCTATGAATACTGGAAAGTGACCCGCAATGGTGACACATGGACTCCAGAAGAAGTAGGAGCCACTAAGGGTAATTTTGTAAGCAATCATTCGCCTGTTCAAGGTTTTACCTATGATAAACGACACGATCAATTTTATCTTGGTTTTAATGACTTGATTTTTAAACTTGCTAGAGATGGAACTTATTTAAAAACTCACCGATTGCATGTTAAAAGAGAAATTGAAGGGTTATCAGTTTCTGGTAACAAACTCTACGTTGAATTTGCTCAGCGAGGAGAATTAACGGCCGGAAAAACTAAATAATTAGATTAAAAGCAGCTTGTAATGATGTGAACCCTAAAATTAGGACACTTTATATTAGCTGCTAACTGAGGACTAACTTCCGATATTCAAGCGGAGTTAGTCCTTTTAGTTTGATTTTGATTCTTTTCTGATTGTAATACTCAATGTAGTCTCTGATTGCGTCTTCCAGTTCATTGAGATTCTTAAACTGCTTTTCAAATCCATAAAACATTTCTCGTTTAAGTATGCCGAAGAAACCTTCCATTAAGCCATCATCAAGTGAATTACCCTTGCGTGACATTGATTGGCTAATGCCATGATTTTCCAGCCATGCTTGAAATCTGTAGTTCTGATATTGCCAGCCTTGATCGGTGTGGAAGATCAAGCCGTTCAGTGCCGGATACTTGTGCCAGGCCTTTTTTAACATATCCATGGTCTGTTTAAGATTAGGACTGCGAGAAATGGTATAGGAAATAATCTCTTGGGTACACCCATCAATGATTGGTGATAAGTAGGTCTTTTGCCCATTGAGCTTAAACTCAGTTATATCTGAATACCATTTGTGATTGGGATAAATCGCATTAAAGTTACGCTTAATCAGGTCAGGCTTAATTGGACCTTGGGTACCGCGATAACTGTTATATTTGTGCCAGCGTTTACTGACTATGCCACACAATTTCAGTTTGTTCATTAAGCGCTGCACTTTTTTATGATTGGCTAATAAACCACGACGTCTAAGCTCTACAGTAATGCGCCGATAGCCATAGCGGTGCTTGTGTTCTTCGTAGATAGCTTTGATTTCAGCCATTATTTCTTGGTTATCCCGATCTTTGTCCTTCTTCTTTAAAGTGTAGTAGTAATCACTACGGGATAGATGGGGTAGATTGGGATTGGTATTAATAGTAGCAAGAATAAAAGTTACGCTGACTTTAAGCTCACGTCTTAGTTGGGTAACTGCCTGGGCTATTTCCGGGACTTGCGGTTCTTGGTCCGCTGGTCGACTAAGACGCTCAATTTTTTTACAAATTCGTTCTCGATAGTCAGCTTTAAGTTCTGCTGGCGTAAGCGTTCGATTTCTTGCTTGAGTCGATGATTTTCCTGTTTGATCAGTTGTTCTCTTTTGGTCATGAGGCGACCTTCCTCTTTGCTTATTAACGATATTATACCCATTTTTACGATATTCTCGTAGCCAATTGTGCAACATGCCACGACTTTTTAAGCCTAAAGCTAGTGCAACGTGATAAAGGGATTCATGGTCAACTATAATCCGCTTGAGTGCCTGCTCCTTAAAATTATTTGTGTAAGTAGTGTAAGGCTGGTCTAAAATAGCTAGACCGTGACGATTAATCAAAGCCAACATGTAATCAATATTCGGTTTGCTAACCTGATAACGCTGACTTAATTCAGTAGAACCAACTTGATAATCATGCCAAAGATGATAGATTTCAATTTTATCTTGCTTAGATAATTTAGCCATAAAAATAACCCCCAAATTTGTCCTAAATTTGGGGGTCACTTCATAAAAAAGCTGCTTTTTAGCATAGTTATTAATTTTTTCTCTAAACTATAAATTTTTGCATAAGTTCTTAGACTATTGATTTGTTTATAATGATTTTCCGCTATTATCAGGCTAATATAGAAACAATAAAAAACTAAAAAAAGGAGAAATATTAATGTTTAAGCGTGATTGCATCGAAACTTTGGCATTTTCAAAAGAAGAAATGCAATACATAACTGATTTAGGTTTAAAGATTAAGGCGGCAATTGCTAATGGTTATTATCCGCCTTTACTTAAAGGAAAAAGTTTGGGGATGATTTTTGACCAGTCATCTACCAGAACTCGTTGTTCGGCTGAAGCGGCAATGACTGAATTAGGCGGACATGCGCTATATTTGGCACCAGGTCAAATACAGCTTGGTGAGAATGGACACGAAAACTTAGAAGACACAAGTCGTGTTTTAGGAGATTTGCTTGATATTATTGGTGTGCGCATCAGTAGTCAGGAAGCAATAAAAAGCATTGCTTTGAGTTCAAGAGCACCCGTAGTTAGCTTTATGAGTGACGATGATCATCCAACTCAAGCTCTTGGTGATCTTATGACTATTGAAGAAAATATGCCGGCTGGCAAGAAAATTGAAGATGTTAAGCTGGTGTTTGTTGGTGATACAACACAAATTACTCTATCTGCTTTGTCATTGTGTGCTCAAATGGGAATGAACTTTGCTCAGTATGCACCAAAAGAAAAGCAGATTTCGACTGCTATTTTAAACCAGGCAAAAGAAATTGCTGTCAAAAGTGGAGCTACAATTGAATTATCAGATCAAGATGACATACTGCATGGTGCAGACTTTGTTTATACTGATGTCTGGTATGGCTCGTATGAAGACGAATTGACCAAGGAAGAATATCTGAAAATCTTCTATCCTAAATATCAAGTTAACGAAAAACTGTTGGCAAAAACTCATAATATTAATGTTAAATTTATGCATTGTTTGCCAGCTAACCGTGAAGAGGAAGTCTCAACTGCTGTTCTTGAAGGTAAGCATTCGATTGCTTGGGAACAATCTGCAAATAAAAAAGCGATAATGCGAGCAATCTTTGCTTATTTATTGAATTCTCGAAAACAAGAGCCATCTGCTTCAGTAAAAACTAATTTTCAAAATGAGCTTGATGCAATGCTAGCTAAAAGTCCTGTCAAATAAGCAGCAGACCTAATTTGATAATACTGAAAAATAAAAAGTCAGGTTAACTAGTAACCTGACTTTTTTATTGCTTTTATTTAATGGGCCCCCTGAGAGTCGAACTCAGATTTTAAGAACCGGAATCTTACGTGCGATCCATTACACTAAGGGCCCGAACAAATACATCAAGTAGTATACCAAAAAAATTGCCAAAGTTAAAACTTTTTTGCTAAAAAATAGCATTTTAAGGAAGATGACGCAATTTACGGTCACAAATATAAAAGATTCAAGGTGATGAGATAGGTGAATAACGAAGTATTAAAACAATTCTTATAAAGCTTTTTAGTTAAAAACTAGTATGCTATCAGTAGTAATCGGGCAGACTCGAAAGTAATGAGACAGTAACCCCAAAAATTAAGTATTTAAGTCGACAATTGTGGGAATTAATTGCTTTTATTTTCCTTGAATTATTCAAAAAGGGTTGTTATACTATAGATGTCGATTGAGAAATGGGAGATTTTAATATCGTAAGTCTACGTTTCTCTTATATTTTTAGACAATCTGGGACGAAAAATGACAAATATCGGGTCATACTTGTCCCAGGAGAAGGAGAGAAGTCGATGTACGCGGAAATTCCTGTGCTAGAAGCTCTCGTTCCTGACATCTTAAAAGTTTTTCGGCAAAGGTATCTTGTCCTTGAGCAAATTTCTCTTCATGCACCTGTTGGACGCAGAAGTGTTGCTCGGTCATTGGGACTTTCTGAAAGAAATGTGCGAACCGAAACAGAGTATCTTCGTGAGCTTGGTTTAATTGAGATCAAGAGTTTTGGCATGTTTATGACAGAAAAGGGCAAAAAGATGTTGCAAGAAGCAGCACCACTGATTGATCGCTTGTTTAATGCTCGTGAGACTGAAGTCGATTTAGCACGTAAACTTGGGATTGAACGAACGATTATTGTTCCTGGTGATAGTGATTTGCAAGAGCTAGTCTTTGAAAAGATGGGAGAAGAACTGAATTCTGCTCTGGATCTTTTATTGCCGCTCGGGCATTCAATTATCACTGTACTAGGTGGAGCTGCACTTGCAAAGTCAGCTAGAAATTTGTCTAAAAGTTTAGGTAAAAATCGGCAATTGGAATTTGTACCAGGTCGGGGAGCCTTAGGCGAAAATGTTGCTATTCAAAGTAATACAATCGTCCAGGAAATGGCTGCTGAGACTGGTGGTAACTATAAAACTTTATATTTACCTGAACAGGTTTCAACAGAAGCTTATAAGTCTCTGATTCGTGAATCAACTGTTGCTGATGTGCTTGAAGATATTTCTAAGACTGATGTCGTAATTCACGGAATAGGGCTAGCTCATGATATGGCACGTAGACGAGGATATGATTCAATTCGTTTATCCGAGTTGCGTGAAAAAAAGGTCGTCACCGAATGTTTTGGGTGTTTCTTCGATGGCGATGGAAAGATTGTTGACCGCGTGCACCAGGTTGGCTTGCAGTTCGAGAATCTAAATAAAATACCTCACATATTTGCCTTTGCTTGTGGCAGCCGGAAGGCAAAAGCAATCAAAACTTATATGCCTAATGCTCCTCATCAAACCTGGTTAATTACTGATGAGGGAGCCTCAAATAAGATTTTAAAGGAGAAATAATTCTCATTTAAAATAAATAGATGTTTATAGTTCTTAAGGAGGACTTTAGAATATGACAGTTAAAATTGGTATTAACGGCTTTGGCCGTATCGGTCGTTTAGCATTCCGTCGGATCATGGATTTGGGCGAAAAGTCAAAGGATATCGAAGTTGTTGCTATTAACGACTTGACTACCCCAGCACTTTTGGCACACTTGTTGAAGTATGACTCAACTCATGGTACTTTTGACCACGAAGTTTCAGCTACTGACGACTCAATTGTTGTTGATGGTAAGAAATACCGCGTATACGCAGAACCACAAGCTCAAAACATTCCTTGGGTTAAGAACGATGGCGTTGACTTTGTTCTTGAATGTACTGGTTTCTACACTAGCAAGGCTAAGTCACAAGCTCACCTTGACGCTGGTGCAAAGAGAGTCTTAATTTCAGCACCTGCTGGTAATGACTTGAAGACTATTGTTTACTCAGTAAACGATGACACTTTGGACGCAAGCGACAAGATCGTTTCTGCTGGTTCATGTACTACTAACTCATTGGCACCAATGGTTGATGCTTTACAAAAAGAATTTGGCATCAAGGTAGCTACTATGACTACTATCCACGCTTACACTTCAACTCAAATGCTTTTGGATGGACCTGTTCGTGGTGGTAACATGCGTGCTGCTCGTGCTGCTGCAGTTAACATTATTCCTCACTCAACTGGTGCTGCTAAGGCTATTGGTCTTGTTGTTCCAGAATTGAACGGTAAAGTTAATGGTCACGCACAACGTGTTCCAGTTACTGATGGTTCATTGACTGAATTAGTTTCAATCCTTGACAAGAAGGTTACTGCTGATGAAGTTAACTCAGCATTGAAGAAGTACGAAAGCCCATCATTTGCATACAACGATGACGAAATCGTTTCAAGCGATGTTGTTGGTATGACTGCTGGTTCAATCTTTGACCCAACTCAAACTATGGTAACCACTGCTGGTGACAATCAATTAGTTAAGACTGTTGCTTGGTACGACAATGAATACTCATTCACTTGCCAAATGGTTCGTACTTTGTTGAAATTTGCTACTCTTTAATCGCTAAATTTGATTACTGTTAAGTAGTAAAGAGAAGGCGGAGGGAAATTCTTCCTTCCGCCTTTTTTTCAAGAGAAAATAATTAAGTTATCGGAGGATAAAGATGGCTAAATTAATCGTTTCAGACCTTGATGTTAAAGATAAAAAGGTTTTAGTTCGTGTTGACTTTAATGTCCCAATTAAAGATGGCGTAATTGGTGATGACAACCGGATCGTTGCTGCACTTCCTACTATTAAGTACATTATTGAAAATGGTGGTAAAGCCATTTTGCTTAGTCACTTAGGTCGGGTAAAATCAGACGCAGATAAAAAAGAATTGACTTTAAAGCCTGTTGCTGATCGCTTAAGCGAATTGTTGAACAAGCCTGTAACTTTTGTTGCCGAAAATGAAGGCAAAGAAGTTGAAGACACTATTAACAACATGCAAGATGGCGATGTTGTTGTCCTTGAAAACACTCGTTTCCAAGATATTGACAATGATTTTGGTAAGCGTGAAAGTAAGAATGATCCTAAATTAGGTGAATACTGGGCTTCACTTGGCGATATGTATGTCAATGATGCTTTTGGTACTGCTCACAGAAGTCACGCTTCTAATGTTGGTATTGCTGAAGCAATGAAGAAGGATGGTAAGCCTGCAGCAGCTGGTTTCTTGATGGAAAAGGAAATCAAATTCTTAGGCGATGCCGTTGCTAATCCAGTTCACCCATTCGTTACCATTTTGGGTGGTGCTAAGGTTTCAGACAAAATTGACGTTATTACCAACTTGATTCCTAAATCAGATCACATCTTAATCGGTGGTGGTATGGCTTATACTTTCCTTGCTGCACAAGGTCACGAAATTGGTAAGTCATTATTTGAACCTGACAAGGTTGACTTAGCTAAGAAGCTCCTTAAGGAAGCAGATGGCAAGATTGTTTTACCAGTTGATAACCTAGCTGCAACCGAATTCTCAAATGATGCTGCACGCAAGGTTGTTGGTGATGATATTCCTGAAAACATGATGGGTCTTGATATTGGTCCTAAGACTGTTGAAAAATTCAAGGATATCTTAAAAGACGCTAAGACTGTTGTATGGAACGGCCCAATGGGTGCTTTTGAAATGTCCAACTTTGCTGAAGGTACGTTAGAAGTAGGTAAGGCTTTAGCTGATCTTACTGATGCTACTACTATCATTGGTGGTGGTGACTCAACTGCTGCTGCTAAGCAATTAGGTATTGCTCCTAAGATTACCCACATCTCAACTGGTGGTGGTGCTTCTCTTCAATACCTTGAAGGTAAGGAATTACCAGGTATTGCCTGCATCTCAGATAAATAAGCTATAGGAAAGGACGTCGATTAAATGCGTACACCAATTATCGCTGGTAACTGGAAATTAAACATGAACCCAGAGCAAACAGCAGAATTTGTTGCTGCTATTAAGGATAAGTTGCCAGAATCAAGCAAAGTAGAATCATTAATTTGTGCTCCAGCTGTTGACTTAGATGCTTTGAAAAAAGCTGCGGCTGGTTCAGAATTACGTGTTGGTGCTGAAAATGCCTACTTTGAAGATGAAGGTGCCTTCACTGGTGAAACTTCACCTAAAGTTCTTAATGAAATGGGAATTAACTACTGCATTATTGGTCACTCAGAGCGTCGTGGTTACTTCCATGAAACTGATGAAGACATTAATAAAAAAGCTAAGGCATTATTTGCTAACAATGTTACCCCAATCGTTTGCTGTGGTGAATCACTCGAAACTCGTGAAGCTAACAAGCAAGAAGAATGGGTAGTTGGTCAAATTAAGGCAGATTTAGAAGGTCTTACTGCTGACCAAGTCGCTAACTTAGTAATTGCTTATGAGCCAATTTGGGCTATCGGTACTGGTAAAACTGCTAGTTCAGACCAAGCTGAAGAAATGTGCAAGACTATCCGTGATACGGTCAAAGACTTGTACAATGAAGAAACAGCTGAAAATGTTCGTATTCAATACGGTGGTTCAGTAAATCCAGGCAACGTTAAGGAATTAATGGCTAAACCAAACATCGATGGTGGTTTAGTTGGTGGTGCATCACTTAAGCCTGACTCATACTTAGCTTTAGTAAACTACCAAGACTAATTTTAACTGTATTAAAGAAAAAGCTTCTGCCATGAGCAGAAGCTTTTTTTGTATGTAAGAATGGAGTAATTCGTTCGGTCAATCGTTTTTAAAATAGTTTAGAGTTTCATTGCCTTAACCATCTTTATGGGATTATAATGATAATCAACATAATAAAAAATAAGGAGGCTTTTAATAATGAAGTTGCGTAAAATAATTACCGTGCTGCTAGCGACAGTAACATTGACTACTGTCAGTGGATTGCTAACTAGTCAACCGGAAATGGTGCAAGCCAAGCAAACAAAAATTAAGATTAAGAAAACAAAAAATGGCTTTACAGCTAATTTTAATTTTCCTCAATCATGGCGTGGTAAGTGGTATAGCTATACTAATCAGAAATTGAAAAGTATGGAAATTCATTCCAAGGGCTTAAATACGCCGTGGACAGGCGAATATGTGAAACTTGTTACACCAACAAAGGTTAAAGGAACTAATAAGTATATCTGGCAAATGGGTCATAAATGGAACCAAAAACATTATCCGGTTATCAAAAAAGTTTCGCGCCTCTCTACTAAAACACTTAATAAGCAAAAATGGATTATCATGAGTCCAATTGACGAAAAGTCTTTAAAGATGGGCTACGCTTTTGCCTTAGATACTAGGCAATTAGATGGAACTAACCAGGAAATTATGTTTGAGGCAAACCCAATAACTGGTCAAATTTATGAACAATTCTTTAGGTCTCCAGAATTAGCCCAAAAATATAGTGGGTATCGTTTTAATGACTTAAACTATCTTTCTTATGATGTAAACTAGAATAAACAAAGTAGAACTATTATTAAAAAAGCAAATTTAGCCTTAAAATTGCTTTTTTTGTTAACATAGTATTAGTGGATTATTTAGTTTTACATAAACAAACTGCTAATTTTAATGGGACCAAGATTCCTAAAAAAGCGCAAAATTGGGCAAGAGTATATTACCCAGTCACTTATAAAAAAGATCACGGTATTAAGTATGTTGGCGTGTATCCTTGGGTTAGCCCAGCATCTTCTGGAACACATCTCGGTTTGTACCATTATAAGGGTCATAAAGTTTTAATTGAGCGAACAACGTCTTCTTCCAGAATAACTAATGTTTACTGGAAATCTAAGCGTTTAGCCAAAAGATTTGGTGGGTATAAGCCAAAAGAACTTAAGCGATACGCAGAGTATTAAATGTCGATTAGTTAGCAACTTTTTATTTTATATATAGTAGTCTTATTTAGCTTCAGGTTGATATTTGGGAATAAATCCTTTGACTCATATTCAAAACTGACCATTTTAATGAACATATAGATAAATAAAACTAATTTGCTTAAAGGTACACTTTTAGCAATTAACTGGTATAATAATAAATTATCTTAGGTTCTCAGGAGGCCGACAATATGAAAAGTAAAAAGATTATTACACTGCTTGCAGCCGCAACTGTTACTCTGACTGCTGCTACTGGTGTAGCCGCAACTCAAGCAGAGCAAACCCAAGCAGCTAGTGTTAAGAAAAGTAAATATGGCTTTAAAAAGTCATTTACTTTCCCCACATCTTGGCGCGGCAAATGGTACAGCACCAATAATTTGACTCCAAGTCCAATGAACATTCAAAAGACTTCTTTTGATACACCATGGACAAACGAACATGTGAAAGCTGTCAAAGTTGGTAAGGTTAAGGGTACTAACAAATATCCTTGGCAAATGACCAAAGCTTGGAAATTAAAGAATGCTGGTGTATTTGCAAAATATACTCGGGTAACTACTAAGAAAATGAACGGCGAAAAGTGGATTGTTTTGAGTCCAGTCGATCAAAAGTCTACTAAAAAGGGTTATGCATTTACTGTAAAAACTGAGTTAATTGATGGCAAAAAAGAACCTGTATTGTTCCAATCACATCCGCAAGAAGGAAAGGTTACTAACCAATTCTTTACTTCTGAAGAATTAGCTAAGAAGTATGCGACATATGAGTTTAAGGACATGACTTACAGCAAAGTAAATCCTCGTCAATAATATTGTGACTGCAACTACTATCATGTAGTTGCAGTTTTTTGTTTAATTTTGGAGAAAACAGTGAAATTACTTTTATCAGGCGATAGTATCATAGTGCGAAAAGAAGGTTTAACTGAACCGCATATTAACTATAATTTGAAAAAGCTGCTTTCAAATCTTCAGGTTATTAATACCGCTGTTGCGGGAATTAACTCAGTAAAATTTTATGACATGATTTCCGAGTTGGTTTTAAAAAGAGAGCATTGCGATAAAGTAGCGATCTTATTGGGTACAAATGATTTAGCTGCCAATAAACAGGTACCAATTGATCAATTTAAGCAAAAGATGGCATCAATCGCTTCTAGCCTTATTCAAGTTTACTCACCAAAAGATATTATTTTTATTTCGCCGCCAGCCATTGATGAACTAAAGCAGAAATACCGCACAAATTATTTAGTGGCACTTTACACTGCAGCGATTGAAGAAGTTACTAAAGATTACCATCTGCAATTTATTAATTTGTACCAAGCAATGATTTCTAGTAAAGAAATTAAAATACTTTGTCGTGGTTTACTTGATGATGGCTTACATTTTGGCAATGCAGGCTATACCTTACTAGCTAATTTGCTTTTCGAACAACTAACTAAATAATAAAAAGCACCCCCACCGAGGATACTTTAATTAAATTTCACATTATATTTTTGGCCGATTGGCGGAAACGTTGGAAGCCGCAAGGGAGTGGTATGCCATTGGGTAAACAAAGTGGCACATAACAAAATGAAGGGAACGTCTTCTGGTCGTAGAATATTGCAGGTAAGAACTACGCCAATTTTTTGGACATCCGTTTTTACAGTCGCTACTTTCTTGATTCCTGATAAAAACTTGTAACTCCCTTTTTTTATACTTCCGCTAACGAGGTAATTTAGCCGAGTGACATAAAACAGGTTTGTAACTTTACTATTGAGACGTTTAACCTTTACTAAAGAATGGTTAACAACGTCGATGGTATAAGAAGAAATAATCCCATTTCCGTCAGTATAAAGACGTCCAATTTCTGTCCCATGAGTATTTTTTAGATAAAGGGTATGATTGGGATTATCAAGATTGCCCTGAATAATATACTGAATTTTACCTTGCTCATTGGCTACGGGAATTTGACCATACTCCTGTTTTTGATTTAGTTCCAATAAATAGCGCATTCCAGCACCTCTATTCTTTAGCGTTATTGCTAATAAACTTCTTTAAAATATAAGCTACTCCATTTTCATTATTAGTTTTAGTTTTAACTTGTGCAATTTTTTTGATTGCGTAGACGGCATTTCCCATTGCCACACCGGTACCTGCATCCCTAATCATGCTTTCGTCATTAAGGTTATCGCCAATTGCCGCAATTTCATTTTGCTTGATTCCCTTTTTTTGCGCATAGTCCAATAATGCTGGTCCTTTTTGGGCCTTGATATCGTTGATTTCGATGTTTGCAGAAGAGCTGGAAGTAACAGCAACATTGCCAAGTGCCGTGATTTCTTTTTTGACGTCAACAAACGCTTCTGGTCCATGACCGTCAAAAGCAATAATTTTCATCACTTCAAAATGGGGATCATTTAAAAGTGTGGTAAAACTATTAACATGCTTCATACTAAACATTGCATTACTGCCAGCGGAGGTTGCCACAGCCTTTTTAAACGTCAGTCCCGGATTAAGGGCAATTAGTGATCGAGCTAAGTTAACAACTCGCTGACTTATATCTAGCGAATAAATTAGGTCTTCGGTTACTAATTCATGGTAAATATGATGTTTTTGCAAGATGTTGACAACCTGCTCTGCTTTATCATTTGGTAATGCGTGTTTAACTTGCAACTGATTATTGGCATCATAAACCAAAGCACCATTGATGTTGATGAATCCTGTTTTAAGGCCATAATTTTCGATAACTTTACGTGACTGTTGTGGTGAACGACCTGTTGCAACTAAGAATTCAATGCCATTTTTTTGAGCTTCCCGAATTGCCTTAATATTTTCATTAGATACTATTAAATCACTGTTAAACAAGGTACCGTCCAGATCGCATGCTACTAATTTAATCAAGATAAAATAAGCTCCTCCTCCCGAAAATCGGTATTTTTTACTTCTCTATCATATTAACATAATAAGGGGAGAAAACTTTTCACATTTTTAAATAAAATCTAATTAAATAGAAGATAAAGAACCGTTTAAATGTCGAAGATTCTGCACAAACATTATTAATTTCATGATACCATAAGGGCTAGTGAAAGAGAGGCTATTGCTAGAATGAAAAAATTTATTGGTAATGACTGGGACGAAGTATTGGCTCCTATATTTGACAGTAACGAATATCATGAATTACATGAATTCTTAAAAACAGAGTACAAAACTAAGCGGATATTCCCAGATATGTATCATATTTTTACTGCTTTTAAGTTAACCCCTTTTGCTAAAACAAAAGTAGTCATTTTAGGTCAGGATCCCTATCACAATCCTGGTCAGGCAACAGGAATGAGCTTTGCTGTAATGCCTGGAGTAAAGTTGCCACCGTCATTACAAAATATTTATAAAGAACTATATGATGATGTCGGCTGTGTGCCGGTTCAACATGGTTATTTGAAAAAATGGGCTGATCAAGGAGTGCTCCTTTTGAACGCAGTTTTAACAGTTCCTTATGGTCATGCTAATGGTCATCAAGGTAAAGGCTGGGAAAATGTAACGGATGCTGCTATCAAGGCTTTGAGCGATCGGGGAGAAGTAGTTTTCATTCTTTGGGGACGATATGCTCAAAATAAAATTGCATTAATTGACCTTGACCGCAATTTTGTGATTAAATCAGCTCACCCCAGTCCATTTTCGGCAGATCGTGGCTTTTTTGGCTCACGGCCATTTTCTCGTTGTAACGAGGCCCTGCGGAAGTTTGGGAAAACTCCAATTGACTGGCAATTACCGCAACAAGTAACACAATCAGATTTAGTATAGGTGAGATAATAAATGAGTATTTTTGAACTATTAAAAAGTAAAGTAAAGAACGCGGGTAAAAAGTACCGCATTGTTTTTGCAGAAGGAAATGATGAAAGAGTATTAGCCGCTGCCGCTGCACTGCAGCAAGATGATGTTTTAGAGCCAATATTATTAGGCGACACAGCTGAAATTGAAAATGTTGCTAACCAAAATAAGATCTCATTGGCCCAAATACAAGTGGTTAACCCCGAAAAATTTCATGCGCTAGATGAAATGATTGCAGCTTTCATTTCGGCTCGGGGTAAAGAAATAACTAAGGAAGAAGTCCGTGAAGCGTTAAAAGATCCTAATTACTTTGGTACAATGCTAGTTAAAATGGGCAAGGCTGATGGTATGGTTTCTGGGGCTGCTCATTCAACCGCGGAAACTGTTCGTCCCGCTCTGCAATTAATCCATACTGCAGCCGGGATGAGTCGTGTTTCTGGTAGTTTCATCATGGAACGTGGGGAAGAAAAATATCTTTTTGCTGATTGCGCAATTAATATCGCACCAGATGCTAAAACGCTGGCAGAAATAGCCTATCAATCAGTTCAAACAGCTAAATTAGCAGATATTGAACCACGTGTAGCCTTTTTGAGTTTTTCAACTAAGGGTTCTGCCAAAGGTGAAATGGTTACCAAAGTAGCTGAAGCTGCTTCACTTTTCCAAAAACAGCACCCAGATATTCCTGCTGATGGCGAGTTGCAATTTGATGCTGCATTTGTACCCGCAGTGGCAGCTAAAAAAGCTCCAGACTCTGAGATAAAGGGGAGAGCTAATATTTTTATTTTCCCAGAACTACAGTCTGGTAATATAGCATATAAAATTACGCAGCGTTTGGGGAATTTTACGGCTATTGGGCCCATTCTGCAAGGAATTGCACAGCCGGTTAATGATTTATCACGGGGTGCAAGCAGCGATGATATTTATCATATGGCTGTTTTAACTGCTGCTCAAGCACTATTAAAGGATAAATAGTAATGAAAATAAATGTAAATTCTTCCACGGAAATGAAACAACTTGGTGCTGCGATTGCAAGTACCGCTAAAGCACATGATTTACTGCTGCTAAATGGTGATTTAGGAGCTGGCAAAACCACTTTGACGCAAGGTATTGGCGAGGCTTTGGGGGTCAAGCGCCCTGTCAAAAGTCCTACTTTTACCATCGTTCGTGAATATGAAGAAGCTAAGTTGCCAATTTATCATATGGACTTTTATCGTTTAGAAAATGATGATTTATCATCAATTGATTTAAGCAGCTATTTACAGCAGCCGGGACTGGTGGTAATCGAGTGGCCTGAAGTTGTTAAAGCCGATCTGCCTGATCAATATTTACAAATTGTAATTCGCCGGGTTGATGATAGTTGGGATTCGACTAAAAGAACGGTTGAATTCCGCCCACAGGGAAAGCGAAATGAAGATTGGGTAGCCGAAATTGCGAATAAAATAAAAAACAGGACTTAACCATTTTAGTCCTGTTTTTAGTATGATTATATTAAACTTGATAAACCAAATTTTTAATTGCTTCATCCCCAAACTGCTCATTTTGCGCAATTAAAATACCAGCACATGCTTCGCTATCACTAAGTGCATTGTGGTGATGCCATAATTCGACATCTAAAGCATCAGAAACAGTATCTAATTTATGGTTAGGCAGATCTGGTTCAAACAGTTTGCTGGTCTGCAACGTATCAATGACAAAATAATGCGGTTCCTGAATGTCGTAACGACCTAAACTTTGACGCATAACATTAGTATCAAAGCGGGCGTTATGCGCACAAACGAGCATACCAGGTTGATAAAGCCGTTTAATGTGGGGCCAAACTTCAGCCATAGTAGGGGCATCTTTAACGTCATCGGCTGTAATATCGTGTACTTCAATATTACGGGCATCAAATGGCATTTGGGGATTAATAACAGTATAAAAACGGTCAACAATTTTATTATTCCGCACCATCACCAATGCTAATGAACAAGCACTTTCTGGGTGACGGTTAGCGGTCTCAAAGTCCATTGCGATAAAATTCATTTTTTCTCCTTTAAAACTTAATTTTAGTATAACATAGGATGAAGCAACTAAATGAATGCGGTAAAATAGTAAAAAGATAGGATAAAGGGAGCTATAACTTTGAAGTTATTTGATTTAGTAAAAGATGGAATAGAAATAAAGAAACAAGTTCCGCTTAGCAAGTATACATTTACTAAAACTGGTGGGCCAGCAGAATATTTAGCTTTTCCGCAAAATCAAGCCGAACTAGAAAAATTAGTGGAAACCGCTAATTCTAACCAAATTCCCTTAACCGTGATCGGTAATGCTTCCAACTTAATTATTCGTGATGGTGGAATTGCCGGTTTGGTAATTATTTTAACCAAAATGAATAAGATTACCATTAGCGGTAGCTGTGTTGAGGCGCAAGCGGGTGCCCGGATTATTGATACGGCATTTTTTGCTGCTAAGCACGGACTCAGCGGCTTGGAATTTGCTGCGGGTATTCCTGGAAGTGTTGGTGGAGCAGTTTTTATGAATGCGGGCGCATATGGCGGCGAGACAGCTGAGGCTATTCAAACAGTTAAGGTCTTAACGCCAACTGGTGAATTTAAGGAATATTCGAATAAGGAGATGCAATTTTCATATCGTCATTCTCTTGTTCAAGAAAATAATGATGTGGTAGTTAGTGCAACTTTTAACTTGCATCCCGGTCAAAAAAATATCATTTTGGCGGAAATGAATTACTTAAATGCGTTACGCCAATATAAGCAGCCACTTGAATATCCTTCATGTGGCAGTGTTTTTAAGCGCCCCGCAGGCCATTATGTTGGGCCAATGATTATTCAAGCTGGTTTGCAGGGAAAACAGGTTGGCGGTGCTCAGAACTCGACTAAGCATGCCGGCTTTATTGTTAATAAAGGTGGTGCTACTGCAACAGATTACCTTGACTTGATTGCGTTAATCCAAGCCAAAATTAAAGAACAGTTTGGGCTGGATTTGCAGACGGAAGTTCGCATAATTGGTAAACCAATTGATTAAAAAATATTATAGATATTAGAAAGGAGTATTTATGCATTTTAATGTTTCCAATATTTTTACTTGGAACAACTTATCGACCATTCTTGATGTTTTAATCATCTGGTTTTTAGTCTACCACCTCGTTATTTTAATTAGGGGTACTAAGGCCGTTCAACTGGCAAAAGGAATTGTCTTAATCTTCATTGTCCGGATCATTGCCGGTGTTCTTCAGCTGCATACCACTATTTGGTTAATTGATCAGATTGTATCTTGGTCGGTAGTGGGAATTATTGTGATTTTTCAGCCTGAGATTAGGCGTGGACTTGAGCATTTAGGACGGCTGCCAATTTTTGGAGGTCGCGAGGAGAGTGAACGTGACGAATCGATTAGGTTTATCAATGAGCTAGATAAAGCGATTCAGTACATGTCCAAAAGAAGAATTGGTGCCCTGATTACAATCCAGCAGGAAACAGGTCTTGATGATTATATTGAGACAGGAATTAAATTAGATGCGCGGGTAACTGGCGAGTTGCTAATAAACATTTTTATTCCTAATACTCCTTTACACGATGGTGCTGTTATTATTAACCAAGACCATGAAATTGCGGTTGCCGCTGCTTACTTGCCGCTGTCCGACAACAGTATGATCCCCAAGCGACTCGGAACAAGGCACCGCGCCGCTGTGGGCATTTCGGAAGTTACGGATGCGATTACGATCGTTGTCTCTGAGGAAACTGGTGGAGTAACTATTACTCGAAATGGTCGTTTCCTTCTTGATATGACCCGTGACGAATATATGAAATATTTAACTGCCGAACTAGTACCTAAGAAAAATGAGAATGCTAATTGGTACCAAAAGATTATGCGTAAAATTTGGAAGTGGGGTGCTGACCGATGAAAGAATTTTGGCGTAAATCGTGGTTTATTCGTCTTGTTTCCTTACTAATAGCGATTTTATTGGTTATTTACGTTAATGATACTCAAGGCGGTTTCTTAACTCAGGGCCAAACTAGTCGTACCAGGCAAACAGCTAATAAAACACAGACAATTAGTGTGCCCCTACAAGTCTCAGTGGATACGGATAAATACTACGTAGTGGGTTATCCTGAAAAAGTCAATATTACGTTGGAAGGTTCAACCGCGCTTGTAACTTCGACAATTAATACGCAAAACTTTCGCGCTTATATTGATTTGACCAGTCAAAGCATTGGCACTCACGATGTTAAAGTTCATGTTAATGGCATCAGCCGGCAAATTTCTTATTCGATTAATCCCAAGACGGTCCATGTTAATATTCAAAGGCGAAAATCGACTACTATGCCTATACAAATAGAGTATAATAAGAGTGCTGTAGCTCATGGTTACACGTTAGGACATTCTAGCGTATATCCTCAGCAAGTTGAAGTTACTGGTGCACGAAGCGAAGTTGAGCAGATTGACCAAATTATTGCTAAAGTTGTATTACCAAATGAAATTACTCACACTTATGAGCGGCAAGTAAGTTTGGTAGCACAAGATCGAAAAGGTAGGCAGCTTAATGTCGTGATTGAGCCAGCTACTGCCAAGGTAACTATTCCAATATCTGTTGCTAAGAAAAATGTCAAAGTTAAGTTGCAGCCAAAGCATGAACGAAATAACAAAATTTATTCACTAACTGCTAAAAATGACTATGTTACTATTTATGGTGCGGAAAAGGACTTGGCAAAGATTAAAAGTCTACAAGTACCAATTGATCTTAGTAATGTTGCTGCTTCAACGACAAAAACAGTTTCATTGGCCATACCGCATGGGGTAGTTAAGGCCAATCCTGCTCAAATTAGTATTGATATTAAAGTAGAAAATTCCGATGCTAAGGGCAGTAAAAATTAAATTGAAGATAAATAAAGAGAGGTAATTTTTAATGTTAAAATATTTTGGCACCGATGGTGTTAGAGGTGTAGCAAACCAAGACTTGTCCCCTGAATTAGCGTTTAAATTAGGACGCGATGGTGGTTATATATTAACTAAAAATAAAGCTAAAGATGAGCAAGCCAAAGTTTTAGTTTCGCGGGATACCAGAATATCTGGGCAAATGCTTGAATATGCGCTGATTTCGGGTTTGTTATCCGTTGGAATTGAAGTGCTTGAAGTCGGTGTGATTACCACTCCCGGACTATCTTACTTAGTGCGTGCGCAGGGAGCCGATGCCGGTGTGCAAATTTCCGCATCCCATAATCCAGTTGAAGACAACGGAATTAAGTTCTTTGGTAGTGATGGCCTGAAGTTGTCTGATGAAATGGAAGGCGAAATTGAAAAATTAATTGATGCTAAAGAAGATAAACTCCCTCGGCCATCAGCCGAAGGCTTAGGCTCGTTAACCGATTTTCATGAGGGTAGCGCTAAGTACCTTCAGTTTATTGAAAACACCATCCCAGAGGATCTTGATGGCATTAAAGTGGTCATCGATGGCGCAAATGGTGCTGCCAGCAATTTGATCTCACGCCTTTTTGCAGATTGCGGTGTTGACTTTACCACAATTGCCACACATCCCAATGGTTTAAATATCAACGATCATGTTGGCGCAACGCATACTGAGAAGTTGCAAGAAGAAGTTGTTAAGCAAGGAGCACAACTCGGTTTAGCCTTTGACGGGGATGCTGATCGCTGCATTGCTGTTGATGAAAATGGTAATGAAGTCGATGGTGACCACATTATGTACGTTCTTGGCACCTGCATGCAAGATGGTGGCCGCCTGAAAAAGGATACTATCGTAACCACGGTCATGAGTAACTTAGGTTTCACTAAAGCCCTTGAGCGCAGAGGAATTAAGAATGTGCGGACACAAGTTGGTGATCGTTACGTTTCAGAAGAAATGCGTGCTAACGGCTATAATCTTGGTGGTGAGCAGTCTGGTCATGTCATTATGAGTGATTATCATAATACCGGGGATGGCATGTTAACTGGACTACACTTGATGTTAGTTATGAAGAAAACAGGTAAGAGTCTTAGTGAATTATTGGCTGATTTTAAAGATTACCCTCAATGTTTAGTCAATGTACCCGTTAAGAATAAGCAAGATTGGAAGAAACACCAACCAATTCTTGATGTCATTAAAGAAGTAGAAAAAGACATGAATGGTGATGGTCGTGTCTTAGTACGTCCATCTGGTACGCAATCACTACTGCGGGTAATGGCAGAAGGACCTACCCAAGAAGAAACTGATGCCTATGTTAAACGGATTACAGATGTTGTTGAGCAAGAGATGGGTGCTTAACGATAAAATAAAATAAATTATCAAAGCAGGAAATTTTTTCCTGCTTTTTTGTGTTCTATCAAGGTTATCCTTAGTATGTATATACCAATTATAACTTTTTAGCTTGACCAATTATCAAACTAGTAATATTATTCCTTACATAAAGCTAAATTTACTACTAGCCCAAACAAGAATTTTTGGGCTATACCAAAGGAGAAGAATATGTGCGGAATTGTTGGAATTGTTGGAAAATCTGCTAGAGAAATTGTTTTAAATGGTTTATCTAAGCTAGAATATCGTGGGTATGATTCAGCGGGGATTTACTTAAATGACCAAAAAGGCAATGAGTACATTACCAAAACTGTTGGCCGTATTCAAAATCTAAAAGATCAAATGACGTCTGATGAACAAGGATTAGTTGGTATCGGTCATACTCGCTGGGCAACCCATGGTAAGCCAACAGAAAATAATGCTCATCCGCAATATGATGAAACTAACCGTTTTTACCTAGTGCACAACGGTGTGATTGAAAATTATCAAGAAATAAAAAGCAACTATTTATCAGATGTAAATTTTGTTTCCGATACTGATACTGAAGTTATTGTTCAATTGATTAGTAAAATAGCGCGAACAGAAAATGTGGATGCTTTCACTGCCTTGAAAAAAGCTTTAGCTAAAGTGAAGGGTTCATATGCTCTTTTACTAGTTGACAATACTAAGCCGGATCATATTTATGTCGCAAAAAATAAGTCACCATTAATGCTAGGAATTGGTGCTGGTTTTAATATCATCGCTTCCGATGCGCTATCAGTATTAGATCAAACTAAAACATTTGCTGACTTACAAGATGGACAAGTTGGTGACATTACTAATGATAGTTATGTGATTGAGAGTCTTGCAGGTGAGCCTGCTGTTGTGCAGCCATATACTTTAAAAATTGATCCAAATGCGACTTCTAAGGGAACCTATGAATTTTATATGTTAAAGGAAATTTGTGAGCAACCCGGAGTTTTACGTCACCTTGAACAATTTTATTTAGATCAAAATGGCGAACCTCAAATTAAAGCAAAAATTATTGATATGCTAGCAGCTGCTGATCGGTTGTATATTTTTGCTGCAGGGACCAGCTATCATGCGGGTCTGGTTGGTAAAGTGCTTTTTGAAAAGTTTGCAGGTGTACCGACCGAAGTAGGTTTTGCTTCTGAAGCCGGCTACCATTTTCCAATGATGTCAAAGCATCCCCTGTTTATTTTTCTATCACAATCGGGTGAAACTGCTGATTCTAGGGTGGTTTTACAAGAGGCAATCAAGCGCAATATTCCAAGTTTAACTTTAACCAATGTTCCCAATTCAACTCTTGCTCGTGAAGCAACTGCCTCACTTTCCTTAGAAGCAGGGCCGGAGATTGCGGTTGCATCTACCAAAGCATACACCGCTCAAATTACGTTAGAAGCTATTTTAGCTAAAGCATTAGGAGAAAAAATTGGCAATGAAAATGCGCGTGCTTTTGATTTAAAAACCGCTTTTGCCTTAGCTGCTGAAGGAGCAGAGCAGGTGATTTCAAGTAAGGAAAAAATTGAGCAATTAGCTCAAAAGTTTTTGCTTCCCTCACGTAATGCTTTTTATATTGGCCGTGGGATTGATTATCCGCTTGCTCTTGAAGCAGCGCTCAAGCTAAAGGAAGTATCATACATTCAAACCGAAGGCTTTGCGGCCGCCGAGTTGAAACACGGAACAATTTCACTAATTGAAAAAGGAACACCTGTAATTGCCCTGATTAATGACCCGCTAACTGCCGATTTAATGCGAGGTAATATTCAAGAAGTAATTGCTCGGGGAGCGAGCGTAATTACGATTACAAGCAAAAAGTTAGCGGTTGACGATGACGATATTGTTCTCCCAGAGATAAATTATTATTTAACCCCACTGGTAAGTGTTGTGGTTGCACAGCTATTTGCCTATTATGCTTCCAAAGATAAGGGCCTTGATGTTGATAAACCAAGAAATTTGGCTAAAAGTGTAACGGTTGAATAAACCTTTGAAAGTCCTTATGCCAATCTGAATAAAAGCGAATATTGAAAAAAGTCGTAAGTAATTACGACTTTTTGTATAATAAAGGAGATAATATCCAGATTGTGGGAGGAAAAAACTTTGTCAATTAAATTAATTGCGGTCGATTTAGATGGTACTTTACTTTCTAGCAATAATAGTATTTTGCCAGAAACACAGAAAACGTTGAAACAAGCCATAGACTCAGGTATTCAAGTAGTTCTTGCTACCGGCCGCCCATTATCAGGCGTGATGCAATTCAACCAGGAATTAGGACTAGCCGGGGATAAGCAATATAATATTGTCTTTAACGGTGCAGTTATTCAAAACTTAGCTGGTAAAGTATTGATGAACCAGGAAATGAATTATCATGATTTTACTAATATGCGACGTTTACAGCGCCTTGCTCATGTTAACCTGCATTTTGAAACACCAGAATGTTTTTGGACATGTGATCGAGAATTGGGCGTCAATTTATCGGTCAATGCTGCAATGACAAAAAATATTATTAAAGTACGTAAAGCAGAAGAAATTCCACAAGATTTTACCTTTAATAAAGTGGGCTTTAGCGAGACAGATGATGTCGAAGAAGTAGAGAAGCTTTGGAATAATATTCCGGAGTGGGCTTTTGCCAAATATGATGTTGTGCGTAGTTTTTCTTCTAATATTGAGATTAATATTAAAGATGCTTCAAAAGGTAACGCACTAATTAACCTCGCAGACCGGTTAAAAATTGCTCCTAGTCAGGTCATGGTATTTGGTGACCAAGGAAATGATATTTCAATGTTTTTGAATCCAAGTTTTAAAAAAGTGGCAATGGGAAATGCGATTGAAATGATCAAAGATAATGCAGATTATATAACTGAGGATAATGATCATGACGGAATTGCGAAAGCATTAAAAAAGTTTGTTTTGTAGTAGAATAAAACTAGGTTGACTATTATGGTAAAGAAAAACAAAGAACATAATATTTCTGAAGCCGAGTGGGAAGTCATGAGAATAGTGTGGACTCTCGGCGAAATTCATACTGGTGAGGTAATCGAGCAGCTTCAAACTAAGAAAAATTGGTCTGAATCGACTATTAAAACTTTAATGGGACGCTTGGTTAAAAAAGGTCTATTGCAGACGCGAAAAGATGGTCGCCGATATGTCTATTCTGCCACAGTTACACAAATTCAGATGATGATTCAAGTTACTAAAGAAATGATGAATCATATGTGTGATATGCATAAAGGACAAGTCTTAATTGAAATATTAAAAGACATGCCTTTGTCTGAAAGTGATATTGCTACAATTGAAACAGAACTTGCACAGAAAAAACTGCATGCACCAGCCAAAATTGCTTGCAACTGCTTAGCTTCGGGTCAACACGATTGCTAGAACATTAGTTAATCTACCTAAGGAGGTAAGTCTAATGAGAAGGTTTGCTAGTATAATTCTGCGGTTAGTATTTATAGTATTTATTGGTGCTGCGGGCTTTTTGTTATTTGAAAGTCCAGCAACGATCAATGTTCAAAACGTTCCGAAAGTTGCGCGTTCTGTAATAAAAAAGAACGTCGATAAAAGTGGTGATACCAATTTAAAGGGAACACTGAAGTTAGCTAAAGACTTTGGAGTTGAAAATAAGGTGCTTGAGCAATTGCCTTCAAAGTATCACCGGGATTTATCCTATGTTGACTTGTATAATCTTAGCGTTAGCTATCAGGAAAACGGAGAGCTAACTGCCAAAAACTTAAAGCTACCTGAGAAAAACGAGGTTCAAAAAGCTGTTAATTATCTGATACTCCAGCGTGTTAATAAGGGATTATCGGATAATTCTAAGCAGGTCAATAACTCAATTAACATTTTTCACTACTTCTTATTTGGAGCTATTTTGATTTTAGCTCTTGCAGCTTTGTTAGTATTATTTGGTCAATCTTGGGCCTTAATTGCTTTGTTAATTGCTGCAGTTGGCTCTTTTGGTGCCTTGCAATATTACCTAAATCAATTAGTCCAATATTTACAAAGCGAATTAGATCCAGGAATTTCTCTAATTACTTCCTCAATGTTATGGTTAGGTTTAGCAATTAGTGTTGTCGTTGCTATTATCTGGCCAATAGGTTTAAAGTTGACCAAGAAAAAGGATTAGAAATTTATAGTATTTTGGTGTTAACCCCATAATTAGCATAACTAATTATGGGGTATTTTGCTGGTCAGCAAAATTATCTAAGCAGATTAAAGTTGAGACATGATGGTCTTCCAAAAATGACCAGGGGTTTTATGGATTAGTTTGCCCTGATATGATTAATTAGTTATTATACTACTCAAGTAGAATTGCCTAGTAATTAAGCAATAAGGAATTGTAGTAGTACAATTTTATGGAATAATAAGCAAAATACTAGTACAAAAACGGTAAATTTACGATAATTAATTAGTTAGTTTGAAATAAATTAAATTTTATAGAATATAAAAGTTAGCTTTCAACCAAAATAAATTACATAGTTATAATTTCTTCGTTAACTTAGTTAAAGTAAGTCCTTATAAAATCTTTTATACATCAACATTTATGATTTATATTATAAATAACATAAATTGCATTTAATAACATGATTCAATTGTGATAAAATATAAAATATAGTATGAATGATTGAAATAACGAGGGATTAATAAATGTATTATTTTTTAAATAACAGATTAGACTCTAATAGTTCTGGCATTGAACATGCTGAAGTTAAAAGGCTAAAATTATTTAAGCAAAAGGGTGTAAAAGCTAAACTTGCAATGCGTGATTATAATCGTTTTGCTCATCAAAATTTACCGCTATATGGTTTAAATGATGACGATTATGTCAATATGTACGACTTTTTTGCTGGAACGGTTAATTATCCGCAACAAAAGATGACAATTGATGAGCTACCAATTCCCGAATCTGATCAGATTAAAAAGGTTGATAATGGCTATGAAGTATATGATGGTAATCGCAAAACAATGTTAATTACTTTGTTTAGTGATAATAATCTTGATAGTATTACTTATTTTAATGCTGATGATCATAAGACAAAAATGGATTTTTATGACACTAGAGGTTTTAAAAGTTTTACGCAAATTTTTAATACTTCAAATGATAACCTTATTTATGAATCATTTTATCGACCTGATAATACAGTTTATTATGAAGTTTCATATGAGCAAAAACCAAAGTGGCTTGCAGCAACTAATATTCAACTAACGGATAAAAAAGGTATACAGCATTCGCTGATGAATATAGGACAAGCTTTTACTATTATGCTTGACGAGCTAAATGAACAAGATGGCGGCCAATCTACTTTTATCTCAGATCGTAGTAATATCACCAATTTACCTATGATAAACATGAAAACACCGGCACGTAAAATTGAGCATTTTCATAGTATTCATTATGGTGATTACAGAGACCCCAACTCATTTTTATCATATGGCTCAATTGCCAATACGGAGCAGTTAAGTAAAACCGACTTAATTATCACGCCCGGACAGCGCCAGGCAGATGACATGAAAAAACGGTTGCGGACCCAAGTACCGATTGTTGCGATTCCTGTCGGTATTGTATCCAATGAGCAGCTTGCCAAGCCGCATATTCCTATGAGTCAGAGAATTCCCGGTAAAATTGTTATTTTAGCAAGGTTATTTGTTGAAAAACGCATAGGTGATTCTATTAACGCATTTGCGCAAGTTTATCAGAAAAATAAAAACTTAACATTAGATATTTACGGTTACCCAGATGGTTCAGATAATTGTAAAGAAGAAAAGAAATTGAAAAAGCTAGTTAAGGATCTTGGCTTAGAAAATTGTATCCATTTTATGGGTTACGCAAATCAAGTTGATGATATCTATGACCATGCTCAGCTTATGTTGCTTTCTTCACTTTATGAAGGTGCGTCTCTAGTTACGATGGAAGCTCAATCGCATGGCGTTCCGGTAATTTCTTATGATATTAATTATGGTCCATCTGATTTAATTAATAATAATGTTAGTGGTGTTCTCGTACCAAACGGAAATGTGGATGTTTTTGCAGATGAAATTGCAAAATACTTCTCAGATTCTAATTTACGTGAACGAATGAGTGAGGCTGCTTATGAAAACGCTAAACGCTTTTCAGGCGATGAAGTTTGGAAATACTGGAAAAAATATGTAATTGATACGGATAAGGCCTAAAAAGAATTACTTTTTAATTATTATTTGCATATCTTTAACCATCTTTTAAAGATGGTTTTTTTATTTTTTAAATTATTATTAATTGCATTTCAAAATTATTTACGTTACTATGGTTAATCAGTTAGCTTGCTAACTAAAATTTTGGGAGGAATTATATGCAAAGAAAATTAGATGCAAAATTAATTTGTTCAATTTTTGCGGCAGGACTGATGTCTTTTTCAGGAGTCCTGATAGAAACGGCGGGGAATGTTACTTTTCCTGTCTTAATGAACGAATTTCACGTTAATATGGCGATGGTTCAATGGATGACAACGGGTTACTTACTTGTAGCTTCGATTATCATGCCATTATCTGCCTATTTGAAACGGAATTTCAGTTCACGTACGCTGTTTATTACTGCTTCGGCAGTCTTTATTGCAGGATTGCTTATTGATGTTGTGGCTAGAAACTTTTCCTTCTTAGTAATTGGACGAATTGTTCAAGGGGCTGGAGCCGGAATTGCGATTCCATTGATGTTTAACATTATTTTGGAAAGAACACCGTTAGATAAAATCGGTTTACTGATGGGGATCGGAACAATGATCACTGCTGTAGCACCGGCTTTAGGACCAACTTTTGGTGGCTTAGTTGTAAACACAATGGGTTGGCGTTTTATTTACATTTTCATCATTCCAGTAATGATTATTTCTTTGGTTATGGGACTTGCTTCTATCACTAAGGAAAGTAAGAAAATTAAACATTCTAAGTTAGATGTTGCGGGCTTTTTAAGTATTACCGTAACTTTCATTGGCTTGATTTTAGCCTTCAGTAATTTGGCAACAGTTTTACAAAAACCATTAACGTTCGCTGTTCCACTAATTATTGGCATTATCGGATTGATCATTTTTATTAGGCATTCGCTAAAAGTGGCAAATCCGCTAATTAATATTCGGGTGTTTAAGAAAATTAAGTTTACTCAGGGTCTGGGCGCTTATTTTATTTTTCAAATTAACACGTTAGGTTTATCTTTTATTTTGCCTAACTATGTTCAAATTGTTAATCGTTCGACAGCGATGATTGCTGGGTTGCTACTCTTAACTGGTGGTATTATTGGAGCAATTGCATCGCCTGTTGGTGGTCGGTTACTTGATAATTATGGTCCACGTAAGCCAATTATGACTGGTGCGATGTTTGAATTAATTGGGGGATTGCTTTTCTGTCTTTTTGCAGCCAACTTTACTTCAATTGAAATTATCATCTTTTATACCATTACAATGCTTGGTACGGGCTTAATCATGGGTAACACTATGACTGCATCACTTAATGTTTTAAGTGAAAAAGAAAATACCGACGGTAACGGTTTATTCAACATGGCACAACAGTTTGCTGGGGCAGTGGGAACTGCAATTGTTTCCGCAATCATGCAATTTGTTCAACAGATGAGTGGCAAGAATACTGCGGCCGGTAAATTAGTTGATGCCTCACAAGTTGGTTTAATCTTTTTGCTTGTTTTAGTGGTAGTTGGTGTATACTTGCTGTATAAAGCTACTAAACCTGTTAAAGCAAAGGAATAAAAATGGAAAGACTCGGATTAGCCTTGCAACGTGTCCAGAATACTTTTAACCGTAATGTTGATCATTTTGCAAGAAGCTTAGGATTAACGGGAACACAGATGTTGATTATCGAATATTTAACTTCCTTTTCCACTAAGCAACCAATCTATCAAAAAGATATTGAGCACGAATTTAATATTAGAAAATCAACTGCTACTAATATCTTGCATTTGATGGAACAAAAGAACTTGATCAGCAAAGAGGTTGATAGTCAGGACACTCGCTATAAGGAAATCCGGTTAACAGAAAAAGCAGTTAAACTAGAAAAAGAAATAACAAATTACTTTATCTCCTCAGAACAAGAAACTGAAAAGATTTTGGGGTCAGATACTAAAAAGAAATTGCTGGCAAATTTAGCCAAACTAGATTCTGCTTTATCAGATAATAAAAAGCACTAGCTGAATCCATTATGGATAAGCAGCTAGTGCTTTTTTAGTTGATAATTACTGGTCTAATTAATCTATTATCTTTCGTAATTTGGCGCCTTTTTCGTGATTTGAACATCGTGTGGGTGTGATTCACGTAAACCAGCATTGGTAATTCTCACAAACTGAGCATTTTCACGTAAATCAGCAATTGTTGCAGCACCAACATAACCCATTCCGGAACGTAATCCGCCAATAATTTGGAAAACAATATCAGAAACATCGCCCTTGTAAGGTACTCGTGCTTCAACGCCTTCGGGAACTAGCTTATTTGCTTCGTTAACACCACCCTGGAAATAACGATCCGAAGAACCATGTGCTTGTGCCATTGCGCCAACTGAACCCATGCCACGGTATGTTTTGAATTTTTGTCCTTCACTCTCAAAAATTTCACCCGGAGCTTCTGTTGTACCAGAAAGCATGCTACCTAGCATAACCGCGTTGCCACCAGCCCCAAGAGCTTTAACAATATCGCCTGAATATTGCATACCGCCATCGGCAATAATTGGTTTATGGTACTCCTGAGCAGCAGTAGCTGCATCATAAATAGCGGTAATTTGTGGGACGCCAACACCGGCAACAACCCGAGTAGTACAAATTGAACCTGGACCAATTCCAACTTTGACGACATCAACGCCAGCATCAAAAAGTGCCCTAGCTGCGTCACCGGTGGCAATGTTGCCAGCAATTAAAGTGACATTAGGAAAATGGGTGCGAATTTCTTTAATTTTGCGCAAAACGCCTGCAGAATGGCCATGTGCCGTATCGATTACAATTGCATCAGCACCTTTTTCTAGCAGGGCTTCAGCGCGTTCAAAGGTATCACTGGTTACGCCTATCGCTGCTGCAACTAGAAGCCGATTCTGGTCATCAACGGCTGCCTTGGCAATGTTGCTTGGAACAACGACATTTTTAACGTTAGCAACTTCACCCGCTTGGGCACTAATTGACATATTTTTATGAATAACACCAAGACCACCTTGTAAAGCAATTGCAATTGCCATTGCGCCTTCTGTAACTGTATCCATTCCGGCACTTATTAGCGGAATCTTTAATTTGAGGTTAGGGGCTAATTCGGTTTGCAAATCTACCTCATTTGGAAGTACGTGACTTTCTACTGGAATTAATAAAACATCATCAAATGTCAGTCCTTCTTTAATAAATTTCGTTGTCCAATTTGACATAGTCGCACTCCTTATCTTTATGCATAATGAATTTAAATTGTCTCCACTTTACTAATGATTTTAGTAACGGTCAAGCCAAAATTAAACTTATCATTAGTTAAGTTTCAAACATGAAGCAGTTATAATTATGGATAAAAAGCGAATAAATTAAACATTAATTTTTTTATTGTAAACTTTTTTAAAAATGCTATTATTAAATAAAGTACTAATTTAAAAGATATAGCGTCCGTGGTATTTGCTCTTGGCTTGCTATAATGTTCGTGTTATCTTCGAGCTGAGGGCTAAAAAACTACAACTAACCAATCAATCTCATTAGTAAATGATTGTGCCAAAAAGTTAATTGTGGTCATTGGAAATAATAAAGGAGAACACAAACAATGGAAAAACTGACTCGTGAATTTGTCGCTGGTTTGCCTAAAGCAGAATTGCATGTTCATATCGAAGGAACTCTTGAACCTGAATTAGAATTTGCTTGTGCGAAGAGAAATCATATTGACATTGGTGCAAAATCCCCGGCCGATGTTGACCACAGTTATGGTTATGGCCTTACAGAATTTTTAAAAGCCTATTACAATGGGATGAAGGTTTTGCGGACAAAGCAAGATTTTTATGATGTTACGTGGGCATTTTTACAAAAAATGGCGCAAAATAATGTTAAGCATTTAGAATTATTTTTTGATCCTCAGGCACATACCAGCAGAGGAGTAGCCTTTGAAACAGTAATAGAAGGGATACACGAAGCAATTGTAGATGGTCGCGCGTTAGGCGTAGACACACAGCTAATAATGTGCTTTCTCCGTGAATTTTCTAAAGAATCCGCTCGTCAAACCTTAGAAGCGGCAAGGCCTTATCATGAGAAGGGCTGGATAATCGGCGTTGGTCTTGATTCAGCTGAACATCACAATCCACCGTTGAAATTCATGTTAATTTTTGCAGAAGCCAAAAAGCAGGGTTACTATTTAACAATGCATTGTGATCCAAAACAAGTTGACTCTGTGGAACACATTAAGCAAGCGCTAGAAATTATTGAAGTTGATCGGCTTGACCACGGGATGAATATTATTGAAAATCCAGATTTAATGGCTTATCTTGTTGAAGAAAAAATTGGTATAACTGCCTGTCCAATTGCATACTATTACACACGTCAGGATATGGAAGAAAAAGCAATCACTACGCTTTTTAAAGAGGGTGCACTAATTAGCCTGAATTCTGATGATCCTTCATATAAAGGCGGTAATTACATTAACGATGTTTACTATCAATTTGCGCAAAAAGTTGGTTGGGGCAGAGAAGAACTGATTCAGATTGCGAAAAATTCTTTTACCACCTCGTGGATTAGTGATAATGCCAAAAAGGCTTATTTGCAGCAAATCGATGATTACGTAGCAAAAAACTAATTAAAAAGTACTACTTCGGGTAAAGAAGTAGTACTTTTTTATTTTCCACGACACAAATTAAATTTTCTATTAAATAATATTGAGCATTATGTTAGATTAATGGTAAACTGTGATCACCGCTTAGGGGCAATAAGCCGGTTTTTGCGGTTAAGATAAATTGAAAAGTTAAAATTTTTAACAGGGCATTTTTACAGGTAAATTAATTAGTAAAATTGCTTTTTTGTGCTTTTCAAAGGTATTTGAGTTTAAGAAAGAGCATTTTTAATGGACAAGCAAGTGATTGAAGCACATAACCTCACGAAACAATATTCAATTACAAAAAGGGGCGATGGTCTAAAAGCAGCTATTAAAAATATTATCCGACCAACTAAAAAAACAGTTAAAGCTGTTAATCAACTTAACTTTTCGGTTACAGAAGGTGAGACAGTTGGTTTTATTGGTCAAAATGGCGCGGGAAAAACAACAACTATCAAGATGCTAACGGGCACATTATTTCCCACATCAGGCTATTGCAAGGTTAATGGCTTTGATCCAGTCAAAAGAAGTAACGCTTTTAAAAAATCAATTTCAGTTGTGATGGGAAATCGGTCACAACTGTTTCCAGATCTGACTCCGCGTGATTATCTTAAATTATTGCAGACCATGTATGAAATAGATGACCAAGAATTTGAACAGAACGTGAATACTCTGGCAGAAACTTTAAATATTACTCATCTACTGGATACTCAGACAAGAAAATTATCCCTAGGCGAAAGAATGAAAGTTGAGTTCTTAGCGGGTGTAGTAACTAAGCCTAAAGTTTTGTTTTTAGACGAACCAACGATTGGATTGGACGTTTTGGCAAAGCGAGATTTGCGCAAATTCTTGGTAAAGTTAAATAAAAAAGAAAAACTAACCATTTTTCTAACGTCTCACGATATGGAAGATATTGCTGCTATTTGTGATCAACTAATAATTGTTAATCAAGGAGAAATTATTTGGAACGGCAGAAAAAAGAATCTGTTAGAACAGTTTGGTCAAAATAAGTACATCAGCTTTAATAAGGCCGAAACATTTGCACCAGAAAAGATAAAGACGCAAATAATTGACCAGGATGACTTAACAATTACGCTCAAAGTCCCGAACAACCGCGTGGATGAAGAACTTGCCGCGTTAGCGCGTGCTAAACAGGGATCAAATTTTCAAATTCATGATTTAAAACTAGAAGATATTATTCTTGAAATTTTTGCCCGGGAGAAAAAGTTATGTTAAAAAGCTATCTTGCAATTATTGCTGTTTCTCTAAAAAAGATTTTTGCCAATAAAAGTAGTGTCGTTATTCTCTTAATGCAAGCCATTGTTCCCAGCATTGTAATGTTCTATTTATGGTCAATTATTATCAAACCTGGTCAAACGATTGGTGGTTTCACCCGGAATCAGTTAGTTATCTACTATATTGGTGTAAATTTTATTAATTCATTTGTTTGGTATGCCATTGACTGGGAGTTAAATGATGATATTCATTCAGGAGAACTCTCAAATATTATTCATCGACCTATTCAACTTCATTGTTATTACTTTGCCAAAATGCTAGGAGACAGGTTAGCAAATCTGCTCTTGTTATTACCAATCCTGGTAGTTGGCTTTTGTTATCTATTTGTTAAAAAGCTAGTTCAAGTTTCGCTTTTAACGTTAGTTAAATTTGCAGTTAGCCTCATATTAGCAGCTATTCTTTGGTTCTTATTTTCTTACATTGTTGGTAGTACAGCTTATTGGTTTGATAATCTGTTTTTTGTTTTAATCGTTAAAGAAATTGTTGTCAATTTATTGTCAGGCTTTTATTTTCCCTTAGAAATGTTACCTAGCCCGATGTTTAAGATTATTAGTTGCTTACCGTTTAAATATTTTAGTTCATTTCCAATCGATACACTTGTTAAAGCATTGCCTACAAAGTTTTGGCTTGTAAATACTGCGATTGAATTGCTTTGGATTTGTTTACTATATCTAATACTGGTGTTGGTTAATAGGAGAGGGCTTCAGAGATATTCTGATGTACTAGGATAAAATGAAAAATAAGCTTAAATTAATAAGGAATCTAAGCAAGGTTGCCTTACTTGAAAGTATCAGTTTTAGACTTGATACATTGTTTGGAATGATATCATCGATCCTATGGTTAGGAATCCCGATTGCTTTTTTCAAAGTTATTTATTTGAACGTTGACACAATTGGCGGCTGGACATTTAATGAATGTCTTTTGCTGGTTGGGGTATATACGATGCTTGATGGCTTTTTAATGGCCTTTTTGGTTAAATCAATGCCGTTACTGGAGAAGGATATTCGGGAAGGAACACTTGATTCGGTTTTATTAAAACCAATTAACACTAAGTTATTCTATTTTTTTAGATCAATTGAATTTACGCAATTTATTAATGCGGTTTTGGGTTTAATCATTGTTGTAATAGCTTGTCAAGGTAAGGCGATAACTTGGCAACAATTAGCTTTATTTGTTTTTTCATGTCTGTTCGGTTGTATCTTGTATTATTCACTCTGGTATCTTTGGACAATCTCTGCCTTTTGGTTCCCGACTAATTTTGGTCGCACCGATTTGTTTTTAAGTATGATCCAAATGAGTAGGTATCCAGCGACAATTTATCGCGGTATTGGTAATTTGGTTTTCAACTTCTTATTACCGTTTGGTTTAATTGCTTGTCCAGCCACTATCGTTCTTCTTAACGCAAAAAAGTGGTCAGTTGTACTTATCCAGTTCGCTGTCGCTATTGTATTTCTCTTTTGTGATACTTATGTTTGGAACTTAGGACTGAAAAAGTATGATGGTGCAGGAAGATAGTCAAAATCACCTTTTATTTGACTAAAAAAGCAGGTTAAAAAGTCAATTCAAAATACTTGCATGATAAAAAAGATGCTAATAAAATCTTTTTTGCGGTTTTAATTTTATGACGTCTAGGATGGGATAGAAAATGAAAAACTAAGGTATTGTACGCTGCTAAGTAAAGCATTAATTGCTACAATCCTGATAAGTTGATAATAACGATTTTGCTTGAAGATAAAAACTCGCCTAGTAAAATAATTTTTTTACACGCGGGTCGAAATTTTCCAGTTTGGAGGACTGGCTAAAATCGAGTAGACAAAATAAAAAAATCGCAAAGCCTATTGGTTTCAGTGCCAATGGGCATTTTTTATTGCTTCAAACCTTTTATGTTTACATTTGTAAATTTTGGCTTTATAATTATTATAGTTTACAAATGTAGACATTAAAAATGAAAATTAAAACGCAATAGGAGAAATAATTATGGCTAAAATAATCGTATTAATTGTAGGTCTTTTCTTAATACTATTCATTACATGGTGGTTTTTTGGCAAGCAAAATGTTAAGGCTGAGACGGCAGAGCTTGGCACCGATAAGCAAAGTATTAATATTGAGGTAAAGGGTGGTTACTCGCCAGAAAAAATAGTTCTAAAAAAGGGCGTGCCAGCCACGTTAAACTTTAAGCGACTTGATTCATCAAGCTGCCTTGATCATGTCATTTTTTCTGATTTCGGTATTAATCAAGAATTACCTAAGGGAAAAGTTGAACAAGTTAAAATTGATACGAGCAAACCAGGCGAATACGAATGGGAATGTAGTATGAACATGTTTCATGGCAAAGTAATCGTTAAATAAAAAGATAAGGAAACTACCAAGATGAAAATTACAACACGCTTCTGGATCTCATTAATTTTTTCCTTACCGATGCTGTTAGAAATGATTTTGCATCCATTTACCGGGTGGATGCTACCAGGCGGTTCATGGACAATGCTGGTATTTACGACGATAATCATGTTGATTTCAGCAGGTCCCTTTGTGAGTAGTGCATGGGCTGCCTTTAAAAAGCACCATTCTAATATGGATACTTTGGTAGCGCTGGGGACATTAACCACTTATCTTTACAGTATTTATGCTATGTTTACTCACCGGCCAGTTTTCTTTGAAACAGCTGCTTTTGTAATTACTTTCGTTCTTTTAGGCCAAGTACTTGAAGAAAAAATGCGTAGTAATGCTTCTAGTGCTATGAGCAAATTGGTTAAATTGGGAGCAAAAAATGCCTTAGTAAAGCGTGACGATAATTTCGTGAAGGTTCCAATTGATCAGGTTAAACAAGGTGACTTAATTCAAGTTCAACCAGGACAAAAAATTCCGGTAGATGGCAAAATAATTTCCGGTAACTCCGCTGTTGATGAATCTATGGTAACTGGTGAAAGTTTACCTGCCCACAAAAAAGTAGGCGATAAAGTAATTGGAGCAACAATCAATCAAAATGGATCATTTGTTTTTACCGCGGAGAAAGTCGGTAGTGACACTATGTTGGCCCAGATTATAGCGATTGTTAAGCAAGCCCAAAATAGTCATGCCCCAATTCAAAAACTGACTGATAAGGTAGCTAATATCTTTGTTCCCACGGTTTTGATAATTGCTATCGCGACCTTTCTTGTCTGGTATGTTCTAATCGGCAAGGATGTGGCTACAGCCCTTAATTTTGCCGTTGCAGTAATGGTAATCGCTTGTCCTTGCGCTCTGGGTTTAGCCACGCCAACAGCCTTAATGGTTGGTACAGGCCGTGGAGCGAAGATGGGCATTTTAATTAAAAATGGTGAAATTCTCGAAGCTGCCAATAATCTTGATACTGTTGTTTTTGACAAAACTGGCACAATAACTAGGGGCAAACCGGTAGTAACCGATATTGTCGGCAATAAAGAAGAAGTCCTGCAGATAGCTGCAAGTTTAGAAAAAATGTCAGAGCATCCCTTGGCACCCGCTATTTTAGCTGCTGCCAAAGCTGGCAAAATTTCTACTAGTCCAGTAACTAATTTTATGGCAATTGAAGGTAGTGGAATTAGTGGTCAAATTAACGGTCGAGCAGCCTTTGTCGGAAAGCCTGCTTCTAAAGACGTGACAGTCGCTTCACCGCTGAAAGCCAAGATTACCACTTTACAAGAAGAAGCTAAAACGGTTGTTCTAGTGGCTATTGAAAAACAGGCAATTGGTTTAATTGCGATTCAAGATGTACCAAAAGAAAATGCGGCGCGAGCAATTAGCGATTTAGTTAAATTGGGTCTAGAGCCGGTGATGTTAACTGGCGATAATAAACCTGTTGCTCAGGCAATTGCCCAGCAAGTCGGTATTAACAAGGTCATTGCAGAAGTTTTACCAATCGATAAGGCAGCCGCAATAAAAAAATTGCAGCAACATCACAAAGTCGCATTTGTTGGTGATGGTATTAATGATGCACCAGCCTTAACACAGGCTAATGTTGGAATCGCCATGGGTTCTGGAACTGATGTGGCGATTGAAGCAGGTGGAATTGTTTTGATAAAAAATGATTTAGAAGACGTTGTTCGTGCATTAAAGTTGAGTAAGAAAACTTTTAGCCGCATCAAGCTCAATCTATTCTGGGCTTTTATCTACAATGTCCTTGGAATTCCAGTTGCTGCCGGGCTATTTGCTGGTGCTGGCTTAACTCTTAGCCCTGAATTTGCCGGTATGGCAATGGCCTTCAGTTCATTATCAGTAGTAATCAGCTCTGTTTTATTAGGAAAAAGCAAAATTTAAGCAAAACAAAAAGGCAGTCATTATTGACTGTCTTTTTATGTCGGTAAAACTGTGTGAGCTTAAAAGCGGTGTTTTCCTTTGGTTAACACAGGCCTAATTTGAATGACGTAAGCAATCAAACCAACCAACAACCAAATTAGAGTAATTATGATGCTGGCTATTAGGTTTGCAGAACCTGTTTTGATAAAAGTGACTGGACTGGCGAATGGAAAAATTAGTGCGATTGACTTTAACCACGTCGGATAGGCAGTAATCACAACCAAAATACCGGCTACCAGTTGAATAATTGCGCTAAAGAAATTAGCCAAAAAGTAGGGATCATTCATTTGCCATGATATTGCCCAAGCTGTGAAACCAAAGATAATCCCGGTTAGACAAAGTAATGGCAGCAGGATGACAACACGTAAAATGAGATAAAAGGGAGCACCAAAACAAAGCGCTAAAACCAAATTGATAATTGCTAAAATGGTCCCGATAATTGCCGAAGTGATGCATTTACTCATCCAATATCGAAAACTGAATGGCTTTTTAGCAATCATCTCAAAGTCGATGCGCAAGCTGGCATCTTCAACTAATAGGTCGTTCATCGTCTGCATTGTTAAAGTGGTAGTATCAATTGCAATTGATGCAGCAACAATCGACCAATTAAAACTGTTGGCATATTGCATATCAATTAATACCAATAATGCCATATTGATTAATGGATTGAGTACAAAATAAATTATTTTTGTACGCCAATTGTTTAAGAAAGGCAAAGCCGAAAATTGTGTAGCAATCATATGATCTTCAACGCTCCTTTCTTGCGCACTAAATAATTAATCTTTTTAACTGTAATAGCAATTAAAAATAACCAGAAGATTAGGCTAAAAATGTAGGCTGCCCAATTAAAAACGATGTTTCTTGTTAGTGCGGAGATTGGTGCTGTAATCGGAATAAACCACTGTGCGATATTCGTTAAAGGTTTTAAAACAGCTTCATTGCCAAATAATCCGGCTACTAACAAAATCGGAGTGCCGATTAAAGTTTCATAAAGCATTGAATTAGGCGAAAGGGTTAAAAAGGCAGCAATCAAAATGCCCATGATAGTGCAACCCAGCCATAATAAAAGAATTAGCAAAATAAAACTGCCAGTTATTGGTCCCGTTGCTACTCCTAAGATTTTAGCCAGTACAAAGGCAGGGGGAAATGAGAAGAGCCCATAACTAGAAGCAGGGAGCAAAAGCGTGATTAGAGAAAGACGTTCATCATACTTGCTATTTAGCAAATAAGGTAAAGTTCCCTTATATTTTTCAAAACTAATGCAGCCGGCAACAGTCGTACAGGAAGTCCAGGTACCAAAGATTCCGCTTTGACGCCATAAAAGGGGATTGTTTAAATCGTGACTTGCGTATGCAATGGTATATTGTATTAAAAAAATTGAACAGGTTGACGTAATTACTAGCCAAACGAAATATTGATCAGATAAATAATCGCGCAAGTGAAAGAGAAATAGTCGAATGAAACGCATTTTATTTTCTCCTCAGCTTGGGTGCTAAAGCCATGTAGGCATCTTCTAAATTGTCTAAGGACTTTTGCGTAGTCGAGTTTGCTAAATTAACCACTCCACTAACTGTTCCGGTGTAGAAAATTTTTCCGGCACCTAAAATAATGACTTTGTCGGCTAATTTTTCAACTTCTGTCATTGTATGACTTGTTAGCAAAATACTAATTCCGGTGTCCGCCAAGTTTTTGATCGTTTGCTGGATAGTATGTGCTATTTCAACATCAAGTCCACTAGTTGGTTCATCAAGTAATAATAAACTCGGGTTACCCAGGAGCGCGCGGGCAATATGCAGGCGCTGAACCATTCCCTTAGAGAATTCACCGATTTTTTTATTAGCAACGTTACTTAACTCGACAGTAGCTAACACACGGTTAACTTCATCATTTTGCTTGCGAAAAGGAACCTTAGCCAAATCAGCAAAAAACTTTAAGTTCTGTTTAGCGGTCGCATTACGGTAAAAACCCATTTCACCACCAAAGGAAACACCGATACTTGGCCTTTTACTGGTAGTTGTGATATCTTGGCCCTTCAGGATAACTTTGCCAGATGTTGGAATTAAGTAACCACCAATGATTGAAACAGTGGTAGTTTTTCCAGCACCATTGGGCCCTAACAGTGATAGAATCTCACCTTGATTAATTGCAAAAGAAATATCATCTAAGGCCTTAAATTTTTGATTATGGTCTTGATAAGTCTCTTTTAAATGTTTAACGATTAAAATTTTATTCAAATTTATTCTCCAAAATTAATTGTAAATTCTTTATCGCTAAATAAGGAAGGAGCGATAATCTAAGTTTTTTACAGGTTAATTTGAAGATCTGTGATGTTTAACATTAAATCTATTATTTGGATTATATCATACTTTTATCATTTTTACTTTTTTAATTAATAAAAAATGGAAGTTAAAAGATTAATTAGGTCGCTTGCGTATTTACGAACAGTTAAAGAAGTTGAGCAAAAACGACGGGTTAATTATGATTCAAAGTGGGTGAATATTTTTATGCTAGAAATAATCAATATTTGCTGCAATTGGAAAAGTTAGTTAAAAGTTGCAAATTCGTGAGTTTGAGGCAGAAGTAACGGGTCCAGCAGTCGCTAAAATTAAGCAGCGGGCAAAAGCTGTCTTGAAAGTTACTCAAAAAAATACCCGCTTCCAGTAAAATCGTGGAGTCGGGTATTAAATTATTTAATTTGTTAGATAATATTTAGTTTAATCAACTGATTTTAACGCTTCCAGCATATCCAAATTTTTCAATTTGCTATTCACGATGAAGCCAAGCATAATTGTAATAATTCCGATTACTCCTAGTGGCCACATAAAGCTTGAGGCAGATAGAGCAGGATTAAACATCACGTTATCGGGCGGTACTACGTAAAGAATATACTGGTAAAGCAAGTCGCCGCCAAGGTAGCCAACTAGAATACCAATAATAGTTAATAAAATTGTTTCGCGGTAAATGTACATCGTTACTTCGTTGTCATAAAAGCCCAATACCTTTACCGTTGACAGTTCACGAATTCGTTCAGCGATATTAATATTAGTTAAATTATAAAGGATCACGATGGCAAGAAGACCTGCAACAATAATAAGGACTACCATAATCATGTTTAGCGACTGCACAACGACGTCTAATTCCTGACTCACCGCCGTATTTTGAACTACCCCAGCAACACCATTTAACTTCATAAATTCGGCCGCCACTTTTCTGGTATTTTTACGGGATGTATTTTTCAAGTTTACTAGGTAAGCAGTCGTTTTGTAATTGCGGTTAAAGACTTTTTGGTACTGTTTTTGATTCATGAAAACAAAATGTCCCATGTACATTTCCGTAATGCCAGCAATCTTCATTGACCAGCGTTGATTGTTTTCATCAGTTAAAGTGATATGGTCACCTTTTTGAACGTGCAACAGACTTGCTAAGCGCTCCGAAATTACAACACCATTATTTGTTAATGGAATTGTTTGTCGATTGCGCCGGTTATTTAAGTGAACATATTGATTAAGTACATCACTGTGTTTGGGCACGATCAGAGTAATATCTTGTGTATCACCAGACTTACCGGCCGTTTTGGACATTGACTCATAATAAACTGGAGTAGCCGATTTAATATTTGGCTCTTTAAGCTTAGTTGTTAATTTCTGTTGCTGGGTATCTGATAGTGGCTTCTTTTCGGCTACAATCATGTTGTAATGGATTAAATCAGAAAATTGGCGATTGTTCATATTGCTAATTGAATTCTTGACCGCGAATCCAGCAAATAGGAGTGTACCAGCACCGCAGACGCCAAAAATAGTCATTAACATTCGCTTCTTGTATCTGAAAATATTACGTGCAGTTACCTTGTGAGTGAAACTGAGATGATTCCAGATAAAGGGAATCTTTTCCAGTAGAATTTTAGAGCCTGCTGCTGGGGGTTTAGGTAAAAGCAAGGAGGCAGGCTTTTCACGAAATTCGTTTTTAGCGGTCAAATAAGCCGGTAAAACTGAACTTATCCAAGATAAAATCAGGGCAACCAAACTAATTTGCCAGTGAAAATGTTCTTCAATCGGTGGAAGAGTCAACGACTTATAATAAGCGTGATACACAATTTGCGGCATTAACGTGTGTCCCAGATAAATGCCAATGATTGTTCCAATTGTCCCTGACAAGAAGCCATAGAAAACAAACTTATTAATAATGACATAATCATCGTAGCCGAGGGCCTTTAAAGTTCCGGAATTAATTCTTTCTTCATCAATAAACCGGTTCATTGTGGTGAAGGTAACAAGAGCCGCAACAAAATAAAGGAAAATCGGGAATACCTTAGCTAAGTCTTCGACGACACGAGCAACAGTGGTATAAACTAAGTTGCCTTCTCCTCCGGGAACTTCTCGGCGGTTATAAACGCTATAGCTTGGAAGTGCTAATTTTTTAATTTGCTTTTTAGCTTTTGTTAGTTTTTGTTGGCCAGAAGTTATTTCAGTTGTAGCTTGTGCGGCTTTTTTGGCTAGTGCCTGTTTTTGCCTTTGTAGTACTTGGGCCTGGGCAGTTAATTTAGCTTGTGCCCCCTTAAGCTGCATTTGGTCCTGTGGTGTGGTAGCTTGTGCGGCTTTTCTTGCTAATAGCTCTTTTTGCGCAGTTAGTTGTTTTTCAGCAGTAATTAATTGCCGCTGCGCCGTATAGATTTTTGCTTTAGCTTGCGCTAATTTCTTTTCTTCTGGTCGTAATTTCTTGAATGCCGTTGCAGTGATTCGATCCTTGCGGTTTTGGGCACCGTTTTTAAGTACTTTTTGCAGCTCTTTTTTATGAACACTGATTTTATTATTATAAGTTTTTCCAAAAGAATCGAGTCCACGTAAATCATGGTATCTTAAATTAGCTACGGTATAAACGGTGTGATCAAATGCTTGCGGCATTACTACGGCATAGCCTTTTAGCTCACCAGTTCCGCTATTGCTTTGACCTAGATTAACGTTTGACAAAATTTGACTAGAACGGACGAAACCGACAACTTTAAAACTTTTGCGCTTTAAGAGGGTAGTGCCAAGAATATTATTCTTTTCAGTAAAACTAACTTTTTGCCCCAGATGGTAGCGCTTGTCGTAATGCGCAGCTAAAGCCACCTCATTTTGCTTATTAGGTAGTCGACCTTGACGCACTTCATATTTACCAACACTTTTGGGTTTGGAAAAAACGCGAAAACTTTCTTGCGTATTTTTTAAAACCGTATCGGTCATGTAACCAAATTCTGCTGTTTCTAAACCCTTGGCTTTTTTAATCTTGGCGGTATCATCATGGTCAAAGCCATAATTGCAGATAACAGTCAGATCGGAAGTATTGAGCTGCTTAGCGTAATGATTACCGGTATCGCGCATGTCGGGTCCAGTGACAATTAAGCCAACCAAAGCAAAAGCCCCAATCATCATTAGACCCATGATTGACAGAAATTGCCCTTTGGTATGTTTAATTGACTCCCAAAAATCTTTCCAAATTATTTTTGTCATTGTTAGCCTTCTTTACCATTTAACGTTAGCAATGTCTTCGGGATGAGCGTTTTGATCAATCTTAGTAACTTGACCGTCATGAAAGTGAATTACCCGATCAGCAATCGGTGCTAAAGCACTATTGTGGGTAACTATGACAACTGTGGCACCTTTTTTGCGACTCATATTGGCGATAATTTGCAGCACACTTTTACCAGTCTGGTAATCAAGAGCGCCAGTTGGTTCATCGCAAAGTAAAATCTTGGGATTTTTGGCCACGGCACGTGCAATCGCTACTCTTTGTTGTTCACCACCCGACAGTTCGGCTGGAAAGTTGTTAATCCTGTTTTTAAGTCCGACGTCTTCAAGTGTTTTAACAGGATCAAGAGCATCATTGACGATTTCAGATGCCAGTTCCACATTTTCTTTAGCAGTCAGGTTTTGGATTAAGTTATAAAACTGAAAGACAAAGCCAATATCATTACGGCGATAAGTGGTTAATTCACGTTTATTGTAATTAGCGATATTTTTGCCATCAATTATGACATCACCAGAGGTATTGGTATCCATTCCGCCAAGAATATTTAAAATGGTAGATTTTCCAGCACCTGAAGCACCTAGGATAATTGCTAATTCGCCTTTTTCCACTGTAAAACTAACATTATTGTTAGCTAAAATTTCCGTATCACCTGTTTGGTAACGTTTGAAATTGTTTTTAACTTCGATGTAGCTCATGAAGAATTATTCCTCTTACTTTAAAAAATATTTCTTAGTTCATTTTAGTACTGTTTTCCATCTAAGTAATTTTCAAGCACTTGCAAAACCCCCATTTCATTATTAGAAGGAGCTTCATATTTAGCAATTTGTTTCAACCGCTCATCGCCGTTTTTCATTGCGTAACTGTAGCCAGCAAGTTCAATCATTTCTTTGTCATTCATGCCGTCACCAAAAGCAATAAGCTCTTCCGGTTTTACATTGAAGTAACGCAAAAAGTACTTGATTCCTTGTCCCTTATTGACACCAGCTGGCATCACATCGATATTATCAAAACCACTTGTTGTGCAATGAATTCGTTCGGGATTACTGGCATTAAATTTACGCTCAAGTTCACTAGCGAGTTCAGAGGAACAGCTTAGCGTTAATTTAGTAAGGCTATCACTTGTTGGAATATCGACTAAGTTATTGACTTCCACTGAATCAGGGTAAAAGAAGTGCATTAAGCTCTTGAATTTAGCTGGCGCTTTTTTATTCATGTATGCCCGATCCAAACCGCTAGCCGCTATTTTTACTTCTGGATAATTGTCCTGGATAAAGTTGATTAACTTAATGCCAGTTTTATATGTAAAAACATGGCGGGCAATAATTTGATTATCTTGGGTTAAAATTGAGCCGTTGTCAGCAACGATATCGATCCGATCAAGAAATTCAAAAAAGTCTTGGCGCAAACGGGAAAGCGGCCGACCGCTTGAAACGATAAAGTGAACATGTTGGGCACGCAATCTGGTCAGTACTTTTTCAAACCGCTGATGATCGAATTGCTTGTCATCATTTTCAAAAGTACCGTCCATATCAACTGCAACTGCTTTAAAAGGGATAGATGTCATTTTACTCTCCTCATTACTAATTTATTAAGTATATTATATAGTAGAAAAGGCCATTACCTCGTTAAAAATTAGCTTTTAAACGAAAAAAGATTCATTGCAGACACAATGAATCTTTTCTATTTTAATTATTAATTTTAACAGGCTTTCTTCTACCAACAAGCCAACAAAATAGAATAGCGACAATCGTCTCAATGATGATCAAGACGATATTCATTCCTAATTTGATTTGACCTAAGCTGACGCTAGCACCACCGAACAGGCTGTTTTTCTCACCAAGATAAAGATCAAAAATAATCGAACCAATGATTAAAATGAACATTATCAGCCACTGATTGCGACTAAAGGCAATGCCGTATTCTTCTTCTCTGCGTCTGATACTTGGCAAAATTACTCCAAGACCAATTAAAACAACAATGGCAATAATATTAATGATTAATTCGTACCACCAATAGCCACTGAATTGTTTAACGTCTTGCGGTGCAATACCGAGAATTGTTGCCACTGCGGTTACAATTAGCAGGAATAGTCCAGCTAAGTAACCAACCTTGTCATTTTTCAAGAAGACATAATCAGACGGGAACTTCTTGGAATTTTTCCGAATCTGCATAAATGAGAAGAAAATCCAGCAGGTGACACCCGGTGAAATAATGCCGTTGAGGTTTAGTAACCAGTTGAAAATATCATTCATATCTGGCAAAAAGATACCTAGCAGCATGATGAAGGCTGATAGAGCAACCGTTAATACATAGCCATTGATAGGCAAGCCATTTTTATCTTTTTTCTGTAAAAAGCGGGGCATATATTTGTCACCAGTGTCAGAAATAAGCATTCTGGTCATGGCATCAAGTAAAACGGCTAATAAAGCTGCGTTATAAAATACGGAAGTCCACGCCCAGATGTAGAGTAAGGTCTTGCCCATTCCATATTGATGTCCAACCATATCAAAGACGTAGTAGGCACCATTCATTTTTAAGTCATTTGGAATATGATAGCTGTTAAAGTAGATACCAAGAGCAAATGATCCAAAAACGGTTAAGAAGATGGTCATAAGAGCTAGGGCAACCATAGCTTTAGGAAAATCTGATTTTGGTTTCTTCATTTTGGTAACGTATGGTGCAACTAACTCACAGCCGTTTAAGGCGTAAATCAGCATGGCAATAGTTGTCCAATAATGCATATCAAATTTTGGAATTAAGGTTTTCCAAGTAAATGGTTGAGTAGCCATGTGGCCGCCGGATTTTGCTAGCCCTAAGAATGCCAAAAAGACAAACATTAAGGTCATGATTAACATTAATCCACCACCAATCGTGGACAATACTTCCATTGAACGGGAGAAGTAATGCTCGATAATAATGAAAATAATGAACATGGCAAAAGTCATGAGAGCAAACTTAGTATTAGAAATCTGATTTTGAAACTTCTCTGAGCCAGTTATTGCCCACCCGATGTCAACAATAATTTCATTAGCTGAATCGACCGCATAAGGAATCGAAGCTGCCCAGTATGTCCAAGCAGTAAAGTAACCTAAGAATTCGCCATTAGTGCCCCGGACCCACGAAGAAAGTCCGCCACCTTCATGGTTAAAGACCGAACCAAGTTGGCCAACCATTAATGAGTATGGAATAACATAGAATAGACACATGATAATCCAGGAAGTGACAACAGGCATTCCCTGGTTTTGGAAATTATACATGATATCATCGAGGCCAATAACCGTACAAAAGGCCATCAAGGTCAGTACGGGCCACGAGATAAATTTCTGATTAGAATTTATTTCCTCCACAAAAGTTCTCTCCTTTAAATTAAACTAACGTTTCCATTTTACTAATTAAAAGTGAGAATGACTAGGGTAAATCACGAAATTATTGCAGGCTATCCTTCTAAAAATGCGTAATTATATAAATTAAAGAAAAAATTTCCTTAACTAGTTGCTAGTATTGAATTTTCCGTGTCTGTGCGGTAAGATTATATCGTTAATAATTTACCAAAAGAAAGAAGGATTCTTATGTCAGGACATTCAAAATGGCACAATATTCAAGGCCGCAAGAATGCGCAAGACGCAAAGAGAGGTAAAATTTTCCAAAAATTATCTCGTGAAATATATATGGCTGCAAAGAATGGTGGTCCTGATCCCTCTGGGAATCCTAACTTGCGAATGGTGATGGACAAGGCTCGGGCCAACAACATGCCTAAGACAAATATTGATCGGGCTCTTAAGAAGGCTGAAGGAAATTCAGACGAGCATTATGACGAGATTACCTATGAAGGTTATGCTCCTGGTGGTATTGCTGTTTTTGTTGAGGCTTTGACCGATAACAAGAACCGGACCGCTTCAGCTGTTCGAGTAGCTTTTACTCGTAATGGTGGTTCACTTGGTGCTACTGGATCAGTTGCCTATATGTTTGATCGCAAAGGTTACATTGTTATTGATCGGACAACAACAGACGCTGATGAAGATCAGATGTTGTTAGACGTAATGGACGCCGGTGGTGATGATTTGCAAACCAGTGACGATGCCTTTGAAATTTACACAGATCCAAAGCAATTCGCTCAAGTTCGTGATGCACTGGAAAAGGCTGGTTACAAGCTTGCTAATGCTGAACTTACAATGATTCCAGAGAACACGACGCCAGTTCCAGAAGAAAAGAAAGATCAATTTGCTAACCTAGTTGATGCACTTGAAGACGATGACGATGTCCAAAACGTCTACACTGCAGCAGCTGACGAAGATTAGTACTATGTTGATTTTTGCTTTGATTTTAAAACAAAAAAATATTTAAAATTAACCCTTTAGATTAGTTTGAAACTTTTCTAAAGGGTTTTTATTTTAGCTGATTTTTCAACGTGTAGTGCAAATTAATGATGAATAACGAATATTTTTTACTAAAAATAGATATATTTTACGTGATTTTTAGAATATAATTTGAAATAAGTACTAGATTGATGGTCTTACTACCATAAATTACGTACTATTAATTTTCATCATAAACTTATTGATTTGAGCCATAGGAGGATATGGTAATGAGTAAACCCATTATTTTAAGTACGGATCCCGGTATCGATGATGCCGTTGCTTTGGCAATCTTATTGTTTGATCGTCAGGTTGACGTCAAATTAATTGCAGCCGCTGCCGGAAATGTCGGAATTGAGCAGACTCTAACAAATGTTTTAAAACTAGAAAAATTTTTGAATAAAAAGGTTCCAGTTGTTCAAGGATGTAAAAGGGCTATCGTCAAAAAGCCAATCGATGCGGCCAGTGTTCATGGCAAGTCGGGAATGGACGGTTATAATTTCCCAGAGCCAGATAACAGCCTTCTTTTAGAAAATCAAGTTGCACCGGAAGCAATTCATCAAGTTGTTGCTAATTCACCGGAAAAAGTGACTTTGGTTGGCATAGCACCACTGACGGATTTTGCCATGTATATTCGGCTTTATCCCGCTGATCTAGCTAATATCGAGGAACTGGTAATGATGGGTGGCTGTATTGGAAGAGGAAATTACGGCGTTTTATCAGAATTCAATATTGCGGGTGATCCCGAAGCTGCTAAGATTGTGTTTGAAAGTGGCTTAAAAATTCGTGTGGCTCCGTTAGAATTAGGATTTCAAGCGAAAATCAAACCTGAAGTAAGTGAACAAATCAAGTCTTTAGGTAAAGTGGGTGATATGTTTTATAGCTTGTTTAAACGATACCGAGGCGGTAGTTTCAATACTGGTCTTAAAATTTATGACGCGTTGGCTGCTGGTATCTTACTTAAGCCAGAAATGTTTGAGTTTGAAGAAACGCATGTCGAAATAATAACAGATAGTGGCTATACTTACGGTGCTTCCTTGATGGATTTCAATGATAAATTGCACCAATCTCCTAATGCAATAATTGGTAAATCAGTCAATGTCGCAGAATTTGTTGAATGGTTCGTTAGCGCCATTAAACAGGCTAGCTAAACAGAAAGAAGTATTTTAAATGAGTCAAACAATCGCAATAATTCTTACATTGCTTTCCGTAGGCATTTTAGTTTATATGTTATCGAAAAAGATGGATATTAAAATCGTCTTATTTGCCTTAGGCTTGTTGCTGCTATATTGTGCCGTTTTTATGGGCAATAAAGTGACCGTATTGCAGCCTGTCTCCAGCCAATTTTTAAAACCAATTCAAGTAATGATCGATCAGTTCACGACGACATTGTCGCAAGCTGGTTTTGTAATTTTATTATTGGCAGGCTACAGCGCGTATATGAGTCACATCGGTGCAAATGACATTACGGTTACCGGACTAACTTCTTCAATGAAGGGGATTAAGTCGGTATATTTATTAGTCCCAATTGTCTTTTTGATGGATAACATATTATCATTAGTAGTTCCGAGCGCTTCAAACTTAGCAATTATTTTGCTAGCGACTTTATATCCAGTCTTACGTTCAACGGGAATGAGCAGACTAACCTCAGCGGCTTTAATTGCCACATCGGCAACAATTATCCCTACGCCACTTGGCTCCGATAATGTTGCGATGGCAAATGCATTGCACATGTCAACAACCCAGTATGTCTTTAATTATCACGCTTTAATTTCTATTCCAACTTTATTATTAATGGCGTTGGTGCAGTATTTTTGGCAAAAACATGAAGATAAAAAAGACGGTCCCGAAATTAGTTATGAGCAAGAACTAAAAGAATATGGCATTGAAGATGAAACTGCTAAAACGACAAAAGCGATTAATGGCAAATTCATGCGCTTTATTTATGGTGTATTACCGTTAATGCCAATCATTATTCTTATCGTCAATTTTATCTTTAATATTGCTCAAGGAAACGACTCAACAATGAGTGTTCAGGCAGTAACACTAATTAGTTGGATAATCGCAATCATTATTGAGCTAATTAATTGTAGGGATGCAAAGCAAGTTTTAAAGGATACCAACGTCTTTATTAAAGGAATGGGCAATGCAATGGGAATAGTTGTTTTGTTAATTGCTGCTCAAACTTATGTCCAAGGATTAAATGCGATTGGTATCATGTCAATGATCCAGAATGCGATGCTTCATGTTAAAGGAGCAGGAATATTGCTACCATTAATTATGGTTGCCTTTACTGCAGTAATTGTTATTCTTAGTGGTAGTGGAATTGCTCTAATTTTTGCGATGATCCCATTAATTGTTCCGTTAGCTAAATCGGCGGGCATTGCACCACAGCAATTATCAGTCCCAATCCAACTGGCTGGCAATTTATTAAGAGCTGTTTCACCAGTTGCTGCTGTCGTATTAATTGTATCTGAGGCCACACACGTGGAGCCTGGACAGATTATTAAGCGAACCACGGTACCGATGATTAGTGGTGTAGTAATAATGTTAATTTTGTCATTCATTTTGCTTTAATGCAGGATATAAAGTAACAATCTTTAATTAAAATAAAAAAACAAAAAGGTCCTAAGTAATCCTCTGAATTATTAATAAGCTATTATCAGAGCTAAGCTTAGGCTTTTTGTTTTGCGGCAATGTTCTTTTAAATATAAATTGATTATTTAGTTGTGTTAGTGCTTGTCTTTTGGGCTCTTTTCATGAATATCTTCTTCCATGAGAAAGCCAAGCATTTTAATGTATTTATCTGGAATAGGATGACCTTGATAAAATAACGGCATAGTTGTATCCGCTAGATCTATCCCTTTATTGTTATCCTGTCCGAGTAAAAAATCCGTCGAAACGTGAAGAACTTTAGCTACTTTAGTTAAAGATTCAATTGAAGGTTTAATTACTTTCCAGCGATAAATACTATTTTCCCCAATATGGGCTTTTTTTGCTACTTCTTTAACGGATATTCCGTGCTTTTTGGCAGTTTTATAAATACGAGTATAGACATTCATGGCAACTCTTTCCTTAAAAAAAGTATCACAAATGATTGTCTTTTTCGCTTGACCGCTATCAAAGGTGGTATTATAATAAAACCATCCACAAGATGGACTGCGTAAAGACTTTTCATATTGTGTAACGTTTGAATTAAGTAGTCATTATTTGGGATTGGCTACTTTTTTGCTATATCTAAATAGTATCACTAGTGATAGCAAAAAAAACAATATTTTGTACTATGTTACGTCCACAAAAGTGTCCGTGTATTATTAACTAACAGCATAATGTGCCAAAATTTGGCAAGGACCATAAAAATATTCATTACTACGTTTTGTATTATTATATGAATTTATTTTTGTAAGTCAATTATTTTATTCTAAATACAAAATCGCTTAAAGATAGTTAAGCATATTACTATTCGTGAATAGTGATATGGGTATAGTATTTGTTTAGTAAAACATTAAATCTTGTAAAATCAGTAATATTTGTAGATTACTTAAGATGGTTTAGTGTATACTCATAAATTGACTTAAAAATAATACTGTTAATTCGAACAGCTGACTGAATTAAAAAAATTAAATAATTATTTTATTTTTTTAGCATACGACCAGAAAGGAGAGTGATGCCTTGGGAGTAGACGCATTAAATACTAATCAAATCGGAGCAAAAGAGTTAAATTCGTTTAAGTTTCCTAACAGAACACCTATTCGACAAATACAGCAAATCTCTTATGCAAACAGATGAGTAAGAGGAAAACATACTAAATTTATTCTTTTCTAGAGATTTTATTAATTACATAATATTCTATACAAATCTATACAAATACAAACATTATCTTTTAGAGTGAGAGACTGTTTTCCACCCCTTCTAAGCGAGCTTGATTGGGGCGATTGGTATTTAAGCGCAAAAAGGGCAGCATGCAAATGCTGCTCTTTTTGTTTGCTAAAAATTTTTCTTTTTAAAAAATAAAATTGTTTTTTTGCGTAACTAATACTGGTGACAAAAATAAGGGGGTATTTATGCGAGTTAAAGAAACGGTTAATTCACTGATTGAACAAGCGATTCAAAAACATGCAAGTGATATTTTCTTTTTAATTCAGAATCAAGAACTGATTATCAACTTGCGCACAATAGCTGGTATTAAACGGCAAAGATCATTTTCTGTAAATGAAGGAAGGGAAGTAATTAATTTTTTGAAATTTGCGGCACAAATGGACATTGCCGAACATCGCCGGCCGCAAGTTGGAGCGCTTGAATATCAATTTAACCACGAAAAATATTATTTACGTTTATCAAGTATCGGTGACTATAACGATAATGAATCACTTGTTATCAGGATAATTTATCGAATTGGTGCAAGTAAGTTTTTTTACAGTAAGCAGCTGCAGCGTTTAGAAAAATTGACGCAAAAAAGAGGGCTTATTCTAACAAGCGGTCCCACTGGTTCGGGAAAAACAACTACGATGTACAAATTGGCTAAGCGCATGAGCAAGAGCCAAATGGTGATGACAATTGAAGATCCAGTGGAAATCCAGGAAAAGTCATTTTTACAAACACAGGTTAATTTTGAGGCTGGCATCACATACACTAAACTTCTTGAAGCTGCAATGCGCCATCGCCCAGATATTTTAATTATTGGTGAAATACGAAACAGCGCGACTGCACGGCTGGCAGTTGATGCTGCTTTAAGTGGTCATTTGGTTTTCGCCACTGTGCATGCAAAAAGTACACTGCAGACACTATCAAGATTAGAAAGCCTTCATGTTAATGCCAATGAGTTAAGTAATTGCCTTACCGCAATTTGCTATCAACGGTTATTACCGACTGTAAATGGTTCGTCCTGCTTAATGGATATTGCAGCAGAAGACGATCTAACAAATGCACTTAGTCAGAGTATCCGTTCAGATTTTATTAACTGGCCCAGTAACTTAACTAAATTATGTGAGGGAGGACAGATCAGTGCGCAGGTATATGAACGGTTTAAAAAAGGATAAACTGACTAATCAAGAGCGGCTTAATTTTTTAGATTATTTACAAAATAGTTTAGCAAATGGTTTTTCGCTCAGTGTTAGCTTGGAATTAATGCCAATTTTATGGCCCAAGCGAAAAGATTTACTCGTTCAAGTAAATAAAAATATTCAAACTGGTACCAGTTTGAACAGTTTAATGTTGACATTAGGTTTTTCAAAAACAATTGCAACACAAGTTGCATTAGCGCTGAGGCAAGGTAATTTAGTTGAATGCTTATCGCAACTGGCAACTTTAAACCGGTTAAAAAATGATCAAATTAAAAAACTAAAAGCAGAAATGTCTTATCCGTTTGTTTTAGCGCTAATGATGATCTTTTTATTGCTTTTTATGCAAACCTTTGTTTCCAATCAATTTGCTGATACTAATGAGCACACGGGCGATATCATGTTACTCATTTTATTATTTTTGAGTCTGTTATTTTTATATTATCTGGTTAAGATAATGAACCTACTAAAATTGCAGGATTACCATTCACTAAATAAATTAGCTCATTTCCCTGTTATCGGGAACTTGATTAGTTTATATGTTAAATATTTGTTGATATACGATATCGGAATGCTGCTTGCAAGTGGCTTTTCATTACAGAAAATGTGTGAATATGCCGCAATTCAAGAAAAAGGTTCGTTGCAACAATTTATCGGTGAAAAAATTAGGCAACAATTACTAGCTGGAAAGAGTTTAGAAGAAATTATCAAGCATGAGTATTTTTTGCCGAATGAATTACTGCTTTTAGTTAAAGCGGGTTCCAAAAAAGAAGATCTCAGTAAAAGATGTTTGCTATTAGGTCGGACACTTTTTACTGATTTGACCAATAGAATTACTAAGCTGATTGTTAATGTCCAGCCGGTTTGTTTTATTTTAATAGGATTATGCATTATTGGGATGTATCTTAAGTTGCTACTACCAATGTATGCAATGATGCAGAGCATCTAGAAGAAGGAAAAATGAACAAGAATTTAATTACTAAAAATATTAAAAAGAAAAAAGCAAAAGGATTTACCTTAATTGAAATGGTTATCGTTGTCGCAATTATTGTTATGCTTCTAGTGATAATTGCACCGAACTTAGCTAAGCAAAAACAAAGTGCCAATGAAAAAACAAATGATGCTTTTAAAACCACATTACAGACACAGGCCAACTTATATGAGGATGACAAAGACCGTGACGGTAAGGAGATTAACTTTAAAAATATGTTTGATGATGGTTATTTGACTAAAAAGCAGCTTGAAAAGGCTAAAGGTTATACGGTTGTAGACGGTGTTGTTCAAAAAGCTACCGAATAAAGTAAAAAAATCGGGCTTTACTCTTATTGAAATGATGATTACTTTAACCATTTCAATTAGTTTGGTGATGCTTGGAACAGTCTACCTAAAAAAATATGATGAAAAATTAATTTTGGATAATACTGCGAGAGAAGTTAAAAGCTCAATTGAGCAGGCTGCAAGAATATCAACTATTGAGCATGAGCCAACCATAATCAGTTTTTATCCAGAATCGAAATACTTATCTATTAAAAGAAGTCATGATTACCGCAAGATTAAAATCAACTCTCAAATCGAGATATATAATCTTGCCAACTTTAAAATATCTGCCAAAGGTTCAATGGCACCGCATATGGTCGTTATTACTAATCATCATGAAACAAGACGAATTCGATTACAAATGATGTGGGGACGTGCAATAAATGGTAAAGACTAAGCTAACAGGATTTTTAATAGTAGAAAGCATTGTAGCATTGCTGATAACTATTTCTGGGGTTGTAATTATGGCGCTAATCGTCGGTCAAAGTCGTGCCTTGGAGCAAAAAATGGAAGAAAAAACTGATCGTGTCTACGCCTGGCATGTCATGAAAAAATGCGATCTAGCTCAAATTACAGTTCATAGTCACGTTTATCAATTAGTAGGTAATAAAAAAGTTTATGACACAAAAGATAAAAAAACTTATCAGATCACGAAATAATGGTTTTTTAATAGCAGAAGCCATCTATTCAGTTATGGTGACACTTTTAATTGTAGTAACTCTGCAAGGGTTAATAAAAACAATTACTGTGTCTAATCATTTGCAGCATCATACCGATGATATTGTCTTCAGTTATGTTCAATTTAATCAGTTTTTAGCGGATGAAGATGTTAAAACGGTCTTCGCATTTCCAGAGGCTTCGAATTCACGGCAAGCCGCTGTTGAAAAAGTTACTAAAGACGGCGAATCGAATATTTATCTTTTGACGCATTACAAAAATATGATTCGTGTCACTACCCCCGAGGGCGGGCACATGCCACTTCTTTTAAATATTAAAAGAGCCTTTTTTGTCACTAAAAATCGGCAAATTAAAATAACGATAACTGAAGAAGATGGTCGTAAGTCAGAAATTTATTTTAAACTAGATCCTATTCCGAAAAAGAAGGAAAAAAATGCTAATAAAAAGATTCACCAAGTTTAAAGCAAGTGCATTACTTAGTAGTGTGTTAGTTTTAAGTACTTGTTTAATTTTTGTCCAATTTTACCAGTTGATCTTTCGTGATTGCATGCAAAATAATTTATTACTAATCCAATACCTACTAAATAATTGATTTGCTTGCTTGAATTGCCTTCTTTCTATTAAAATGTTTAATGAAATAGAAGGGGACACGAGATGAACAATATAGAAGAACTGTTTAATAAATTTTTAGATTGTATTAATTGCTTGCAAGAGGCATTGAATGTCTCTTTTGGTGAAGCTCTAACAGAAACATTTGATAATTTGGAAAACAACCAGATCAAGGTTGAATTAGGAGCACCTGATAAGGAAACTGTGGCTAAATTAAGTAAAAAATACGCTGATCTGCATTATGATGAGCTGACTCAACAAGTTAAAGTTCAGCTGTTTACGTATTTAACACTTAAGGCGATTAATGAAGATGGACTAGATCCTAATCAAATGCCAACACCACCAATTATCGCAACAATTATTGCAATGTTTATGCAAAAACTTTTGCCAGATAAAAAACAGGTAATTGTGGATCCGGCTATTGGATCAGGTAATTTATTATTTTCAATAATTAACCAACTAAAAAGAGCTAATCATTCACGGAGCAATTTTCAATTATTTGGAATTGATAATGATGAAGAAATGCTCAATTTTGCGGATATCAGTGCACATTTGAATAAGATTGATATTGAGTTATTCTGTCAGGATGCTCTTACACCTTGGCTTTTTGCCAAGCCAGATATTGTTGTAAGCGATATTCCAATTGGCTACTATCCAGACGATGACAATGCTGCAAATTTTGCTACTAAAGCTGAAAAAGGCCATTCATTTGCTCACTTCTTATTTATTGAACAAATTATTAAAAGCTTGCGGCCAGATGGCTATGCTTTTTTGGTTGTACCGCAAGCAATACTTTCTGGTAAAGGTGGAAGTGACTTTATGCCTTGGTTGTCGGAGAAAGTATATCTCCGGGCAATAATTGAGCTACCCGATAATCTCTTTCAAAATAAGTTTAACCAAAAGTCAGTGTTAGTATTTCAAAACCACGGCGAGCAAGCAAAAAATTGTGAAGTATTTCTCACAAAGTTGGACTCTTTTAAAAACGAAGAAGACCTAATCAAGCTTAATGTTAAACTGAATGAGTGGTATACTAAAAATATTCATTAATTTGTGAAAAAGTCTAAATTATGTGTATGGAGGAATATCATTTATGAAAAAAGTTTTAGCAATTAACTCAGGCAGCTCTTCTTTTAAATATAAATTGTTTGCTATCCCAGAAGAAAAAGTGTTAGCAGAAGGAATTGCCGATCGAGTTGGAATTGATGGCTCTTCTTTTGAAATTAAATTGGCAAACGGCGAAAAGCATACGCAAGAAATTGCTATTCCAGATCAAGAAACTGCTGTTAATCTGCTATTAAAGGCTTTAAAAGACTACCATGTAGTTGACGATTTAAGTGAAATTGTCGGTGTAGGTCATCGAATAGTTGCAGGGGGAGAAGATTTTACTGATTCTGCCATCATTGATCAAGCAAAATTGCAAAAGATTTATGATTTAAAAGAATACGCACCGTTACATAATCCGGCTGAAGGTAAGGGAATTGAAGCTTTCATGAAATTACTACCTGATGTACCGGAAGTTGGTGTCTTCGATACTTCTTTCCATCAAACTTTAGATCCAGAGCATTACATTTATTCAATTCCTTACGAATACTATGAAAAATATGGTATTCGTAAGTATGGTGCTCATGGTACTTCAGTTCGTTATATTGTTGGCCGTGCCGGTCAAATGCTAAAAAAAGATGTCGAAGACTTAAAGTTAATTGTTTGCCATCTTGGCTCTGGTGCTTCGGTAACTGCTGTAAAAAATGGTAAATCATACGATACTTCAATGGGCTTTACCCCATTAGCTGGAATCACCATGGGTACTCGTTCAGGTGATGTTGACCCATCTGTTTTACAATACATTATGAATAAAGATCATCTTGATATTAATGAAATGATTGATATCTTAAATGATAAATCAGGCTTATTAGGAATTTCAGGAATTTCTTCTGATATGCGCGATCTTGAAAACAATTCTGCGCAAAGAGCAGCACTTGCACGTAAAATTTTTGTTAACCGGGTAAGACAATATGTTGGATCTTATATTGTTGAACTTAAAGGTGTTGACGCAATTATTTTCACTGCCGGAGTTGGCGAGCATGATGCTGGTATTCGAGAAGAAGTAATGAAGTCATTTGAATTTATGGGCTTAGAGCCTGATTATGAGGCTAATAAGTCCAATGGCGAAAAATTTATTTCAAAACCAGACTCGAAGATTAAAGCACTCGTTATTCCAACTGATGAGGAATTGATGATTGAGCGTGATGTCGTTCGTTTGGCACATTTAAATTAAACTTCGGAAAAACCGTTAAGAAAAAATCTTAGCGGTTTTTTTGTATAATTTTTGTTATGATAAATGAATAGGTTAAAAGGGGGGAGAATATGAGGGATTGGCGTGACGACAGAATTGGTTCTGCAATAAATGGTACTAATCCAATGGTAATGGCGGAACTAACTGGAAGTTTTGTAGCTTTTGGAGATACACAGTTTTTACCAGGTTATTGCGTTATATTACCTAAAAGAAAAGTACCTTCTTTGAATGATTTAGAAATTAATGAAAGAACATCATTTTTGTGTGATATGAGTTTGGTAGGGGATATCCTATTAAAAGTATGCTCATGTCAAAGGGTTAACTATGATATTTTAGGAAATACTGATAATTTTTTGCATGCACATGTATTCCCACGATACTTAACAGAAAATTCTAAAAGGTTGGCAAAGCCTGTTTGGTTGTATGATTCGAGTTTTTGGACTGATTCAAAATATCAGTATGATGCAAATAAACATGGAAAAATAAGACAGGCTATAACTGAAGAACTAAAGAAAATAACGCAAGGAGAAATAATTGATTAAATTAGTAGCAATCGATGTTGATGACACTTTACTGAATAGCAGTGGAAAACTACTCGAATCGACAATCACCACTATTAAAAAAGCAGTAAGCCAACAAGTAAAAGTGGTTTTGTGCTCAGGACGGCCCTTGGCGGGAGTTAAGCACTTTTTAAATGAATTAGATATTGTAACTGATGACCAATATGTGATTACTTTTAATGGTGCTGTGATCGAGTCAGTTACGGGTAAATTATTAAAAAAAGCCGGGTTAGATTTTGCTACTTATCAGAAAATTGATCAATATTCGTATGATCACAATGTTTCATACAATATAGTGGATGCTGATAGCAATATTATTACCAGTAACTTGGATGTCAATTGGATTACGGTGGTTCAGGCATGGGAAAATAGTGCTGGGGTCTTGGTCAGAAAACCAGCAGAATTGACTAAAGATCACCAGATTATTAAAGCGGTTTTTGGTGATGAAAAAGAAAAATTAGATCAAATTGAGGATGATGTCATGAAAGAATTTGGGCAAGATAATTATGTAGTCCGAGCACATCCTTATTTTTTAGAAGTTATGCATCAAAATGTTAATAAGGGTGCAGCTTTAGAGTTCTTGGCCGAAAAACTAGGAATTAAGACTAGTGAGATTTTGGCGATTGGTGACGAGCAAAACGATATTCCGATGTTTAATGTTGCCGGAACCGCTGTAGTAATGGGTAATGGATCCGATGCTGCCAAAAAACACGCCGATTATGTTACATCAACCAATGATGATGATGGTATTAAGCAGGCGTTTGACAAATTCGTTTTTTAAAATAGTAAAACTGCTGATAACAGCTGCCAGTAGTAATGCAATCACCTTTATGCTATAATAATGTCGTCTTAAACGGGGATGTTTTGGGATTCGACAGGCGTAGATTCGCATTGACTGCGGTTCGTAGGTCACGTCTACGTAAAAACGTCACAGTTTTATAACTGCAAATAAAGAAAATTCTTACGCATTAGCTGCTTAATTTAAGCGCATGTGTTGCTTGTTACTGAATTACTCACGTTTGGTTTCAAGTATCAACTTAGTGAGTTACGTTTAACTACCTTATCTGAATAGTTAAAAAGAGTCATTACAGGTTAGCTAGTCCATTCTAGCCCTGTTATATGGCGTTTTGGGCTAGTGAAGTTCAAATAATATAACTATAATCGTAGATGTCAGTGACGGGATGCGTTTGGACAGGGGTTCAATTCCCCTCATCTCCATATTAAAAAGCTTGTAACAGCAATTGTTACAAGCTTTTTTAGTTTCTTACGGCAAACGCACGGCATAAATAATTTTTTTGAATAATTATTAGATTAAGTAGTGATATTATTACTTATTTCGCGGTTATACTTTGACTTAGAATACGGGTAATTGCCGGATCTTTATAGATGGCGACAACATCATATTGAAGAAGGGGTAAATTGGGTAAATACCTTATGTTTTGATCATTAATACCGGGAATTGCCAGTTCTTTAGGGTAAATTGCCATTCCTTGGTTTAATAAGACATTCGAAAGTGCACCATCAAAGCTATTGAGGTAGATAATATCGCTATAGTCAATTTTCATCTTGGCCAAGATTTGGAGAATTTTTGTTTGCACATCATTGTCTTCTGTTGCAGTCCATTTTTGTAAAAAAAGTGGCTGCTTTTTTGTTTCTTCCTTTTTAACTTCTCCGAGTTCATTTAAACAGTTTTGATTGACTAAAATACTAAAGTTGGCTGTTCCAATCTTTTGAGAATGAATATTTTTAATTTTACTAAGAGCCGTTGAGAAGCTCACCAAAATATCATAGTCGCCCTGGTCTAACTTGGTAATACTCTCTGAAAAGTTTTCGGTGTCTAGTTGTAAAGCCAGAGAAGTATGATGTGCTTTTAAAAGCTTGGCTAAGTTAATTGCCCAATAGTTAAACCCCCGTAAATAATGGATACGCAGAGTGTGGTAAGAGTTGTCTAGTTGGCTTACTTGAGCATTGAATTCATAGTAATTATTCAAAATCTGGATAACATAGTGATAGAGCTTTTCGCCAGCAAAAGTTACTTTAAAGTGAGAAGTAGAGCGGTCAATCAGTTTGACATTTAACTGTTTTTCCAGGTTTTTGATGGAATTGCTAATAGCTGTTTGGGAAACAAAATTTCTTTTCGCTGCGGGAGTAAAACCCTGAGTCTCAACGACATCAACAAAATACTTGAATGATAATAAATTATATTTCATTAAAAAGCTTCCTTTGCTTATAACTTCAAGTGATAAGTTATCACCATTATATGTTAGCGCTTACTAAAAAGCGAGGGTAAAATTTAATTGTAACGATCGTTATTTTCCTAAGACAAATACTAAAAAAGGAGTAGTGGACAATGCCTAAGAAATATATTTTGGCAATTGATGAAGGTACAACCAGTACCCGGGCGATCATTTTTGATCATGCAGGGAAAAAAGTGATTGACTCGCGTAAAGAGTTTAACCAATATTTTCCTAAACCTGGCTGGGTAGAGCATGATGCAAATGAAATCTGGAACTCAGTTTTATCAACGATTGCTAACTCATTTATCAATTCAGGAATTAAGCCAGACCAAATTGCCGGAATTGGAATCACTAATCAACGTGAGACAACGGTCATCTGGGACAAAAAAACCGGGTTACCTATTTATCATGCAATTGTTTGGCAATCGCGGCAAACTTCTGCAATAGCAGATAAGTTAAAAGCTGGTGGCTATCAGGAAATGATTCATGAAAAAACCGGGCTAATACCAGATGCTTATTTTTCCGCTACTAAGATTCGGTGGATTTTAGATCACGTTGAAAATGCCCAGCAACGTGCTGAAGATGGTGAGCTCTTATTCGGAACAATTGATTCTTGGCTGGTGTGGAAGCTAACTGGGGGCAAGGTTCATGTAACGGATTATACTAATGCCAGCCGTACGATGTTGTTCAATATTACTAAATTGGATTGGGACGACGATATTTTAAAACTACTTAACATTCCACGTAAATTGCTTCCTGAAATTAGAACTAATTCGGAGGTATATGGTAAAACTGCTGAATATCATTTTTACGGCAGTCAGGTACCAATTGCTGGCATGGCAGGTGATCAACAAGCAGCCCTAATTGGCCAATTGGCGTTTGAGCCAGGAATGGTCAAAAACACTTATGGTACTGGTGCTTTTGCCGTCATGAACACGGGCGAAAAGCCCAAATTTTCGGCAAATAATTTGTTGACGACAGTTGCATACGGTCTTAATGGCAAAGTAAATTATGCTCTTGAAGGAAGCGTCTATGTTGCTGGTTCCGCAATCCAATGGTTACGCGATCAGCTGGGAATAATTGAGGATGCACCGCAATCTGAAGAAGAGGCCCGAAAGTCGAAAGACCATAATGAAGTATTTGTTGTTCCGGCTTTTACCGGTCTAGGCGCGCCATATTGGGATTCAGACGTGCGAGGCGCTGTTTTTGGCTTAACTAGAGGAACAACCAGCGCAGATTTTACTAAGGCTACGCTTCAATCGCTGGGTTACCAAAGCCGTGATGTTATTGATACGATGCATGCAGACACTAAAATTAAAATTCCTAAACTTAAAGTTGATGGTGGGGCTGCCAATAATGATTATCTAATGCAGTTTCAAGCAGATATTCTTGGTATAGAAATTGAACGGGCAGCTAATTTGGAAACCACTGCACTTGGAGCAGCCTTTTTAGCTGGCTTGGCGATTGGCTTCTGGGAAAACCTTGGTGAGATTAAAAAAATTCAGAAAAACGGGCGCATTTTTAAGCCGCAGATGTCAACGGCTGAACGTGAGTCCCTGTATTCCGGATGGAAGTCGGCGGTTAAGGCAGCGCAAAGTTTTTCTTACGTTCCTTTTCAAAAGAAGTCCAACTAAAAAGAAAGGAGCTAGAAAATGACATTCTCGCTTGCAAGTAGAAAAGATGAAATTGAACGGTTAAAAACTGAACAGCTTGATTTGTTAGTCATTGGCGGAGGAATAACGGGAGCGGGAGTAGCGCTCCAAGCTGCTGCAGCAAAAATGAAAACTGGTTTAATTGACATGCAGGATTTTGGTGCAGGGACTTCCTCACGTTCAACTAGGTTAGTCCATGGCGGTATTCGCTACCTAAAAACCTTTGATGTGCAAGTCGTTTCAGATACAGTTAAGGAGCGTGCAATCATCCAGCACATTGCCCCGCATATGACACGTCCTGATCCGATGATGTTACCGATTTATGATGAACCGGATACCACGTTTACAATGTTTTCAGTCAAAGTTGCAATGGACCTTTATGATCATTTGGCTGGAATTGAGGGTGATTCTCCCTTGAAAAAGTATGCAAATTACACCATCGATAAGAAAGAGGCATTAAGACGGGAGCCACAGCTAAATTCGCAAAACTTGCTAGGTGCGGGTATTTATCTGGATTATCAGAATAATGATTCTCGGCTGGTGCTTGAAAATGTTAAAAAAGCTCATGAGCTGGGATGCTTAGCAGTTAGTCATCTAAAGAGCGTAAAAATCCTTCATGACAAAGCAAAGCGTGTTAATGGCGCCCGCGTCCATGACAATTTAACCGGTGAAGAATTTGATATTCACGCCAATGTAGTAATCAATACTTCTGGTCCATGGTCTGACATTGTCCGGCAAGAAGACAAAGCTAGTTACCGGAAACCTCGTTTACGACCAACAAAGGGCGTTCACTTAGTTGTCGATCAAACACGCTTAAAAGTTCCCCAGCCAACTTATTTTGGTTCCGGAACAGCAGATGGCCGGATGATTTTTACCATTCCAAGAGAAGGTAAGACCTATTTTGGGACGACAGATACTGATTTTACCGGTAACCTTGCCGATCCAAAAGTAGAGAAAGGAGATGTTGATTATCTACTAAATATTATTAATAAAAAATATCCGAGCGCTCATTTGAAAATAGCCGATATTGAGGCTAGTTGGGCAGGTGTTCGTCCGTTAATTGAAGTTGACGTCGAAAAAAACCAAAGTGCGGCTGCTGATGCAACTACTGGAGCAAGTGTTTCCGATAGTACTTCTGCACCCTCAGCAGTTTCTCGTGGCAGTTCTTTAACACAAGCAGAAGATGGCTTAATTACCTTGGCTGGTGGAAAACTAACTGATTACCGCATTATGGCAGATGGTGCAATCGCTAAAATTAGGGCCGTTTTAAAAGATCGGTTTAACAGAGATTTTACGCTGCAAGATTCAGCTACTATCAAAGTGACAGGAGGTGATTTTGATTCCGATAATGCCGAAGAGGAGTTGGCAAAAATTGCTGACTACGGAATTGCGGCTGGGTTGACGAAAGACGATGCCACAGAAATCGCACACTTATTTGGTTCTGAAGCCGTTAAAATATACGATCATGCTAAAGAAATTGAACCAGAGGATGGTCTTAGCTTAGGCGAAACAGCGGCTCTTGATTATTCAATGGCAGAAGAAATGACTTTAACTCCTGTAGACTATCTATTACGCAGAACTTATCATATTTTATTTAAAAATGATACTTTAGACCGAGTTAAGGTTGGCGTAATAAATCATATGGCGAAGTTTTATGGCTGGGAGCGAGATAAAAAAGATGAATATGTACATGATTTAAATCAAGAAATTTCGGAATCACGATTAGAATATTTGAAAAAATAAAAGTAAGAATTTGAACTAAAGTAGTAAATTATTTCCCAAAAAAAATCTATCAGAGCATATTCTGATAGGTTTTTTGTCTGTAATCATTTAAAATAAAAGAGACCGGTCTTTTAAGTGGTAATTAAAAAATGAATATTTAATTACCTGTTAGATCTGGTTTTAGATCAAGTTTTCATATTTGAAAAAATGGTTTTAATTTTAGAGAGTAAAAGTTTAAACTTATATATGAGGTGAGACAGATGGAACCAATTTTTTTAACACCATACTTTAGACCCAAAATTTGGGGTGGCCGTAAGTTAAAGACTATTTTTAATTACGATATTCCTGAGGGCCAGATTGGTGAAGCATGGGTGATATCAGGCTATAAGGATGATGCTTCAACCGTTGAGACAGGTGATTTAAAAAGCAAGAGCTTACGGACAGTTTATCATGAACATCCTGAACTTTTTGGTAATCCCAAAAGTAAAGAATTTCCATTATTAGTAAAATTTTTGGATGCTAATGATAATCTTTCGGTACAGGTTCACCCTGACGATGAGTATGCTCGCAAAGTCGAAAATGATAGTGGCAAAACCGAAAGCTGGTATGTCTTACAAGCTGATCCAGGTTCTTACCTAATCTATGGTCATAACGCAAAATCACGCGCTGAATTAGCCGATATGATTAATAAAGGTGAATGGGATAAACTTCTTCGCAAAGTACCCGTTAAAAAAGGCGATTTCTTTTATGTACCTGCTGGAACAATTCATGCCCTAACAAAGGGGATTGTTGTTATTGAGACGCAGCAATCGAGTGATGTAACTTATCGTTTATATGATTATGACCGAGTAGATCAAAAAACTGGTCAAAAACGAGAGTTACACACGCAAAAGTCAATTGATGTTACAACGGTACCGCATGTTGACCCTAAGCTTAATGTTCAGGTTAAAAAAGAACAAGATGCTGTCATTAAAACTTTGGTTTGTCCGCCTGTTTCACCTCACTTTTACCTCTGGCAAATTACTCTAGATGGTAAATGGGAGACTGGCTTAAATGATAAACCTTATTTACTGGTAACAGTTATTGAGGGCTCAGGAAAGCTTGAAGTTAATTCGAAGATTTACGATTTAAATATAGGTACCAATTTGATTATTCCTAATCAGATGAAGAATTTTACATTCACTGGTAAAATGAAAATGGTTATTTCTGCACCAGGAAATGACGACTAATTTTTTCTGTTAAAAAGGGGAGACAGTATGATTTATATAGCTTGTGGGTCGATTATTTTAGTTGTGGGTATCTTATGGTTAATTAACCCACCTAAAAAACCTTGCCCATTTTATGGTTATTATTCATACTTAGCTCAGGTTAATAAAGCCAGTTTTAGATTTGCTCAAAAAAAGGCAAGCCTTTACTTTATTATTTTTGGCGGAATTCAGTTAGTATTAGGAATTGGGATTCATTCTTTAAATTGGGATCGCTATTTTTTGCTTTGGCTACTTACATTTTATCTTTTTCTTTTGTTTCCAATTATGGCGACAGAAAAAAGTTTGAAGCAGTTTTTGCTTGAACGTCATGAATTACCGCGCGATTACACGGATCCTGACAAAATAAAAAGGGTAAAAACTAAAGGATTTAGGGACCGAAAATGAAACCAGAAAAAAATTTGAGAATTTTAATGGTTGAGGATGATAAATCAGTTGCTGAAATGATGGACATGTTTATTAAAAAAGAAGGATGGACCATGGATGTGGCTACTGATGGTGATCAGGCTGTCAAAATGTTTGCCAAAAATCCTGACCAATATGATTTGATCACTTTAGATTTAAATTTGCCTAAAAAAGATGGTATTCAAGTTGCTAAAGAAGTTTGTGCCATCTCACCGACAATTCCAATTATTATGTTAACTGCCAGGAGTAGTGAGGCTGAACAGATCTTAGGACTGGGAGTTGGGGCAGATGATTATGTCTCAAAGCCATTTAGTCCGCTTGCCCTGATTGCTCGCATTAAAGCGTTGCAACGCAGGATTATGATTGAAGATAATCAAAGCAAGGCTATTTCGGAAAAACGTGACGAGACTTTTGATGTTGAAACCCAACATATGAAAATCTCGAAAAAAAGACGAGAAGTATTATTTGATAATAAAGAAGTCGACTACATTACTCCAAAAGAGTTTAATTTACTGTATACAATGGCCCAAAAGCCAAAACAAGTATTTTCACGTGGACAATTACTTGAATCTGTTTGGGGCTATGATTATTTTGGCGAAGAGAGAACCGTTGACGCCCACATTAAAAAACTAAGACAAAAGTTAGAAAAGGTTGGCGCTAATGTCATTCAAACCGTGTGGGGCGTCGGCTATAAATTTGATGATTCGCAGGTTTAAAGTTACGATATGAAATTAATTTATCAGCACATGCTCAGCTTTTTGCTGATTATTCTGACCACAGTAGCGATTATTGGGTATTCTGAAATTTTATATGTTACCAATCAATCTTATTCTCAAAATTACCAACGAATGGAAGATTATGCGTCTGCTCTGGGGTCACTTGCAACTACTGATAAGAAAAATGGCACTTATTTGCTCAATTCCGAATTTTTGCATCAACTAGAGTTTATTTTGCACGGAGATGATCTCCATATTCGCGTTTTTGATTCAAAAAGTAAGCAAATATACCCTAAGACTTCTGAAGATTTACATTTAGCCTCAGACGTTTTAGGAATTCTGAAACAAGGACAAGAAATTCGCATTAAAAATAACAATGATTCGCATACTTACTTAGGTCATACTAAAGATTCATGCACTGGCGTATTGGTTCCTTGGATTAGTGATCATCAGTTTATTGGTGCTGTATGGATTGGGGCACGTGTCAAAAATGTTGAGAAGCCCATTACGATGGCGAAACAAAACTTGCTCAATGCCTTAATCATTGCACTAATAGTCGGACTGGGGCTAAGTTTCGCTTTAGCATATTACACCACGAATAAAATTAAGCGCTTAACACGTGCTACGCAAAAAGTGGCTGCTGGCAATTTTGAAGTTCAATTAGAATACACTGGTCATGATGAAATTGATCAACTAGCTGCTAATTTTAATCAAATGGTCCGAACATTGAAACAATCAGATAACGAGATTAAAAAGCAGGAAAAAAGACGTGATCAATTTTTAGCTGATGCGGCTCACGAAATGCGCACACCACTGACAACAATTAATGGTATTCTAGAAGGATTACAGTATAATGCTATTCCTGAGGAGTCAAAACCGAAGTCAATTGAATTAATGCAGCGTGAAACCAAGCGCTTGATTAGATTAGTTAACGAAAATCTTGATTTTGAAAAAATCAGAAATAATCAGATTCTTTTGACTAAGACGGAATTTAACGCAACGCAGATCTTAAATGATGTGTCCATTCAACTTTCACATAATGCCGAAAAAGTACATGATAGAATCAAGGTTAGCGCTCCAAGTGACTTACCAATCTATGCCGATCAAGATCGTTTTACCCAAATAATCGTTAATCTCGTTCAGAATGCTATTCAATTTACTAAGAAGGGTAAAATCATGATTTGCGGTAAAAGAGTAGATCATGGAACAGAAATTAGTGTTAGTGATAACGGGATTGGAATGAGTGATGAGCAGATGAAATATATTTTTGAAAGATTTTTCAAGGCAGATCCTTCTCGTGTTCGTGACGGGTCGGGAGAATCAGGTCTTGGCTTGTCCATTGTTTCTTCACTCATTAAACAGCATGGTGGTAAGATTACGGTTAAGTCTCACCCAAATCAAGGAGCAATATTTACGATTACGATTTTTGATAAGGGTTACGAGCAATACATTACTGACTAACGAAAAAAGACGCTTTTGATTAAGGCGTCTTTTTTGTTTACTAATTTATCGTTTATAGTAGATTATTCGTTCTCAGTCGATTTATTCCAAACTTTAGCAGTTGCTGGAATTGAACCCAAATTGGTCATATCGTCTTTATCAACTACAATCATGTTGTTTGGACCTGTGGCAAGCTTATTGAAACTATCCAAACTCTGATTTTTAAAGTAGCCGTCACTGGCTGCAGCTAAGCTACTTTGCAATTTACTAATTCTGTATGCCTCAGCATCGGCTTCGGTTTTAACGGCCTCAGCTTTTGCTTTCGCCGTAGCAATTAAAGCATCGTTTTTAGCTTTTGTAGTCAACTCAATGTTTTTAGCTTCACCTTCAGCTTTTTCAATAGCAGCAATTTTTTCACGATCGGCGGTCAATTGCTTATCCATGGCTTTCTGAATTTCAGCACTTGGTAGCAACTCATCAATATTGACCCGTACAACCCGGATGCCATAAATATCGGTTAAATCACCGATAGCCTCAGATAATTGGGTATTAATTTTACTGGTTGATCCAAGGGCTTCATTTAAGTCCATTCGACCAATGATGTCACGCAGGTGCCCTCTAATTAGTTCTACCATTGATTTAACTGAATCAGTATTATTGTAAAAGTATTTATAAGAATCAGTTACCAAATAGTTTAAGGTTAAGCTGGTGGTAATCTCAGCATTATCTTTGGTAATGATAGAATATTTTGAAATTTCTGCCGGAAACATCGCTAAAGAAACGCGCCGCATTTTCTGAATAATTGGAATGATAACAACTAGACCGGCTTTAACGGTTCTAGAATACTTGCCCAGAGTCTCAATAAGTCCTTCGTTATTTTGCGGTACAACGCGAAAAGATGATAAAACAAGTAGAATAACCAGGATAGCAATTATTGCTTTAAACATAATTAAGGTAACCTCCATTCAAATTGAAATTTTTCTGATATCCTTAATTTTTAATTATAAAACTTTCTGCTTTTTTTACTAGGCTTATTTTTCTTTTCAACTAAGTGATTACCCGAAACCGAATCTGGAATATCCGTAATTTCTTCATGCCGGCCAGACAATTCGGCGGCATCTGTTTTGTACAAACTAGTAGTGGATTTATGGTGTTTAGTTATTAGGGCGGTTGAATGTCCTTTTAACTTTTCTCTTATTTCTTCCATTTGCTGAAAATTAGTTAAATAATCGAATTGTCCCGGATCGACCGGCTTGAAGCCAGTTGGGGTGTAAAAGCGCAAAAGATTATGATTGTTTAATAGGTCAGAATACTTAAGCGATAATTTACCTTTTTTGGCTAAAGCAGCAATCTCAATTTTTTCTTGTTGGGTAAAATTGATAATTTGCTTGCCAGATTGACGATCGTAAACAACACCTTTTTGCCCTTTGCCACCAATGATGACGTATTTTTGACTAACGATAGTGCCATTGCGGAAGACAATCCAAGGCTTATATTTGGGCGATAATAAGTCATTTCCGAATTGAACATAATGGCGATTAGAAATACCTAATAAATGAAGTAAAGTTGGTAATACATCAATTTCGCCGGCTACTTCGTGTTTAATTGCTCCCTTTATTTTAGGTGAATATATCATGAAGGGAACTCGCTGCATTTGGACATTATTATAACTATTCCAAGTATCTGAACTTTCTCCAACAATCGGAGCCAAGGTTTCATTTTCCGAATTGCTTAAACCATAATGATCACCATATATGACAACCATCGTATTTTTACTTAAGCCAGAACGATCTAAGTAGTTAAAAAATTCGCGGACGGCTTGATCAAGATAATGGGCAGTTTCAAAGTAATTATTAATTGATTTATCCGTCGTGTCAGCAGTTTTGAAAGATGGATCTAAGTCTTCTTCGTCCATATCAAAGGGAGTGTGATTAGTTACGGTAATAAACTTGGTATAAAATGGCTGCTGCATTCTTTCCAAGTACTTAACACTTTCCGCAAACATAATTTTGTCTTTAATACCATAACCGATTCGATCACTGCGGTCATAACTGAAGTAATTTTGATCAAAAAAGTAGTTATAGCCCATATTTTTGTAAACATCGTCACGATTCCAAAATGAGCCCACATTACCATGAAATACGGCAGAGGTGTAATTGCCGTGTTCACGTAAGATTTGTGGTGCGGCTTGAAAGGTATTAGAACTACCAAGGGCAGTAAATAAAGAGCCATCAGAAATACCGAAGGTACTGGTTTCAAGCATATTTTCCGCATCACTAGTCCGACCAATGCCAACTTGATGGTAGAAATTAGCGAAGCTAAGTGAATGCCGGTTATGATAGATTGAATTGAGAAATGGCGTGACTTCCTTGCCGTTAACCTTTAAATCAATTAAAAATTGCTGGAAGCTCTCTAAATGGATTACAATCACATTCTTGCCCTTGGCTACACCATAATATTGGGGATTAACCGGTAATTTGCTTTTTTTGGTATAAGCCAAAATTTTATTTAAATCGGCAGTGTTTGCGTTGCGGTTAACTTGCTCAGTTTGCTCGTTTTTTACGCCATCATAGATCGTAAACGTATTAATACCAAGGTATTTGACAATGTATGACCGATCAAAAGTTGTACCTAACAAGCGTGGCCGAGAAGATTCAGCCATGAACACGTTTAGTGACAAAACCACTGCACCAAAAGAAGTGATGGCAAACGGTGTTAGCAGGCCATAAGATTTTTGATCAATTTTAATTTTGCGTGCAATTAATAAGCCGATAATTACTATTAGATCAAGCCAAAGAAATAGATCGGAAAACTGTAAGAGGGCGACAGCACTTTTACCAAGTCCGGGTGCAACTTTACCGGCATTAGCGATTGTTTTTACCGTAATAAAGTCGGAAAATTGCCGATAATTAAGAATATTGGCAAAAAGCAAGCCGGTATCGGCAAAATCCATCAATAGCATCACACAATACGAAACTATTGGTTTAGGAAAATAAAATCCAATGCCGATTAACAAAATTGTCGTGCCAATCGGGCTCAACCACATAATAATATGTTGGTAAGGATCAGAAATGCCCAGGTTAAAATCGTGATATGCTGCGAAAATGTATTTCAGTGTGAATAACACCACTAAAAGGCAGAAAAAGCCTGTTCTTGTCTGAATGAACTTAATCAGATTCTTTTTTTTCAAAGTGAACTCTCCTTATTTAATTATTTTAAGATTTTCAGCAGTTTTAGACAATCTTTTCTGCATTGTTAGTCCTTTTTTAAGAATTAACTGGTCAAGATTGAGTATAATTTAAATGAATACTATTATGGGACTGAACAAAAATGATATTTTTAGGACCGCTATATAACCTAATTGCTCAAATGTATGCAACACAAATTAACCATTTTGCCTTGATCAAGTTAATTGTGCTAGCGTTTGATAAAACTATTTTTTACTTTTTAGTTTTTATGGTGCTGCGTTTGTTGTGGCTAATGGCGATAAGACGACGTCGAACAATCAAATCCGAAGCATCTGTGTGGCTGTTTGCATTTTACCTAATCTTAGTGTTAATGCTAACAACCTTTCGGGGAACATATTTTCCGTGGCAGCTTTCTTTTAACTTTCACCGGCCGTTAAGCGACATTAACTTGGTATTTATGAAAGAAACTTGGAAAATGTTTTATGCGCAAAGCCGCTTAGATTTTGTCTATAATTCTTTTGGTAATATTGTTTGTTTTCTGCCTTTTGGCTTTTTGGCACCATTTGTTTTTTCAAAAAAGCAAACATTTATCAGGGTATTACTAAGCGGAATGATGTTTTCGATATTTATAGAGGCAATGCAATTTTTACTAGCAACTGGCGTGAGTGATATTGACGATGTCTTTTTTAATAGTTGTGGTACAGCCTTGGGGTACCTGCTTTACTGGCTAGTGCAAAGAGTTCGGCAAAAGTTATAAAACTATTCAAAAAGCTCTGGTATTTATAAAATAAGATTGCTAAAATGGTTTTGTGAAATAGATATTTAATTCAATAAGGGGAGCGTATTGTATGAATTTAATTAAATTCGATAGCACTAAATTAACACCGTTTGTTCATGAAAATGAATTAGGCGAAATGCAGGCCATGGTTGACGCTGCGGCTAAGGAATTAAAAGACGGAACCGGTGCAGGTAGCGATTTCCTCGGCTGGGTTGATTTACCAGTTAATTATGATAAAGATGAATTCGACCGAATTAAAAAAGCTGCTAAGAAGATTCAAGACGATTCTGAGGTATTAATCTGTATTGGAATTGGTGGATCTTACCTTGGCGCACAAGCAGCAGTTGAATTCTTAAATGGTGCATTTTACGGAAAGGGCAAAGAAAAGTACCCTACAATTGTCTTTTGTGGTAACTCACTTTCTGGCTCATATCTTCATGATTTGATTGAATGGCTTGGTGACAAGGACTTTAGTGTCAATGTTATTTCTAAGTCAGGAACAACGACTGAACCAGCTGTTGCTTTCCGCATTTTCAAAGATAAGTTAATTCAAAAATATGGCAAAGAAGAAGCACAAAAACGCATTTTCGCTACAACTGACCGAGCAAAGGGTGCTTTGAAGACTGAAGCAGATGCTGAAGGATACGAAGAATTTGTTGTTCCTGATGATATCGGTGGTCGTTTTAGTGTCCTTTCAGCCGTAGGTTTATTGCCAATTGCTGTTTCTGGTGCTGACATTGATCAATTGATGAAGGGTGCAGCCGATGCTCGTAGTGATTATCAAGATACTGATGTTGCTAAGGCTACGCCATATCAATACGCTGCTTTGCGCAATATTTTATACCGTAAAGGTTACACGACAGAAATTGTTGAAAACTATGAACCAACATTAAGAATGTTTAGTGAATGGTGCAAACAATTGATGGGTGAATCTGAAGGTAAGGACAACAAGGGAATTTGGCCAGCAAGTGCTAACTTCACTACTGATCTGCACTCACTTGGACAATATATCCAAGAAGGACTTCGTAACTTATTTGAAACTGTTATTAGAGTCGAGAATCCTGCAAATGATGTTGAAATTCCAACAGATGACCGTAATTTAGATCAATTGAACTTCTTAGCAGGTAAGAGCCTCAATTTTGTTAATGACCGCGCATATGAAGGTGTAGTTTTAGCTCACACTGATGGTGGTGTCCCAGTGATGACTGTTAACATTCCAGATCAAACTGAGCATACCTTAGGCTACTTGATTTACTTCTTTGAATTAGCAATTTCAATCTCCGGCTATTTGAATGGTATTAATCCATTTAACCAACCTGGTGTTGAAGAGTACAAGCGCAACATGTTTGGTCTTTTAAACAAACCTGGTTATGAAGACTTACACGATGATCTTTCAGCTCGCTTTGAAAAAGAATAAGACTATTTATTTAAAAGCTAATTGCGTTTTTTGCGAAAAAGCAATAAAATAGTTTGAGTGTATTTACTAACATTATCTTTAATAGCATTGTTTTATCAATCATATTGAGAAATTAGGTAAATTGGAAAAACAAAATTAGTATAGTTCATCCTGTACATGTTAAATTATTGATATTTAGTCAATTATGGAAAGGGTAAAAGTTAATCGCTTTTTACTCTTTTTTTATTATTAAAGATAAGGAGTTTATTATGAAAGAGAAAACAGAAACGCCCAAACACGTTTTGGCAATCATTAGCTGTGCTTTAATGGCCTTTGTCTCTATTTTGACGGAAACTAGTTTAAATGTTACCTTTCCGACGTTAATGAAACAATTTCATATCGGCTTAGGGCTAGTGCAGTGGACAACTACAGGCTATTTGCTAATGATTGCTGTGATTATGGTTTCGAGTTCTTATTTGAATGACCGTTTTTCGGCTAGGCAGTTATTTTTAACTGCTGCCATAGCTTTTATTGGCGGCTCGCTTGTTGCCGGGTTTGCCCAAAATTTCTGGGTTTTACTAGCTGGTCGATTGATTTCATCAGTCGGGGCAGGTTTATCAATTCCATTAATGTTTAATCTGGTTGTTGAATTGATGCCACAAGAAAAGTGGGGCTTTTATATGGGCTTAACGGGCTTGGTCGTCATTTTGGCACCATCACTCGGCCCAACCTTTGGTGGAACAGTTGTATATTACTTTGGCTGGCCATTAATTTTTCATATTGTTTCCGGTATCGCTTTGTTGGTGTTATTACTTGGATTTTTTACGGTTGAACAGTATCATGAAAAAAAGCATCCAAGTTTTGACTGGTTAAGTTACGGTGTTATTGCGGCAGCAATGGTCATCTTTAATATTGGCTTTAACCGCATTAGCAATGGCTTAACTGATCTTGGGTTTTGGCTTAGTATGATTGTGGTCGCAATTCTGGTGTTCATTTTTATTAAATTATCTAAGACGAGCGATAAGAAGCTCATTAATTTAGCTATTTTCAAGAATAAACCATTCATCTTTGCGATGATCTCATACTTGTTATTACAGTTTATTAATATTGGCACAAGTTTTGTTTTACCTAACTACGTTCAGATCGTTAATCATGCTAGTTCTTTGGTCGGCGGCTTGGTCTTATTACCTGGCTGTATTTTAAGTGGTATCTTGAATCCTTGGTTTGGCCATATTTATGATGAAAAAGGCCCAAAGATTCCATTTTTGACGGGAACATTGTTCTGCTTCAGTGCCAGCTTATTATTTACCATTTTTGGCCTAAAAATTTCTACGCTTTTAGTCGGTGTTTTTTACGGCATTATGATTATTGGTCGGCAAATGGCCTTTAACAATACAATGGCGGAGGTTTCGAAACTGCAACCAGATGAACTGCATACTGATGCAACCGCGGTATTTCAAACAGGGCAACAATATGCTGGTTCAATGGGCACGACAGTGATGGCAACAATTATTTCAGCTTGGCAAAAAAGGCCGGGTAATTATGCCGTGTTAACTGCTCAAGGTAGTCAGGTAGCTTTTTTGGTCATGACTGTCATTAGTGTAATTATTTTTCTTAGCTATTTAAATTTATTTAGATTAGAAGCGCAAAAGTAGAATAAATTCCTATTTTTAATTATTAAAGTCTTACCGTAAGGTAAGGCTTTTTTTTACTTGTTATTCTTAACTTGGGAAGAGAAGATAAATATGGTTAAATTGAGTAAGCGCTTAAAAAGGACGTGATTATTATGAGAGCCAAGTATCGGGTATTAGCTAAAGTTAAGAAAATGTTGCAAGAACAAGAAATGGTTACCACTCAGGAAGTTGCCTCGGCAATGAAACTGTCGCGAGGTGTGGTAAGCTTGTACCTTTCGCAGCTTTATCAGGAAAATTTATTGCAAAAACGGGGAACAAAGCCTGTTTATTGGTTAGACTTGCCTAAAAACTCAACATTTAGTGACTTAATTGGTGCCAATGGTAGTCTTAAAAAAGTTGTAAAGGAGTGTAAGGCAGCTGTTAATTACCCTCCAAATGGTTTTCCAATCATTATTACTGGTCCATCAGGATCTGGCAAAAGCTATTTGGCCTCTTTAATTTTTAGGTATGCTCAGGAAGTTGGTGTAATTTCTTCGAATGCAAATTTCGTGGCATTAAATTGTGCCGATTATGCTGATAACCCTGAACTACTGTCTGCAGTTCTGTTTGGCTACAAAAAGGGAGCTTTTACCGGTGCTGATGAGGATCGCACTGGTTTAATTGATCAGGCTAATAATGGCTATTTGTTTTTAGATGAAGTTCATCGCTTACCGCGTGAAAGTCAGGAAAAACTTTTTATTTTACTTGATTCGGGTAATTTTTATCCTTTAGGTGAGAGTGAGCATGTCAAGCACGTTAATATTCGTTTTTTGTTTGCCACTACTGAAAAAATTGAAACTAATCTTTTAAAGACTTTTCGTCGACGCGTTCCTTTGCAAGTAACATTACCTTCTTGGACAAGCAGGCCAATAAGCGAAAAATGTTCATTAATTGAGTATTTTTTTCAAAAAGAAAGTTCCCGAATTGACTGTTCTATCCGAGTTTCTTACGGTACTATCACTAATTTACTTAATTCTCAATTTATCGGCAATGTTGGCTCACTTGAAAACAAAATTAAACTAATGTGTGCAGAAAGTTATCATCGTGATAATACATTTTTAACTTTAAATATTGGTACGGATAGTGATATCAAAAAAGGTAGTTGGTTAATTAAAAGTAGTCAAACTAAAAAGATATTGCAGTATTCATCTTCTTTTTGTCAGACATTATTAAGCACTTTAATAAACACATTGCGAAAAAATGAGGAGCAAAAGCATTCTCTTACTGATCAATCATTAACCATTACACAATTTCTTCGCGATTTACAACAAAATGTCGCACACTTGGCTGTTGATGAAGATTATACCAATTATCTTGTTAGAGAACTTAAGACGACTTTAAAAATTGTTGGGGCAAAATATGGTTTCACCTCGTACTTGAAAGATTCAAAAATAAAGCAAGCCTCAGCTTTAATAGCACTTATGCAGGAAAATACTACTATATCTGAACTAGCAGCCATTGATGCATTAATTAAACGCCGTTATCCACGTACAATTTATTTATGTAAACAAGTTCAGCAAAGGTTATCTTTCAACATATCCTCCACTTTAGTAGATATTATCCTTTTATATACTGTCTTTGATGACATAGCCGCTCATCTTGAACACCAAAATCTACTGGGGATTATGGTTTGTCATGGTGGCAGAATTGCTTCTGATATTTGTTCAATTGTTAATGATATATGCCAAAGTTATATTTTTGAGGCTTTTGATATGCCTTTGGAAGTCTCAAATAAGCAAATTGTTACCCAAGTTAACCACTACCTTAAACAACAAAATCGTGGTTACGAAGGCACAATTCTTTTGTTTGATATGGGTTCCCTAAGTAAGTTATACCAACAAGTTAAACCACTGCTTAATAATGATTTATTGGTAATTAACAACTTGACGACATCAATTGCGCTTGATTTAGGAATGAAAATTCAACACAATGAAAGTTTCAAGAAAATAGCCGCCGAAGCAGAAAAGTATCCTAAAACCATGAATGTTCAATACTATGAAGGAATTTCACCACAAGCTAATATCATCGTCTCCTGTATGTCTGGTGTGGGACTATCTGAAGAGGTAAAAAGGATTCTAAAAAAGCACCTGAACACTAAAATAGCTATTATCACAATGGATTATCATGATTTGAAATTAGCTCTTAAGAGCCATGAGAATTCTTATTTTGCTAATACTAAATTTATTCTGACCACTAATGATTTGCCAAAACAGAACTCAACTGAAGTTTTAAACATATATAACATAATGGATAGAAATGGTGATCGAAGGCTGCGACTACTACTAAAAAGTTTGGGTGAAAAGCCGGAAACTATCAATAATTTGTTAACTTCGTTTTTAAGATTTTTTACAATTGGCGGAATTAAGGGAAGGCTGCGTTTCCTGAATCCGGACAAAGTCATACCTGAGATTCAGGGAATTGTCACTAAGTTTGAAAATTATTATCATCTTGACTTAAGTAACAAATTTAAACTAAGCCTATATATGCATATAGCTCTCATGCTTGAGCGACTAATGCTAAAAAAAGATGATGCCTCAGAAATTAAAAGTAAAGCTATTACAAGTAATGAAAAAGAATTTTATCAAGTTGCTAAAAAAATTTTTCATCCAATTGAGGTCAAATACAATATTACGGTTAATGACTATGAATTGTCTCTAATCTTTGAGCTTTTTAAGGCAAATTCAAGATATAAAAATGCTTAAGAAAGTGCTTAAAAAAGGCACTTTATTTTTTTATGCTTGAAAGAAATCATTTAAATGAAAGGCTTTCTAACTGTTGGCACAATATTTGCTTTAAAGAAAATGATAGAAATTGGAGGTGAAAAAATGCGTAAATTTATTTTAGTAAGTCATGGCACTTTAGCCGATGGAGTAAAAAATTCCGTTGAAATGATAAGCGGAAAACAAAAAAATTTAATCTCTTTTAGTATGAAAGAAGGGCAAGGACCGGTTGATCTTAAGCAAAAAATAAAGTCTGTACTTAACGAAAACAAAAGGTATGAGATTGTTCTTATTTCTGATTTTCCGGGAGGCAGTGTTAACACGCTGTTAATGGAGTTTTTGCAATATCAAAATGTGTATTTAGTCTCGGGGATGAATTCGATGCTTGTACTCAGCATGATCTTAAACCAGGCAGATATTGCAACATGCATAAAGGCAGGAATTAAAGCCGGCAAAGCAACAATTAAGCAAATTAAAATTGAACAGAATGAACAGGAGGATGATTTCTTTGATTAGTCTTTTACGAGTAGATGATCGGTTAATTCACGGTCAAGTGGCAGTTGTTTGGAGCAGATATTTGGGCGTTAATCGGATTGTTGTAGCAAATGACGAGATACTAAATAATGAGGTACAAATAATGGCGCTGAAAATGTCAGTTCCAGAAGGCATAAAACCCTTTTTCGTTAGTATCGATAAAGCCATCGGGCTATTAAATAATCCTAAAGCTGATAAATTAAAGATCATGGTTGTAGTAAACAAGCCACAAGATGCTTTAAAAATCGCACAAAAAGTACCTAATATTCCGCTAATAAATTTAGGTAATTATGGCAGAGTTGGCAGTGAAAATATGTCTGAGAAAAAGCAGCTTAGTAAAAATATTTTTGTAACGGCAAAAGATAAGCAGATTTTGCAAGAATTGCTTGCTACCAAAATAAAAATCAATGTCCAACCAGTACCAACTGATCCGGACATTCAATTAGTAGATTTAATTTGACGAGGGAGGTAAAAAATGTTTGTTCCAGCGTTATGGGTTGCATTAATCATGTTCATTGGAAATTTTTCTGATTGTGGGATGTCCGATCCGATGATTCGAAGACCTTTAGTAATGTCAATGCTAGTCGGACTGGCACTTGGTGATTTAAAAACCGGCATTATGATGGGTGCTTCTTTGGAGATTATTTTTTTGGGTATAAGCGGAATCGGTGGAGCAATGCCATCTGATTCCATGACGGGTGCCATTTTTGGTACTGCATTTGCTATTTTAAATCATCAAGGAGTTGCAGTAGCACTATCTTTGGCTGTCCCAATTAGTTTATTAGCCGTTTTTGTTAATCAATTAGTAATATTTATTCGTGGGTTATTATTAACTTTTTTTGAAAAATATGCTGAAACTGACCGAAGTAAAGCAATTGAACACTTGCAATATTTGAGTATTATTGGTGGTCCGCTGGTTTATGCACTCATTGGCTTTTTAGGTATTTATTTAGGTTCAAGCTCGATTTCTACATTAGTACATGCAATTCCAGAAGTGGTAATGAATGGCCTAACGGTTTTAGGTCAAATGCTACCCGCACTTGGAATCGCTCTTCTCCTTAATATGATTTACGAAAAAGGTAACATGATTTATCTTTTATTAGGCTTCTTATTAGCTTGTTATTTAAAGCTACCAATTATTGCGGTTGCTCTAATTGGGATTATTCTTGCCGTTATCTTGTCATCAATCGATAAGAGCATTTTAGACGTAAAAAACATGAAAACGGTAGAGCAGCCGAAGGATTTACCAAGTAATGAGGATTCGATTGAGGAGGATTTTTTCAATGACTAAGCAAAAAACGATTACGGCAAGTAAGCAGTTAATGGATAAAAAAACTTTTCGAAAAATTTTTTGGCGCTCTTTCTTGCTTCAAGGTTCATGGAATTACATTAATGGTGCCGGAGTTGGTGCTTTGTATATGATATTACCATTTATAAGAAAGTTATATCCTAATCCTGAAGATAAAAATGAACGAATTTCTGCTTTAAAGAGAGGACTGGCATATTTTAATATTACGCCAGCAATTGCACCATTTCCGATGGGAATAGCTGCAAGTATGGAAGAACAAAATAAAGAAATTTCTGATTTTGATCCAAGTTCAATTAATGCTGTTAAAGCGAGTCTAATGGGGCCATTATCCGGTATTGGTGACTCACTTTTCTGGGGAACCATTAGGGTTATTGCTGCTGGAATAGGTATTAGTTTAGCCAAAGCAGGCAACATATTAGGTCCTATTCTATTTCTAGTTATTTATAATGTTCCCAATTTATTAGCACGCTATTATGGCTTGAAGTATGGTTATGAACTTGGGGGTGAATTCATTCAAAAAGCATACGCTAATGGATTAATGAAGATCATTACTAAAGCCGCCGGAATTTTAGGAATGATTATGGTTGGTGCAATGACTTTTAGTACGGTTACCTTAAAAACAATCTTAAAATTTAAAATGGGCAGCATGACCTTTAATTTACAACAAATACTAGATCAAATAATGTTGGGTATAATTCCTTTAACGGTAACGCTAGGAACATTTTGGCTAATTAGAAAAAAGGTTAGCGCGAATAAAATCATTCTGTTAATGGTTATTCTTTCTTTTGCCTTAAGTGCATTAAAGATATTTTGATCAGTGAGGATTGAGTAATGGAAAAATATTTATTTAGGCCTGACAATTGTTTTTTTGGTGACTGTATGCCTTTTTACAATAGTCAAGAAGGCTTGTTTTATCTTTACTTTCAAAAAGATACTCGAAATCCTGTTCCTTTTGGCGATCCTTTTGGGTGGGAGCTTGCAACAACTAGCGATTTTGTTAACTATCAACGCTATGGTGAGGTGCTGAAAAGAGGCACAGAAACAGCAAATGACCAATTTATTTATGCTGGTAGTGTTTATGAAGATTTAAAAGGGAAAATACAGGCTATTTATACTGGCTTTAACCGTAATTTTATTGAGCAAGATAAGCCTTCTCAAGTTTTAATGCGTGCTTCTAGCAATGACGGAATAAACTGGCAAAAAAATGGAATCGCTATAGACTTAATACCGCAGCCGGGATACGACTCTAATAACTGGCGTGATCCTAATTTAGTTTGGGACGAAGAAAGAGAAGAATATTTTTTAATTCTTGGAACAAGGCTTAAGACAAATGAAAAAGAAAAAAGTGGCCGTTTAGTTTATTATGTTTCCAAAGATGGAAAGAAATGGTCTTTTAAAGGTGATTTTTGGGCACCAAACTTATATACAATGATTGAAATGCCACAGCTATTTAAAGAAAAGAATTGGTGGTATCTGGTATACTCTGAATATGATTTAGAAAAAACGACCCATTATGCGATGAGTAAAAATATTATGGGACCCTGGACAATACCGGCACAAGACACATTTAATGGTAGGGCTTATTATGCTGCTAGGACTGCATCTAACGGAATCGAGCGGTTTCTTTTTGGCTGGGTACCATCAAAAGAAGCAGGAAAAGACGGAAATAATTATTTATGGGGTGGTACCTTTTTACCACTAAGAGTGCTCATAAGTGAAAATGGAGAACTAAAAACCGCACTACCCACGGCTTTAAAATTAGCAGTGAAGGATCAGCTTAAATTTATTCCACAAGAAATCAGTACGCCATATAAAAGAAGTGAAATTAGTTATCATAAAAGATTATCCGGTAGGAGCTATTTGTTAACAAATAAAATTAAATATAAAAAGGGAACGAGAAGCTTTTCCGTCATTTTTTTTGAAAATCCTCAGACTAAGGTTGGTTATGAGTTTAATATTGACTTCAATAAACAAGAATTAAGCGTCCGCCGTACACCTAATTTGCACTGGTATCAGATGATGAATATTGGGCTTACTAGGCAAGTAAACTTAAAGCCTGATACGCAATACCAATTCTCAGTATTAATCGATGAAACTGTAGCAGTGTTTGAAATTGCGGGTGTTTGCTTAAGTTGTCGAATAGAAAAATGTGATACCAATTCATTATCTCTTGCTGTAGTAGATGGAACAGTAGAAGTAGCTTAAAAATAAAATTGACTATCTAACAATAAAAAACCTGAATTTTGATTGCATTGGAACAAAATTCAGGTTTTTGTTTTCTACCATGTTTGAACTATGAAAAGAGTAATATTAATAAATTATTAATTAATTTATTTACTTTTTCATTTTTAATGTTAAAATATTTAACTATATTTATTTTTAGGAGGAAGAATCATGCAAGAAGTCATTACTAACCAAGATTTGTTGAAAGTCATTTTGAAAGGTAAGGTACATGTAAAGGCAAGAGCAAAAAGTAAAGGAGTATTCTCATGGCAGATGCAACTAACAGCAAATTAACCGTTAAAACCTTTTTTAACAATATTCTAGCAGGAACTGCTACTGGCATTATTGTCGGCTTAATTCCGAACGCCGTAGTGAGTGCCATTTTAAAATTATTTGGTCAAAATCAAGTTACAGCAGGAATAGGTCAGGCACTTTTGATTTTTCAATGTGCCACCCCTTTATTAATTGGTGCCCTCATTGCTATTCAATTCAAGATGGCGCCTTTAGATGTAGCGATAGTTGCGGCAGCAGCTTATGTCGGTTCTGGTGTAACCAAATTTGTTCCTCAGATTGTCAATCCAGCAACCAAAGCTCCTGGTGTATTTATTTCCGCAGGAACAGGGGATTTAATTAACACAATGATTACAGCTGGTTTGGCTACCAGCCTGATCTTACTCGTTGGCAACCGTTTTGGTTCGGTTAAAATCGTTGCAGCCCCAATTCTAATCGGTGGGGGTGCTGGCTGGATTGGCCTGTTGATATTACCGTACGTAAGTAAAATTACGACGTGGTTAGGGACTGTTATTAATTCCTTTACTAATTTACAACCAATTTTTATGTGTATCTTAATTGCTTGCATGTTTGCAATTTTAATTATTTCTCCTATTTCAACTGTAGCAATTGGAATGGCTATTCAATTAAATGGTCTTTCAGCTGGGGCTGCAGCGATGGGTGTGGCCGCAACAACGATCGTCTTAGTTGTTCACTCATGGCGGACAAATAAATCCGGTATTACCTTAGCAGTGGCTCTGGGGGCTATGAAAATGATGATGCCTAATTTATTTAGACATCCGATTATTTTGCTGCCAACCCTAATAACCGCAATTGTTTCGGCCATTCCGGTAGCCTTATTCCATGTTAGCGGAACCCCGGCATCAGCTGGTTTTGGTTTAGTCGGATTAGTTGGTCCGCTTGCTTCAATCGATGCAGGCAAGGCCAGCATTAGCGTCATTCTAGCATTAGTAGTTTGGATTGTTATTCCGGCTGTGGTAGCAATTATTTGCCGCTTTGTTTTTGAAAAAATCTTTCATGTATATGATGAAAAAATTGTTTTCGCATACTTAGGTGAATAAGGCTATTGTCGAAGTTTATACCAAAATAAAAGGATCCAGCCTCAAGTTAAAGAGGTTGAATCCTTTTTTGTTTGTTTAAGTTTTTTCAATTTAAAAGGGTCGATTAAGCTACTTAAATTCTTCCCAAGCAGATTCTATTTGGTCATAGTTTAGGGCTGAGGTATCTGGAAATAGTAGTTTTGCTTCACTCAACTCATTTTTAGCACCAACGCCAACTGAAAGTGCACCGGCTTTATTAATTGCTTTAATACCGGCAATTGAATCTTCAATTCCAACACAGTCTTTAGGATCGACATTGATTGCAGATGCTGCTGCTAGGAAAATATCCGGAGCAGGTTTACCCGCTGCCACTTTGCTTGGATCAGCAATTGCATCAAAAACAGAATTTAATTGTAGTTTCTCTAAGATATAAGGGCCATTAAGGCTGGCTGAAGCTAGTGATAATTTAACATCATGTTGTTTAAATTGGGAGATTAAATCAGATATTCCTGGAAGAATATTTTGTGGTGTTAAACTGGCAAGTAATTCACGAAAGACTTTATTCTTTTCGTCAGTCATTTCTTGAAAATCCGCATCACTAACTTTGATATCGAGATAGTTTAAGATTGCTGTTAAGGAGTCTTTACGACTAACTCCTTTAGTTTGCTTTTCTAATTCGTCAGGCAAATCGCGGTTAAAATGATCTTTAATTAATTTGCGCCATGCCTGAAAGTGGTAAACAGAGGTATCGGCAATTACGCCGTCAAGATCAAACAGTACGCCTTTCATTTAAGAACTTCCTTTCACTTGCTAATGGTGTTTGTACCATGATTTCTTTGATTTTTGCAAAATCATCATCTGAAATATTAATAAATGGGAGCATTACGTTCATCTCGGTTAAAGAACTACCACTAAAAGTTTCCAGATTCTTAGGATCTTTCAAAAAGCCAAATACGTCATTGATTGGTTCTAATTTTTCAACTAATTCCTGGTCAGCCATAATTTGCTTGGCGGGCATTGCTAAATTGTAATATTCAATGTAACTAGTTACTGGTTGGTAGCTAATAGTGTATTTTCCGCCGGTAAGGGTCAATGGTAGGCTTTCACTCACGCCATTGACTTGCACTTGTCCGTTAGTCCGAGGCAATTTAACCGTTACAGTTTGTCCAAATGGAATAGTTAAGTTAATTTCAATCGTATGTTTTTCGTCTTTTTCAAGTTGATATTCAATTTGCAGGTCACCATATGAGCTTTCATAATGGCCCTGAACATGTTTAAGACGATAATCAAATTGTGGTGCAAACTCGACTTTTTGGTAGCCGTTTTCTTGATGATGAAGACCGAGAACTTGCTGATAAACCCACTGCATGATTGCTCCGATAGAGTAATGATTTAATGAATTCATTCCTTCAGGGTTCATTGAACCGTCAGGTAAAACTGAGTTCCAACGTTCCCAAATGGTAGTAGCTCCAAGGTTAACGGCATAAAGCCAACTTGGAAAATCTTCGTTTAAGAAAATTTGGGTAGCTAATTTATGCTCACCGTTTTCTGACAATACTTGACAAATTAATGGGGTACCCACGAAACCAGTCTTTAGATGATTATTATCCTTACCAAGGCGTGTCACTAAATCACTCACGACACGCTTTTTCTGTTCTTCAGGAATTAAGTCAAAGCGCAGTGCTAATGCATAAGCGGTTTGGGTGTCAATTGCTAGGCGCCCGTTGTTCGTGATATATTCAGCTCTAATAGCCTGCTTGATAGCTTTAGCCTGTTCAGCGTATTTTGCTGCATCTTCTTGATGACCTAAAACTTTAGCAGCGGCAGAAACGATTGAACTTGAATAGTAGTAGTAAACGGAGGCAATGAAGTCTTCATCAGTTTTACCGGTAGGCATTGCCGGATTTTCACCATCAAGTGATAACCAATCACCAAACTGGAAACATCCTGTCCAAAGATTTGGCGTTGAAGTCGATTGACTAATCCAGTCAACCCAAGCCTTCATACTGGAATAGTTTTGCCTTAAAATTGCTGGATCACCGTATGCTTCATAAACTGTCCACGGAATGACGGTTGCAGCATCACCCCAAATAGCGGCTCCACCACTGTCATTACCCATTGCTGGGGCATACATAGTGAGCATGCCATCGTGATTGTTTTGCTCAATTTGCATGTCACGGGCATACTTCTTAAAGAATGCGTATGCATCCATGTTTAAGACAGCAGTACTTGAAAAAATGTCTGCGTCTCCAGACCATCCAAGACGTTCATCACGCTGCGGACAATCTGTTGGTACATCAAAGAAGTTGCTCTTTTGACTCCACATTACGTTAGCCAACAGGCGATTAACCTTGGCATTATCTGTCTTAATAGCACCGGTAGTTTTCATGTCTGAATAGATCACTGCTGACCTAAAATCTTCCTTAGTTAGTGGTTTAGTATTGCCAGTAACTTTGACATAGCGGTAGCCGTAATAAGTGAAGTGGGGACGAACCCATTTTTGTTCACCATTTGAAGTATAGTGGAATGCTGCCCGAGCCTCTCTCAAATTGTCACGGTAAAAATTACCATTTTGCAGAATTTCGCCAACCTGTAATTTAAGTGTAGTGCCGCTATTTTCCCGGTTAAAGAATTCTGGCCATCCAGCATGATTTTGACCAAAATCTAAGACCGTTTCACCAGCAGGTGTCGTAATTATTTCTTTAACTGGAAGGTATTCGTTAACTTTAAGAGGTAAGCTCAAACGATCATGTAGAATTTCTTTAGAATGATCGAGTACGGTTACCGGCTCCCAGTCAGCTATTACATGAGTATCATCATAATCCTCACCATAATAGATAGCCGACTTAGTGATTTTACCGGAAGTAGTTTTCCAGGAGGAATCACTTAAAATTGTTTCTGTTGAATTATCATCGTATTGAACATGTAATTCGGCAATAGCCATTTGGCGATCGCCGTAGATATTGTCTTGGCCGCCATCAAAACCAAAATTGCCTTTATACCAACCATCACCAAGTGAAATTAATAATTCTTGGTCAGAGGATTTTTGAAGAAGTCTGGTTACGTCATAAGTCTGCACTTGAACCAATTGGTCATAGGCGGTTACACCGGGGGCCAATATTTCATTGCCAACTTTTTCCTTATTCAGGTAGGCTTCATAAACTCCTAGACCGGTCATGTAAAGACGAGCACTTTTTACCGGCTTTGTTAACGCAAAGTTCTTTAAAAGCAAAGTATTTTGAAGATCTTTATTAGAATTGCCAATCCAACTTGCAGTGAATGGCTCAGCCATTTTACCCGTTTCAAAGAAACTATTTTTACTGCTTTCATCGTTAGCATTTTTTACCGAAACGGTTAATTCATAGCGCGTTCTAGGCTGCAAGTTAATCGCAAAATCAAAAAAGTTATTCTTGTAATCTTGCCAGTCTGAATCGTAAATTTCTTGATCAGCTTTAACTACGACTCTTTTCTTTGTGTCTTGCATAGCGGCAGAACTAGTAAGATTAAAGTCAACCCGTAAATGATTATCTAAATCATAACCAAGTGGTTCGGTTAAATGATTAATTGTAATCTGATTAATTTCAATCATGATTTTACTCTCTTTCTATAGACGGGTATCGAAACGACCGCAGAAAGGATCTACTGGGTTTTTACCGAGAAATTCTTCTTGACCCATCATTTTCTTTAATAAAGCATCAATAGTAACATCGTTGCCAGTATATGCATTGACGTAAGTTGAAACCATTGGGATATCAAAGAGGTGGTAAGGGTTGCAAGTGGAAACAAAGACAGTTGGGATGTCCTTCATGAACCACGGTGCATCTGCGGCCATTAAATGAATCCAATCTAATCTAGTGGTGGTTTGGTTACTTGCTGTTTCAACGTTGGCAACGTAAAAGGCAAGGTCAAAGCGATCTTTTTCAAATTGGACGCCACCTTCAAAAACTTCTTGGAAGTCTAAGTGCTTTCGGTCAAAGACGGAAACCTGGAATCCTTTTTCCTCAAGTTTTTCTTTAAACTTGGCAGTTACTTTACCACCTTCTTTAAAGCCACCATCATCCGTATCGCCTAAAACGACAAGACGAACTCGTGGATATTTCTTCGGTGTTATTGGCAGTAATTGATCACGATCCTTAACAAGTGTTACTGATTCTTCAGCAACCTTAGCAGCAAGTTTTTCGTGTTCTGCTAGCTTTAAGTCGAAATTACTTGACGAAGGTTCACAAAGTTCACCTGCGGTATTCATTACGCCTTGTGCTACCTTAGTTGCGATAATTCTCGTAACAGCCTCATCAACGCGTGACATTGGAATAGTTCCGTTAGCTACGGCATCAGTAATAAATTGATAATCTTCGTCAATGTCTTTATTAAAGAGAATCATGTCAATACCGGCATTGATTGTTGCAGGTAAGGCTTCTGAGCGCTTCATGATTGCGTTATAACCAATCATTGGCGTTGCGTCAGTAATGGTTAGGCCATTGAAGTTCAAAACTTTCCGAAGTAAGCCGTTAATTAAAAGCTTAGAAGTTGAAGCTGGTCGTAAATCTTTATCTTCAATTCCTGGTTCAAGTCGGCGTTCCCAAGCAGGCTGCATAATATGAGCAATCATGATACTTGGTAAACCATTATCAATTAAGTGATGATAAATTTCTCCGTAGCATTTCATCCATTCATCAGCCGAAAGCGAATTAATCGAACTTAATAAGTGCTGGTCACGTTCATCGACACCATCACCAGGGAAGTGCTTGGCAACAGGAATAACGTGGTTAGCATTTAGTCCAGCAATTTGAGCATCAGACATTCTAATTACTCGTTCTTTATCACTCCCATAAGTCCGGACATTCATAATTGGATTACGGAAGTTTTGGTCCAAGTCGACGATCGGTGCAAATGACATGTTGCCACCAACTTGTTTTGCTTCGTAACCGGAGACATCTCCTAAGTTATAAGCGTTTTGAGCATCATCAGTTGCAGCAATCTGTAATGGGCGGCCAAACCATGTACCGCCGTTAACAAGTCCATTACCACCGGCTTCAAGGTTAGCTGCGATTAAAAGGGGAATGTCACTTGCCTTTTGTGAAGTTGCAATTTCGTGTTGCAGTTTTTTGGCATCATCAGGACGGTACATAATTCCGCCTGGTTGATATTTTTCGACAAATGCTTTCAAGTCCGTGTTTTCTTCGTCTTCACCGATAACAAAGAAAAGTTGACCGATTTTGGCATCGGTTGACATGCTTGCTACTTTTTGCTTGACAAAGTCAATTTGCGCAGCAGACAAGTTATAAGGTTTTTTAGATAGGTCTGTCATATTTTTCCTCCGTGTGCTATAAATATAAATTGATTTAAGATTTATTCTAATCTAGCGTTAGCGGTTTCGCTATTGCCAAAAGTCATAAATATTGTGTTGATTTCACAGATTTTATTTTTAAACAGAGATTAAAGTTTAAATAAACAGCACACTACCAACAAAAGAAAGGAGTAAGCAGTTTGAAAGAAGAAATATTGCGTCTATTGCAAAAAAATAATTCACCCCGAAATTGGTCGGATGTTCTCGCTACGGTTGAAAAAAACGGTAATCTAACAAAAAAAGTCGGACAAATTGGGGATGAACCAATCTATCGTTTTTTTGACACTTATTCGGATGACCTAACACTTAACAGCAGTTCTATTTCAATTGCAGCACAACCGACCAAGTCTTTTATTCCGTATCATATTCATGATTATGTTGAAATAATGATCCCATTAATTGAAGACTGTGTGGTGGTATTAGAGCATTCCGAAATTAAAGTTAAACAAAACAACTTAATTTTTATGGGAAATAGAACTATTCATAAAGTTAAGCCAATAAGTAAAAAAGGAGTGGTTGTTAACATTGCATTACGAAGTTCAGCCTTTTCTTTAAATGAGCTTGACTATTTAAACCACCGCGAAAATGGTTCTAACATTTCCAATATTTTATTTTCCCTTTTATCCAATGAGGAATATGGTGAGGGACGTTATAGCCTATTTGAGGTTAACCATGATGCTAAGATCACTAATTTGATCTATGACATTATTTCAGAATATTACCACCCTGATATTCAGTCCGATCAGTTAATTCGGTTGGAAATGCTCACGTTATTTTCACTGCTAATTAGACAAGCGGCTAATGCTGAAATCAAGGTGAAGGATTTTCGCAAGAAAAACAATAACTTACTGTCACTTCTTTTATATATTGAAAAACACTACAGTAACATTACATTGCAAAAGATGGCCACCCACTTTGGCTTTAATCCCAATTATTTATCCGACTATCTAAAAAAGCATACTGGTAAGACTTTTATTCAGTTAGTGCATTTACAGCGAATCAATGTTGCAGCTGAATACTTAACTTATACGACAGCGCCAATTGAAAGGATTGCAACTAGGGTAGGTTATGAAAATCCTTCGTATTTTTACAAAATTTTCAAAAAGTATTTTGGGATTTCACCAGCTGAATACCGTCAAAAAAATAGTTAAAAATATGACTAGTAAGGCAACTTACTGGTCATTTTTATTTTTTGTTATTTATTAAAAACTGGGAAATGGATATAGTTTCTCTGTTTTTTGAATATGGTCACAACTCCTTCTGGCTAATATACTTTTAAATGAAATTTGAAAGCGAATCCAAGTAAGGAGAAGAATCAATGAATAAAAAACAAATATCTAAAGCAATAGGTATTTTGAGTATGAACCTATTGCTAATGCTGGCTACAGCAGTTACTTCCGCTATTGCGGCAATTGCTAGGTCATTTCCCAAGGAGCCTATTTCTAAAGTACAGTTAATTGGCTCGATTCCACAATTAGGTCAGATTATTGCTACGGCTTTATTTGCATATTTAACTTTTAAGATGACCAGAAAGAATTTAGGACTTTTAGCAGTCGCTGTTGTCGGAATTGCCGGCGTTTTACCAGCAATCTATAGTAGCAGCTTAAACTTAATCCTAGCTTGTATGGTGCTAGTTGGGTTTGGTACTGGTACCATTACTAACGTTGTTCCTGTATTATTGCAAGAAAACTTTGAAGGTGAAGCAAGAGCTACAGCAATGGGCTGGGCAACTGGTGTAACTAATATCGGAATGATGATTTTTACTGCTTTAGGTGGTGTTTTAGGTAGCACCAACTGGAGAAACCTTTTCTGGGTTTATGCATTAGCTCTAATTGTTTTCATCTTGGCATTTATCTTAATTCCACAAGATACTAAACTGCAAAATACTGATAAAAATAAAGATGGCGGCAAGAAAGAAAGCTTTTGGACTCTGTTAAAGCAAATGAACAACCTAGTATATGTTTTATACCTAGTTAACTTCATGCTTTCTTTGGCAATGATGACATTCTTGTCTAACCAATCAATTGTTTTGGCTGCACAAGGAAAAGGAACTGCTTATGTTGCTATGGTAACTGCTTTAGGTAATGTAGGTGGTATTATTACCGCGACATTCTTAACTTACATTAGAAAGTTCACTAAGAAAGATACAATTGCTTGGGGCTTTATTGCTTTTGCACTTTCATTTATTTGTATTGTCTTTTCATCAAATATTGTGATGCACATCATTGGTAATGCCTTTTCTGGAATGGGAATCGTCTTAGTTAATGCCACCGCACCGTTTGAAATGTCACTTTTAACAGACCAAAAACAATTCCCATTAGCAATTTCAATCAACACTTTGTTAGGTTCAATAGCTGGTATGATTGTGCCAATGTTATTAGCAGCTGTTAAAATTGCACCGGGACGTGATTCATATATTGCCGGAATAGTTATTTCTTTAGTAACTGCTGCATTATTATTTATTACTCGTTTTGGTTCCAGAGTTGAAAAAGAACAAAGTAAAAACAAATAATGTTTTGTAGAGAATAAAAGATTTGGGGGGAGTATTATGAAGGTTGAACAATATAACTTAGATGAAGATAACCCTAATGTTACTCTGACTACTTATGTTTTGGATGATTCACCAGAAACACTAAAGGGCAAGCCAAGACCAGCAATTATTATTTGTCCTGGTGGTGGTTTCTTTAGTTGTACTGATCGTGAAGCAGAACCCGTCGCAATGTATTTTGCATCAATGGGCTATCATAGTTTTGTCCTGCGCTACACAACTTACTTTAGTCATGGCTTAGAAATGCCTGACTTATCTAAGTCTTTGCCATTAAAAAAGGAGACAATATATCCTAAGCAAATTCGACAATTAGGCCAAGCAATGCTTTTGATTAAAAGAAATGCTGAAAAATGGCATGTCAATCCTGATCAAATAGGTGTGTGCGGCTTTTCAGCTGGTGGTCATGTTGCGTCACTCTATGCTACCAGGTATAACGAGGCTGTTTTAACTGATTATTTGAATGCAAGTAGTGAACAATTGCGACCAGCATTTGCAATTATTGGCTACGCTCTTACTGATTATCATTTGTTAGACCAGCAATTGCGTGCTAAGAAAGATTCACCTGGTGAATATGCCTTTATGAAAGCTTCTAACGTGGCTTATGCTGGTGTTGAGTTTCCAGATAAAGAATTGGAAAGTGAAATCAGTCCAGTTGATCACGTTGATAGTGAAACACCACCATTCTTTATTTGGACAACAGCAACTGATCCATTAATTTCTCCACTTAATTCATTACATATGGCATCCTGCTTAGCAGAAAATAAAATTCCGTATGAAATTCACGTTTTTGGAGAGGGAACTCATGGCTTAAGCTTGGCAACGCAAGCTGTGGCTGATTCCAAGTCACAAATTGAACCAATTGTTGGCCAATGGACAACTCTATGTACAAAATGGTTAGAAAAACGCTTTGCCTTAGACTTGCCCGCAAAGAGTCCTTTTGAGGAAATGAAGGATAAAGAAGAAAGCAACGCTAAAAATTAAGAAAATTGCTCCCACTAGCTAGTGAGTGTCATAAAAAATAGAATTTTTTCGTATTGCGAAAATAATTCGATGCCACTGCGAAAAACTATGCTAAAAAGCCATATGTGTTCATCACTATCTCGAATTATTTTGTCCACTATTGGATTAACGTTGTAAATTAATGGCTGATTAATAAGATAAAACCAACTTTGAACTGCAGGTCAAAGTTGGTTTTTTATATATAATTTGTAATACTGATAAGAAATTTGGGGGTCATATATTAAAATCGTTCATACTTTCTGCGATATGAACTGGGAGTGAGCATGCATAATTGGCGAAAATTTCTTTCAAAACTGTTAACTGAACTAAAGCCTGTCTGTTCGCTGATGCTACTAATACTATCATCAGTGTATTTTAATAAATTACAACTTCTTTGTATGCGGTAATAATTGCGCAAATAATTAAAAGAATGACCGGTCTTTTTAGAAATTAACTTTCCTAAGTAGGCTTTATCATAGTTATATCGTCGAGCCAATTCCTTCAATTTGACGGTATCACAGTCCATCTTAATGGTATTAATAATTTTGGAAAAGTTATTAGTATGGACATCATTATAAGTTTTAAAATTATTTGTCTCGCTTAAACTTCTGAGAGCATAGGATAATAAAATAGAAATAAGGTTACAACAAATTTCATTTGATTGTGGTAAGGAAGAATAAGATTCAACAAATATATTTTGAATTATTTGCAATATTTTTTTGGTGATTTGAACGTTAAAGGTTAAATAATTTTCGGTGGAACTATAAAGACATTTATTAAAAAAATCCGCCAGTATGTTATCAGCTTTGATTAAATTAAAAAATGAATCATCAAAAGTACTTTTTTTCATCACAATACAGATGACGATACTTCTCTCAATGACTTCTATTTTATGAGCAGTACCAGGGGAAATTATTACTAAATCGCCTTTTTGTAGGTTACAGACTGAATTATTAGTAAAAAACTTAGTTTCTCCTTCTAAAACAAGATCTATTTCAAAATAATCATGTTCATGAAAGTGTACTAATTCATTTTGAAATTGTAGTAAAATTTTGGCGTCTTTTTCTGCAAACATGAAATAAGACTCTGACACATTTTTGTATATCTGTTGAGGTTTTTGAATAATTGGTGTTACATCAACAGTTAAATTTTGCAAGCCTTGATAGAGTGAAAAACTATCATGAGCCATGGTTAAAGAATTTACATTTTTAGGCAATTTATACGAATAATTGCTTTTTTGGTATAAATGAAAAATTGCATCTAACAAAGAAATTTTTTGATGTTTTGTTAAAAAACAGAAAGACAAGTACTTTTGAATTGCATCGTAAGACATATAAATTCGACGATTCATTTTTTCTCCTAACACTAATTTTGTTAAATTTACCACTAAAAAGTATATCTGGTTAGTTTATGAAAGCGCTTATAATTACGCTTGAAAGTAAAAATGGAGGCAAATATGAACGAATCTATTTCATTAAATTATAACTGGAAATTTCATTTTGGTGAAATCCAAAAGCCAAAATTATTGGCAAAAAAGTCTTATGCTTTTGGAGGATTAACGGCACCACTTGAAAATGAAACTGGCAATATTCTACCAATTGGTCCCGGAGGCAATCACTTCTTAAGCTTAATATCTAATGGTGATGTTAATAAGGGCTTACAAAATTTAGCTGGGACGGAATTTGTTAAGTCTTTAGATAAAACTTGGCAAGCAATAAACATCCCTGATGATTGGAAGAGACGGGAACCCTATCAAAATGATTCAAGTACTTTGATGACAGGGTCTAAGAATAACGGAATAGCCTATTACCGTAAGACGTTTAACCTACCAAAAGAATCGCTAGAAGAAAAAGAGTATTTGCTACATTTTGATGGCATTATGGGGTCAAGTGATGTTTGGTTTAATGGTTGTTATTTAGGACATAACGATAGTGGTTATGTGGCAATCGATTATGATATTTCAGCAATAATCAAATTTGCGCGAACTGGTGACAATGTTATTCTTGTGCGCACGGATACTACCACTGGTTCAGAAGGATGGTGGTATGAAGGAGCCGGAATTTATAAAAATGTTTGGCTTGAAGTTAGAGATTTAGTCCATTTAGAAAGCGATGAGTTTTACTTTAGGACAGTGGAAATAAATGAGCAAACTGCCAAGATGATGGTCAACTTTGCTGTCAAAAATGATCTGGATCATCCCGTTTCTATCAGGCCAAAAATAAAAATTAATCAAAAGATTCAACTTGATTTTGAAACTGTAACTTTACAATCACGGTCTGCAAGACAGTTTAATAAAATATTTGCGATTAAAGCGCCAAAACTGTGGTCGCCTGAGCATCCCAATTTATACCAAGCAAGATTGGAAATTGAAAATGACTTTTTAGAACGAAGTTTTGGTATTAAAACAGTCAGCTATAATGTCAACGGATTTCATTTAAATGGCTGTCTTTATCAATTGAAAGGTGTATGTGAGCATCAGGACTTCGGTGGAGTGGGAGTTGCTTTGAATCAGGACATTATTGATTTTAAGGTCAAAAGGCTTAAGAAAATGGGGGTTAATGCCCTTAGGAGCGCACACCATTTTGCTTCAGAAGAATTGTTAAATGCATGTGACCGCCTAGGAATAGTTTTAATTGATGAAAACCGGCTTCTAGAAGCTACGCCATGGCGATTAAATAATTTAACCAAAATGATAAAGAAAAGTCGTTGCCATGTATCTATCTCATTTTGGTCAATTGCCAATGAAGAAATTATTGGCAACACAGAGTATGGTTGCCGCTCAGTAAAAAAGATTACTGAAATTATTCGTAGTTTATCTCCGGATACTTTAGTAATTTCTGCAGAATTGTTAAATCCTGAGGGAAAAGTAAATGACGATTATCTTAAGTATTTTGACATATTAGGTGTTAATTATCCTGAAGCCGGCGTCATGGGCAAAGGAGCTGAACTTATTCATCAAAGTCATCCGGACTTACCTATGATGTGCACTGAAAATGCGTCATACTTTTCAACTCGTGGTATTTACAAAGATGATGCTGTAAACTGTCACACTAATAATTTTGGCTCTCTGTACTCAATGGTTTTACCCGGTAAAAGAAAGCCTGGTGATCCGGGAGTAGGGGGCACTGCACGCCCTGAAACTGTGATGTCTTATATACATGAGCATGAATATATGGGTGGGGTATTTTTATGGACTGCTTTTGATTATTATGGCGAACCATCACCTTTTGGCTGGCCGGGGATTAGTTCTCAGTTTGGAATTATGGATTTAGGTGGCTTACCTAAAGATTATTTTTACTATTATCAGGCTCAGTGGCAGGATCAGCCGGTACTTCATTTGATGCCTTCATGGAATAAGACTGATTTAACAATTGAAAATGGTCAAACTAGGGTTAGAGTTTTTTCAAACCTTGATGAAGTCGAACTATTTATCAACCATAAAAGTTTAGGTAAAAAAGTCGTTAAAAACTATGAATGTGATTGGCTAGTTGAATATGAACCGGGAGAGCTTTTAGCCAGGGGATACGTAAAAGATAACGTTTTGCTAGATGATAAAAAAGAAACCAGTGGCAAAATAAGTAAAGTAAATACTAGTGTTTTGTATCATGGCAAAAAATGTACTTTATTTCAATTGAAAGCAATTGATAAACAAAATAACTTTGTTCCTGATGATAATCACTTGTTAAAAATTAAAGCGGAAAATGGACAGATCATCGGATTAGTCAACGGCAATCCTTCAGATATCAGTGAATATTCCTTAAGCAAAATTAAACTTTTTTCTGGTAAAGCAGTTGTAATTGTCAAACATGAAGAAAATGTTTTGCCGCAAGTTTATGTGGAATTTAACTAAGAAATGAAGGTAACTTTGATGACTAAAAGACAAATTTTAAAGGCAATAGGTATATTGAGTATGAACTTGCTGTTAATGTTGGGTACAGCTGTCACGTCAGCAATTGCAGCAATAGCAAGGTCATTTTCTACAGAACCCATTTCTAAAGTACAACTGTTAGGTTCAATACCGCAACTTGGTCAGATTATTTCTACAATATTTTTTGCATATTTAACTTTTAAAATGACCCGTAAAAATCTAGGTTTAATGGCGATTTTATTTGTAACAATTGGTGGCTTAATTCCGGCAATTTATAGTAGCAGTCTTAACTTGATTTTAGCCTGCATGGTCCTAGTTGGCTTTGGCACAGGGACTATTACTAATGTTGTACCAGTTTTATTGCAGGAGAATTTTACAGGAGAAGCACGTGCCACTACCATGGGGTGGGCTACCGGTGTTACGAATGTTGGCATGATGATCTTTACCGCATTGGGTGGCATTTTAGGTAACAGCAATTGGCGCAATCTGTTCTGGATTTATGGTTTAGGCTTGGTAGTTTTTGCTCTTGCATTGTTTTTAATTCCACAAGATCAAAAACTTGCCAGCACTAATCAGAATGAAAGTAATGATGCTAAAAAAATGGGCTTTTGGTCTTTATTAAAACATCTTAGTGGCTATGTTTACGTTTTGTATTTGGTTAATTTTATGCTTTCAATAGCAATGATGACTTTTTTATCCAATCAATCTATTGTTTTAGCAGGACAAAATAAGGGTACTGCTTATGTAGCAATGGTTACGGCGCTAGGTAATATTGGCGGTATCATTACTGCAGCATTTTTAACTTATATTAGAAAGCTTACTAGGGATGATACGATTGCCTGGGGTTTCATTGCATTCGCATTATCTTTCATCTGCATAATATTCTCATCTAACGTTATTTTGCATATTATCGGTAACGCCTTTTCAGGCATGGGAATCGTGTTAGTTAACGCAACTGCGCCATATGAAATGTCAATTTTAACTGATCAAAAACAATTTCCACTAGCAGTTTCTATTAACACCTTAATTGGTTCATTGGCAGGGATGTTTGTGCCAGTGTTACTGGCAGCTGTAAAAATAGCACCGGGCCGCGATTCTTTTTTAGCAGGAATAGCTGTTTCAGTAATTACAGCGTTAGTTTTATTACTGACTAGGTTCGGATCAAGAGTAAAAAAGAAGGCAGAAGATAATAATTGATTTATTGTAGGAGAGAAACAAAATGTTAAATTTTAAAATAAATTCAAATTCAAAAAAATCGTTTTCACATTATTGGGAAATGTGTGTTGGCAGTAGTCACGCTTATACTGCGTTAAGAGCAGATTATCAAGAACAATTAACCAAGGTACACCAAGATATGGGTATAAAATATGTCCGTTTTCACGGCTTATTTGACGATGAAATGAGTGTCTGCGTCGAAAACTTTGATTTTACAGGTAAGTCAGAAGGCATCACCTATAATTTCGTTAATATTGATAAAATTTATGATTTTTTAATCAGAATTGGGATGAAGCCCTTTGTAGAATTAAGTTTTATGCCAAGCTGTTTAGCTTCTGAAAAAAATAAAATCTTTCCGTATGGTGGCAATAATTCGATGCCTAAATCTGATGAGTCATGGGAAAAGTTAATTGCCAAATTTATAGAGCATATCCTTGAGCGTTATGGCAAGGATGAGGTTGAATCATGGTACTTTGAAGTATGGAATGAGCCAAATTTATCCCGCTTTTTCTCAGGTACAAAAGAGGATTACTTCCACTTGTATGAAATAACAGTAAGAACGGCTAAGAAGATTGATGAAAAACTGCGCTTTGGCGGACCAGCCACATCTTACAATTCATGGATACCTGATATGATTGACTTTTGTCAGAAAAATAATTTGCCTCTGGACTTTGTTTCGACACATCATTATCCAACAGATGATCCTTTGTGGGAAAGTGGCATGGATATTGATGAATTTTTTAAAAAGACTAATGGCGTTCCACAAGATTATCCTCGAGGAATACTCAAAGTTATGACTTCTAAGACAAGAGATGAAGCCAAAAACTACCCACTATTTTACACAGAGTGGAGTGTTTCAGCGATGGTTGGTGATTCCGCTCATGATACTCCTTATGGAGCAGCGATGGTGGCTAAAACTTTAGCAGACAATGATGGACTAGTTGAAGGATATGATTATTGGGCATTTTCGGATATCTTTGAAGAAGAATCTCAAAAGCCGGGAGTATTTCATGGTGGTTTCGGCATGCAAACAGTTGATGGAATCGAAAAGCCGGTTTATAGATTGTTTGAAATATTCCACAATCTCGGTGATCAAAGAATAAATGTTGAAGATAATAATAATGCTACTGCTGAAATCTTAGCTGTCCAAAAGGAAAATAACTTACAAATCGTGGCGTATAACCATAATGTACCAAAAGAACCAATTAAAACAGAACAATTGGAAATTGATCTAGATAAAACGATAAGTGGTATATGTGAAATAGAAAGAATTGATGAAGATCATGCTAATCCTAAGAAATTGTGGCAGAAAATGGGAGAACCAACTTATGTTAGCAAAGACCAAGTTAAAGAATTGCGTGTCGCTTCGCAGCTAAAACCTGAAAGTATAAAAATACAAAATGGCAAGATTAACTTAGAACTAATGCCACAATCATGCGCATTGATTACCATTCCTGATTATTTTGAATAACCATAAAAAGAGTCTGGAGAAAAAACTATTCTCTTGGATTAACAAAAAGCGTTGAACCATCAAGTTCAACGCTTTTTAGCATGCGAAAATACGGTTAAGGAAGCATGCAAAAGTCGAAAATAATCTAAAAAAGAAGCTTATAACCTTAAATTTGTAAAGAGTGATAAAGAGCCTGACTTAATAGTCAATTTGGTGAGGTAAGAAGAAAAAGTAGGTAAAACATCATTTTTAGGACTTTACTTGCTTTTTCGTTAAAAGAATTAATTTCTTCTCGGACTCATTTGTTTACTGTTAGAATTGCTTGCAAAAGTAACGGAAAAATGTTGGTCAGAAAAACTGTGAAATCGACATACTTTTTCTGGCTTTTCGCTATAGCAGAGAAAAAATTTAACTCATATACTTAAATTATTGATGTAAGCGCATTAATCGGTGCGATAAAGAAAATTAGCATCTTTTTTTACTGAGTAATTCAATCTTTAGAACGAAAACAGCAAAGTGAATTTTACTTGGCAAAGGCTACTAATCGCACGTAATTCAATTATTTTGACAAAATTAGGAAGGCAAAAGTATGCTGAACTTTAAAATAGAAAAAAGTATTCAAACTCCATTTCCGCATTATTGGGAAGTTTGTGTAGGTAGTTGTCACGCTTATACAGCTCTGCGTGAAGATTACCGACAACAATTAACCAAGGCACATCAAGAATTAGGGTTCAAATATGTCCGTTTTCATGGCCTGTTTGATGATGAGATGAGTGTTTGCATTGAGAACTTTGACTTTAATGGGCAATCGCAAGGCATTACCTATAATTTTGGTAATATTGATAATATTATCGACTTTTTGTTGCGCATTGGTATGAAGCCATTTCTCGAATTAGGTTTTATGCCAACATGTCTGGCTTCAGGCGAAAATAAAATTTTTGCCTATGGCGGCAATAATACTATGCCTAAATCTGATCAAGCGTGGGAAGAATTAATTGAGAAGTTTATTACTCATATCATTGCCCGCTATGGTAGGGAAGAGGTTGAATCTTGGTTTTTTGAAGTTTGGAACGAACCAAATCTGCCCCTATTCTTTGCCGGCACCCAAAAGGATTATTTTCACCTTTATGAAATAACAGTTAAAACAGCTAAGCAAATTGATGAAAAACTACAATTCGGTGGCCCAGCGACTTCATATAATTCTTGGGTACCAGAAATGATTGCTTTTTGTGAACAAAATAATGTGCCTCTTGACTTCATTTCAACGCATCATTATCCAACAGATGATCCATTATGGCAAAGCGGAATGGATATTGAGGAATTCTTTAAGAAGACTGGCGGTAAAAAGACAGACTATCACTGGGGCATTTTAAAAGAAATGACCAGTAGGACTAAGAAGCAGGCGGGAAAATATCCGCTGTATTATACTGAATGGAATGTTTCAGCCATGCTGGGTGATCATATTCACGATGAACCTTATGCGGCTGCAATGGTCGCCAAAACCTTAGCAGATAATGATGGTTTAGTTGATGGTTATTCATTTTGGACTTTTAGTGATATTTTTGAAGAGCAATCGCAAAAGCCGGGAGTATTTCACGGTGGCTTCGGTCTTCAAACTGTTGATGGAATCGAAAAACCTGTCTATCGCATCTTTGAAATCTTTCACCAATTAGGAACAAGCCGGGTTAAAGTTACTGCTGATCAGGAAAAAACAGCAGAAGTATTGGCTACTAGAAAGGCTAACGACTTGCAACTCGTAGTCTATAACCACAATGTTCCAAGCGGGAAGATTCAAACTGAAAAAGTAGCAATTGATCTTGCTTCTAGCCATTCGGACACTTGTTTAGTGCAGAGAATTGATGATGATCATGCCAATCCAATTAAAGAATGGGTTAAGATGGGAAGTCCGGAATATCTTAAGCAGGATGAAGTAGAACAGCTTAAGCAAACAGCGCTATTGCAAAATGAACAGCTGACTATTTCAGATGGACGACTGGAACTGGAAATGCCGCCACATTCATGTGCATTTGTCACTGTTAATAATTATTTTAATTAAGAGTAAAAGAGAAGGTCAGACGAAATTTACCTAGTCTGGCTTTTTTGGTGCAGTTAATTATTAATAAAAAAAGAATCTGTGAAACCGCCATAGTTTCTCTGGCTTTTGGCTATGGTTATATTACTAAATTGCTAATATACTTGGTAAGAAATGAAAGCGATTAAGCGATTTAAGGAGTATAGAAAATGAAAAATTTTCAAAAGTGGTTAGAGAAATATCTCGTTCCATTTTCAAATAAACTGGGCCAGAATAAGGTTCTGCAGAGTATCTCTTCTGGGATGGTGATGACTCTGCCAGTGACGATTGGAGCCTCTGTGTTTTCAATCTTCGCTAGTTTTCCAATTAAACCAGTAGCGGATTGGTTCAATCAAGTTGGCATCACGCCTTCAATGACGGCGATTGTTAACGGAACAATGAATATCTTAGCTGTTTTCATTGCATTTACAATTGCGTATAATTATGCACAAAAATGTAAAGCTAATGGGGTAGTTGCTGGATTATTCAGTTTGGCAAGTTTCTTTATTTTAATGCCGCAATCTATTCCTGGGAAAAAGCCAGTTAATGCTTTCCAAATTAACTACTTAGGTAGTGAAGGAATTATTGTTGCAATTCTATTGTCAATTTTAATTGGTGTATTCTACGTTAAATTGAGCAGAAATAAAAAGTTAATAATTAAATTACCTGACTCGGTTCCAAGCATGGTTAGCTCATCGATTGAGCCGCTGATTGTTGGTATCATTATTTTTACCGTTGTATTTGTTGTTAGAGCAATCTTTGACTACTCACAATTTGGCAATGTTTTTGACTTTATCAATAAATTAATTACGACGCCATTGATGAATGTAGGTGGTTCACCAATTACCCTGATTTTAATTATGGTTTTGTCAAATGTACTGTTTACTTTTGGTATTCACCCAGCAGCTATTCAATCTGTCATTATTCCGATTGTGATCTCAATGATGGTCAGCAGCACGCCCGCTTATCAAGCAGGAAAAACAATTCCATTTTTGAGTAACTTAGTTGTTTTTGCCTTTTCAAATAATGATGCGGCCGGTGCTACTTTGAGTTTAGTGTTAATTGCCTTAATCTTTGGTAAATCTAAGCGTTATAAAGAGTTCTTCAAAGTTTCAGCTTTACCAAACATCTTTAATATTAACGAACCAATTATTTTTGGGATGCCAATTGTTTTAAACCCATTAATGTTTATTCCATTTATTTTATCAAGCTTTGTTTCTAGTGGAGTGGCATTATTAGCTGTTAAAATTGGCTTTATTACCAACTATAATCCTAGCCTTGGAATGGGAATGCCTTGGACAATGCCTAAGTTAATTGCAGACGCAATGATTATGGGTTGGCAAGGTGCTGTCGTTTGGCTAATCAATTTTGCCTTAATGTTTGTCATTTACCTCCCATTCTTTAGAGTAGCCGACAAGCAGGCTTTAGAGGAGGAAAACAGCAAGAATGACTAATCAGTTTCATCTAAAAGAAGATTTTCCGCAAGATTTTTTGTGGGGTGCCAGCACATCTGCTTTTCAAGTAGAAGGAGCTGCTAATGAGGATGGCAAGGGACTAACAGTTGCCGATCTTCGTTCACAAAAAAGCAAGTATTTGGATACTTCAGTCGGTGTGGATCATTATCATCACGTTGAAGAAGATGTGGCATTAATGGCAAAACTCGGTCTTAAGAGCTACCGGTTTTCCATTTCGTGGGCCCGAATTTTTCCTAATGGCAATGATCAAGAGCCTAATCAAAAGGGGATTGCTTTTTATAATAGGTTAATTAACCTTTTGGTTGAGAATAAGATTGAACCAATAGTTACCTTATTTCATTTTGATTGTCCGATTGGCATAATTAGGGAGTATGGTGGCTGGTCCAATAGACAGGCAATTTCTGATTATTATCGTTATGCTAAAACAGTTCTAGAATTATTTGGGGATCGTGTTAAATACTGGCTGACGATTAATGAGCAGTCTCTGATTGCTAATGTGCCAGCGATGAATGGTATAACGGATTCAGATAAGCATCAGCTTCGGCAAAAAGGGGAAAATTCCAATTATTACATGTTTTTGGCTCAGGCTAAAGTTTATGCGTTATGTCATAAATTATATCCGGAAAGTAAAATTGGTCCTGCGGTTTCTTATATGACTAATTTTCCTTATGATCATACATCTGCCAATGCATTAAAAAGTAAATCAATGGAAGATATGATTTCTTTTATTGATATGGATGTCGCACTACGGGGAGAATTGCCATCATATTACAAACGCTATTTGCTGGATAGTAATATTGAGCTTGACGTGCAAGATGGCGACGAGCAGATTTTACAAAATGGTAAGGCCAACTTTTTAGGCTTGAATTGGTATTCAACTTCAGTTTTTAAATTGAGCCAAGAACAAAGTCCTAAAATGCTTGATGGGGTTATTTCAAATGTTGAAAAAGTTAGGGATGATCGCCTGATGAACTCTGAATGGGACTTTTCGTATGATCCAGTTGGATTACGTTTTGCTTTGCAAAAAGTTAACGACCGTTATCCTAATATTCCAATTATTATTACTGAATGTGGTTGGCCGGAACGGGAAGAATTAGAAGAGGGCAAGGTTCACGATACCAAGCGAATTAAATATTTAAATGGTCATATTTATGAATTGCGTGAAGCAATTAAAGATGGCGTCAATGTCATTTCCTTTAATCCGTGGTCATTTTTAGATTTATTAAGTGTGAATGATGGTATGGACAAGCGCTATGGCTTAGTTTTCGTTAACCGCGATAATTATGCCGAAAAAGATTTGGCACGTTACCCGAAAGATAGTTATTATTTTTACCAAAAGGTAATTGCAACTAATGCCCAAAATGTTGTGAAGTTGAACATTGATGAAGATAAAGAGGAGATTTAAAAATGGCTGAAAAAACCATTATGCTGTGCTGTTCCGCAGGAATGAGTACAAGTTTATTAGTAACCAAAATGAAAAAAGCTGCAGAAGAACAAGGTAAGGATGTTGAAATCTTTGCTGTTCCAGCAGCTGAAGCAGATGACAAAATTGCGCAGGGCAATATTAATTGCATTTTGCTCGGACCGCAAGTTCGTTATATGGAAAATGAATTCAAGCAAAAAGTAGAAGGGAAAAATATTGGTTTAGCCGTGATTGACATGCAAGCGTATGGCTTAATGGATGGCGCCAAAGTTCTTGCCCAAGCATACCAATTGATGGGTGAATAATAATAGATGAGTATAAAAAGTCATGCCTACTAGGCTGGCTTTTTTAATTTTAAAAAACTGGGATTTGAGCATAGTTATTCTGTTTTTTGACTATAGCAGGAAAATTTTAAAATCCATATACTTAATAATGTGAAAGCGCTTCACAAATAGTAGAGGAGAAACTTATGCTAAATTTTACAATTGATGAAAATAACAAGACAGATTTTCCCCATTATTGGGAAACATGTGTTGGAAGCTGCCATGCTTATACGGCGTTGAGGGAAGATTACCGTGAGCAATTAATCAAAGTTCACCAAGAATTAGGGTTCAAGTATGTTCGCTTTCATGGTATTTTCGATGATGAAATGAGTGTTTGCATCGAAAACTTTGATTTTAACGGCAAGTCTCAAGGGATTACATATAATTTTATTAACGTTGACAAGATCTTTGATTTCTTATTAAAAATTGGTATGAAACCCTTTGTCGAATTGAGTTTTATGCCTACTTGTCTTGCCTCAGGAAAGAATCGCGTTTTTCCGTATGGTGGCAATAATACAATGCCTAAATCGGATGCAATGTGGGAAGAACTTATTAATCGTTTTATTTGTCATTTAATCGAGCGGTATGGCAAAGAGGAAGTTGAATCGTGGTTTTTTGAGGTTTGGAATGAACCCAATTTACCATTATTTTTCGCCGGGAAACAATCAGATTATTTCCACCTATACCAAATTACGGCCTTAACAATTAAGAAAATAGATTCTAAGTTAAAATTGGGTGGTCCAGCAACTTCATTTAATTCATGGATCCCTGAAATGATTGCTTTTTGTGAAAAGAATCAGGTTCCACTTGATTTCATTACGACTCACCATTACCCAACAGATGATCCCTTATGGCAAAGTGGTTTGGGAATTGAGGAGTTTTTCAAAAACTCAGATCAAGAAAAAACAGACTACCATCGTGGCATCTTGAAAGAAATGACTATTAGAACGAGGGAGCAAGCTAAATCATATCCCCTTTATTATACCGAATGGAATGTTTCCGCAATGGTAGGTGATTTAATTCATGACGAACCTTATGCTGCTGCAATGGTAGCTAAAACATTAGCTGACAATAATGGCTTAGTTGATGGCTATTCGTTCTTTACTTTTACTGATATTTTTGAAGAGCAATATCAAAAGCCGGGAGTATTTCATGGTGGCTACGGCCTGCAAACAGTTCAGGGTATTGAAAAACCTGTCTACCGTATTTTTGAAATTTACCATCAATTAGGTACTAAGCGACTAAAAGTTATCAATAAAGATCAAGGAACAGCTGAGGTACTTGCAGTCCAAAAGCAAAAAGACTTACAGATACTAACATATAATCATAATGTTCCAAGTGAAAAAATAACATCAGAAAAAGTGGTGATTAATATTGCCAATCAGAAAAACTTCAAGGCTATTATACAAAGAATAGATCAGAATCATGCTAACTCATTTGGAAAATGGCAAGAAATTGGTAAGCCAGAATATCTTAAACAAGCAGAAATTGCTGAGCTTCGAAAAGCATCACAGCTACAAAAGCAAGAAATGGTAATTGAAAACGGTCAGATTACAGTTGAAATGCCACCTCATTCATGTGCCTTGATTACTATTCACAATTATTTCGTCTAAGAAGAAGATCAGTATAATCATAATTAAATTACATAACGATAAAATTGATTAAAATCGACAAATGTAGCCGATTGCTTTTACAAAAAAGTTTGTTAATGCTTACGATTGTAAACATTTTAGAATAATAACAAAATTTCACATTAAATTTTAAAAAAGCTTATTTTTGCGATTAAATAACCTGAAAAAGCCCCATTTTTGGCTTAAAAAACGGTATAATTGGCAGAGAAACGAAGGGAGCTTTTTTACCAATGATGTGTGATAATTTGTTTTTTAAGATTGTTTGGGTAATAGTTTACGGCATTACCGCTTACTTTACATTTACTAACCAGATGATGATGGCAATGTACTGGATGGCTGGAGGCATGTTTGCTCAAGCTGTTGTTGATCTTATTTATCATTTTTGGCCAAAGCAACGTAAATGCTAAAAAAGACAGTCAGAAGACTGTCTTTTTTTATTGGTCATTTTCTTTTAAAAAACTTTGGATGATTTTTTCTCGCATAGTCAGAAAAATTTGATTATGACCGGTGGGATGAATTCTATTAGTCAATAAAATCAACCCGGATTTACGCACGCGATCAAGCAAAAGCAAGACGCCTGTAAAGCCAGTGTGCAAAATCAAAGGATAGTGCAATTCAGGATCAAAACGAAGGTCCCAGCCCCAAGAACGGGGCTGAAGTCCTGCAGGATTTTTATTATCAAAGAGCTGGGCAATAACTTCTTGATTAAACGGTAAGACGTCTCGCTCGATTCCCAAGTAGCCCTGACAAATTTTGATTAAGTCAAGCATTGATGAAAAAAGTCCCGCAGAACCGCAATCACTGCCTAACTGGCGGGCTTTGGGATCATGAGGTACGCCTTGAAGCAATTGATCATTGAGCCAGACGGTTGGCACACAGTTATTTTTAACAGGGGAAAAAGTCGTATCTGGCAAATCCATTGGCGCAATAATTTCTGACATCCCCACATCTTGGACTGGGCGACCGTAGATTTTTTTAACGACCAAGCCTAACAAAATAAAATTGGTATCCGCATAGCGCATTTTATGTTCAAATTCGTCTGTCACTGGAAGATGAATGATTGCATTGAGCAGCTCGTCATGATTTAGCTGATCGCGGTGATCAATCCAACCGCGAATTCCGCTAGTATGTGTTAAGAGGTGAAAGAGCCTAACTCTTGGATCCTTAAATTCGGGAATAAAATCAGTCAATGGCTCGGTAAAATTAAGTTTTCCTTTTTGATATAGTTTTAATAAGATGTTTTCAGTAATCAAAACTTTTGTGAGACTGGCTAAATCGTATTGGGCAAAGGGACTAAGTTGAGTCACTTTGGGATATGTACTAGCAAAACCAATGGTTGAGGTAAATACTTGCTTGTTTTTAATAAAAGCATAGTTGACGCCAGGAACGATTCGCTCCGTGACCATTGATTCAATTAAGCTTTGAGTGGTTGAATAATCAATCATAAAATTTGTCCTTCGGTAAAATGTTTCTCATTCTATTATATACAATTACAAGGCTATTTTATGGTTTAAAGTTATTAAATCTAGGCAAAAAGGTTAAGACTTATAATTGTCTTAAGTTGCTAATTTGTTAGTAAGATTAACCTTAACTCATATATGTTAAAAAAATTGTTTTATGGTGTTTTTGATAAAAGCGCTTGCAGCTGCTTATTGATGATGCTATATTAGCTTTAATAAAAGAAAAACGTGATTTTGACGCGTTACTGGTAGAGCAGGCGAGATCAAATGTACGAAAGATAACCATCATTGATGGTGTTATTTTACGTACGTTTGATCTTTTTTTATTAGAAAAAAGAAGGGTTAATATGAATGAGCATCAGATTGCTGAACAAATCCTAAGTGAAGTTGGTGGCAAAAATAATGTGTCCGGATTAACGCACTGTTTTACTCGGCTAAGATTTGTGTTAAAGGACCAGAAAAAAGCGAATAAGGATGCGCTTGGTCAGATTGAAGGGGTAATCCAGGTTGTCGAGGCAGGAGGGCAGCTTCAAGTTGTTTTGGGTAATAAAGTCGAACAAGTTTATGACCAATTAATGCCTTTATTAGCTGAACATGTCAATGACGATCAATCTTCGCCAAAAGTTGGTTGGGGCACCAAAATTCTCAACGTGGTCACCGCGATTTTTACCCCGACAGTGCCAGCTATTGCGGCTTCGGGGATGCTTAAAGGTATTCTAGCAGTTGCAGCTTTAATTGGTTTAAATGCATATCATACCGATATTAAAACTTTTAATACCTATATTATCTTAAACGCTGCTTCAGATGCACTTTTCTACTTTATGCCAATTATATTGGCTCGTTCAGCTGCTAAAGTATTTAAGACAAACGATTATATTGCGATGACTTTAGGTGCTACACTTTGCTATCCAACGATTGTAGCTTTAATGACTGGTAAGAACAATGTGACTCTTTTTGGCATTGGCATTACCAAGGCTAATTATGTTTCGTCTGTTGTTCCCATAATTATCGCCGTTTTTGTCTTATCATATGTCGAAAAATTTATTAAAAAAATTATGCCGGATGTTTTAAAAGTGATTATGGTCCCAACGTTGTCACTTGTAATCATGGTACCGGCAACTTTAATGCTTTTTGGTCCGATTGGAATTTACTTTGGTGACTTTATTAATTGGGCATACCATTGCATTATGAATTTGAGTCCAATCTTACTTGGTGCATTTATTGGTGGTATTTGGTGCATCTTGGTCATTTTTGGCGCACACCGAGCTATTATCCCGATTGGGATTAACGATGTTGCCAAAACTGGTCGCCAGAATCTTTTAGCCTTTGCAGGAGCAGCTAATTTTTCGCAAGCTGGAGCAGCACTGGGCGTGTTTTTAAAAACTAGAAATAAAAATCTGAAGACTGTAGCAGCTTCAGCTACAGTTACCGCTCTGTTTGGCATCACGGAACCAGCTATTTATGGGGCTAATTTACGTTTGAAAAAGCCAATGGTTTACGCTGTTATTAGCGGCGCGCTAGGCGGCGCTCTAATGGGCTGGGGCGGCTCATACGGCAATGCTTTTGCCAACCAAGGAATTTTAACCATTCCTGTCTATGCTTCAGCTGGGACTAAAGCTTTCATTTGTTACGTTTTAGGTTGTCTAATTGCGTTTGGTGGAGCATGTTTAATGACCGTTATTTTTGGCTTTACTGATTTACCGGAAAAAGATTCTGGAAATACAGGTAAGCAGGCAATAAATAATAATGAGGAGGCCACAGCAACGAAACAAGAGAAGTTAACAACTATTGATCAACAGCTCGTTTTACAAGATTGCGACTTAAAGATTACTTCACCGGTCCAAGGAAAAGCAATTCCGCTTGCCCAAGTAGCTGACGAAGTATTTGCTTCCGGCGTTATGGGGAAAGGAATTGCGGTGTATCCTGATAAGGGAGAAATAGTTGCCCCCGCGGCCGCAACTATTAGTGTTTTATATCCGACAATGCATGCATTAGGGTTGATGCTAGATAATGGTGTTGAAATGTTAATTCATATTGGAATTGATACGGTTAAGCTGCAAGGTAAGTATTTTAATAAGCATGCTGAAGTGGGTGACCATGTCGAAAAAGGCCAAGTAATTATTACTTTCGATCAAAAAGCAATGGAACGCGAAGGATACGATTTAACAACATCGATCATCATTACTAATTCCAAAAAATACGCTGCAATTGGAGCAACTAAAAAGGATTACTTAAAAGAAGATGGTCCTTTGCTCTATCTCTTAACTAATGATTAACAAGCTACAGGTTTTAATTTTAAAAAGGAGAAACGAATGAAAAAATTTGCGAAAGATTTTTTATGGGGCGCATCATCTTCTGCCTTTCAAATTGAAGGTGCCTGGAATGAAGCGGGTAAAGGCGAGTCGATTGCCGACTTTAACTCTTTTAAACACTCAACAGAACAAGCAGATACTAAAATTGCTAGTGATTTTTACCATCACTATCGTGAAGACATTAAGTTAATGAAGGAGTTAGGATTAAATGTTTATCGTTTTTCTATTTCCTGGTCAAGGATCATTCCTGATGGTGATGGCGAAGTGAACCCAGATGGAATTAACTTTTATAATCAAGTGATCGATTGTTTACTAGAAAATGGGATTACACCTTTTGTTACGCTATACCACTTTGATTTGCCCTATGCGTTAGTTTTAAAGTATAATGGCTGGCAAGATAGGGCGTGTGTTGCCGCATTTAGACGGTATGCCCAGATTTGCTTCAATGCTTTCGGGGACCGAGTAAAAAATTGGCAGGTAATCAACGAGCAGAATTTAATGATTAGGGTCGACGAGCGCATGAACATGGATCATGTTCCGATTAAAGATAGGGAACGGATTAGGGCGCAAATGGATTATCATATGTTTTTGGCAAATGCATATGCAGTTAATGATTGTCATGCAATCATCCCAAATAGCCAAGTAGGACCGGCTGTTTCGGCTACCATGACATATCCGATTTCCAGTAAGCCCGAGGATGTATGGGCTGCCAAAATGAATGATAATTTCAAAACTAATTATGCTTTGGAAATGTACTGCATTGGCCGCTATCCTGGATATTATTTAGAATACTTAAATAAACTAGACATTTTACCGGACTTTGAAGCTGGGGATCAGGCGCTTTTGGAAGAAGCCAAGCCAGATTTTATTGCAGTAAATTATTATCGTACATTAGCTGCACGCTATTTTCCAGCTGACGAAAAGCATCCCTTAGGCAGTCGCAAACATGATGTTGACTTTGATTTAGCGGGCTATTTTAAAATTGAGCAGAATCCTAATCTTAAATCAACTGAATATGGCGCACAAATTGATCCATTAGGGCTGAAAATGGTTTTAAACGAGTATTATCATCAGTTTCGATTGCCACTAATTATTACTGAAAATGGTTTGGGTACAGGCGATCATTTAAGTGCTGATGGTAAAATTCATGATCAATATCGGATTGCATATTTACGAGATCATATTGCTGCTTGTTACGATGCTATTCAAGATGGCGTAGAGCTAGTTGGGTATTGTCCGTGGTCAGTGATGGATTTATTAAGCTCACATCAAGGATTTAAGAAGCGTTATGGCTTTATTTATGTCAATCGGACTGATGATAACTTAAAAGACATGCAGCGCATTCCTAAAGATAGTTTTTATTGGTACCAAAATGTTATCAAGAATAATGGTTTAACAGACTAAAAAAGATAAGGCGCAAGGTTAATGCAAGTATTGAAAGTCCTGAATAATTCACTTATTTTGGCGCTCGACAGATCAGGTAATGAATGTATCTTAATGGGAAAAGGAATAGGTTATCATAAGGCCATTGGTTGTCCTATTCAAAAAAAGGAAATTCAAAAAGTTTTTGTTCTTACAGATAATCTTACAGATAATAAGAAGTTAAAAGAATTTGTTCAGTTGGCAAATAATATTCCTGATCAGTATTTGACTTTAGTTAAGGAAGTCATTGATTTTGCCGCCAGTCAATATCAGATCAAAGTGCGTGATTATCTCTATTTGTCACTAGCAGATCATCTATCGTTTGTCGTTAAGCGGGTAAAAGCAGGTAAAAGTGGGCCAAATTTTGATTATCCAGATGTAATGGTACACCATCCAGAAGAGTATGAAATTGGCAAGTTTGCTTTGAGCTTAGTCAAAAAGAGACTAAAAATTGAATTACCTAAAAGCGAGGCGACAGTTATTGGGCTGCATTTTATTGATGCCGAAATAACTAGTTCAAAGTCCAATAAAAATAATAACGTTGCTCAACTAGTGTCCAATTTAGAAAAAATAGTTAAAAGGTCAATTGGTAGACCGATTGACACTGACACAATTACTTACACACGCTTTTTGACTCATCTTAATTATTTTGCCGAGCGAGTTTATGATCATAAATTATTTCCTGACGAAGATCGAGAAAATTTGTACCAAGACCCTGCTAATAAAATGCCGTTAGAAGTTGAAATTATTAATCATATTGCTAGCTTTATTGCTCAAAATTATCATCTGCAAATTACCAAGCAAGAAAAAGTTTATTTGTTAATTCATTTGCACAAAATTGTTGCTGAAGAGATAAACAAAGAGTAGTTTAATTTTGGCTGGTCATTAAGGCGATTAGTTTTATTGTTTCACTCCAAGATAAGCTGCTTTTTTATTATGCATTTTGAGATTGGTCAGGAAATGGGGAGAGTTTTAAGAAATGCCATATTAAAAATAAAAATCATACTTTATACGAGAAAATCTCTTGACATTAGCCTCGCCTTCAAGCATAATAATTAATGTTGATTTTGCCCGTTGGTCAAATGGTTAAGACGCCACCCTCTCAAGGTGGAGTTACGAGTTCAATTCTCGTACGGGTGATTTAACACTGGGATATAGCCAAATGGTAAGGCACAGGTTTCTGGTTCCTGCATGTTTCGGTTCGAGCCCGGATATCCCAATAATTGTGATTTGTCTTAGTTTCAACTAGCTTAAAACGTTGATACTAAGGCATTTTTATTTTTTGCGATTTTTTGAAAATAGCCTAAAATGAGCCAAAAAACTTCATATTAGACTTCATATTTTTAAGTAGACGTGCAAGTGGGCTAATCTTAGATATTTAGCTGAATTGGTATAGGTGCGCAATGAAAAACGTTGATTTAAAGGTAACTTCAAGAAGTGTCAAACGGTTTATAAACTTCTATTTAGAAATGTTTTGTCTACGAACGGGACTAAAAGGAAGGATCTAAATATGAATTTTAGTCAAAAAGACTTCATATTATTGACTAATGACCTTAATACTGCATTAGGCTTATATGTGATCTATCAAGCCATCAATAATTGTGATGCAAAATATCAGACTATACTAAAGAAGCTGTATTTTGATAATAAAAGACAGCTTGATGTAATGAGAGAGCTAAATATAACTCATAATACAGCGTGGAGATGGCGCCTAGATGCATACAACCAGTCTGCTGTTAACCTGATTAAGTTGCAAAAGCAGGTTGGTATCAACGATTTATAAGATTTACGAGTATTTGGATAGCAGGGTGTGTAATACGCTTTTTTATTATGTCTATGGTAAGATATCATGCTCAAGTAATTAATGACGCTTAGAGGGCCGAAATAAGCCTATTAGGAGGGATGGATAAATGGAAAATGTAAGAGTATTTCTTAAACATGATCTGGCAATGTTTGTTATTTGGTCAGGAAGGCGCAAGACTGATTTAGTATCTGATAAGGTTGATAAGCTAACCACTCTTGATGCAAAACGCACTACTAAAAAGATTGTTTTTGCTGAAAATATTACTTGGTGCAACGGTAAAGCTATCCAAGCATGCTCTGATAAATCAAGAAAAATACTAACGAGTATTTATTTACTTGATCATTTGAATAAAACAGCTATGAAAGAAATAGGTTATGGCCAATCTAGATATTGGGAATTAAAGCAAAAGGCACTAGATGAATTCATGGAAAACTTTGCTGAATATCAAAAAAAGATAGGGTTGGAATTATATATTAAGTTAGTCAAATAAAAAAGAGGTCGCATTTTTCGACTACCTAAATGAAAAAGCTGAACCATAAATATAACGAGATAGATTCATAGCAAGTGTAGATACAATTATATTTCAGCACTTCTTAGCATTTACGAGGGTTTTATTTTATAAAAAATAGGCAAAAATGTTGTTTTATATTTTTTAAGATCTGTACATATAAAAAGTGTATATAATATATAGTGAATTTTTAAAGTAGTGATTTAAGTGAGGTAGATACATGAGTGCTTTTACAGGTTTATTACAATTTGTTCCAAATATTGAAATTGCAAATCAGTTTTTAGAAAGTGACTTTTGTTTAAAAGATATACTTAGTTATAAGAAAAAAGATTTTAAATCAGATCATTGTAATAATGTTAAGTATGATAATTTGGAAGGTAAAATCTTAACTGTTGGTATAATTGAAAAATGTTGTTTTATATCTTGTTTTACAATACTAAAAGACTCGTTTTTCGAAGAATATTCACCATATAAATTAAAAAAGGAAGCTATAGAAGGTTTAGAAAGGGGCAATGTAAACGAGCATGGGAAAAAGATCCTAAGACCATTTATCACTATAAAAGAAGCAAATCTGAAGCCTGTAGATGATGAACTAAATGTTCAAACTGAGTCCTTTTTCAAAAGTAACAATTATAATGGACAACATTTTTCTGCTAATAATTATAAGGGACCACATTTTTCTGCAAAAAAAGTTAATTATCTTGCGGTTGGAGACTATTTAGTAAGAGGGAGTGAAACACAAGAAAAGCTTAAAAAAATTAGATCATCAAATAAAAAAGTTAAACGAATAGATACAAATAAATTAACAAATCAGCAGAAAAGTGATCTTTGTGATGCTCTAAAATTTATGTATTTAACTAAGTTAGAAAAGTATCAAGTTCAAAACGAATATAGAATGCTTATTATTTCTGATGAACCATTATCTGAAGAGTATTTAGACAACGATCTTTTAAGAGTACCTATTGGAAGAAGTCTACATAATTATATTAAGGTACATAAACATGAAGATATATATAATCTTACTAAGTTTGATTTATAAATGATTTTTAGTACTTGAAACGATTTGATATATATTGTTATTTAAGTATCATACAATAATTCAACTGTTTTTTCTGTTCATTATTTTGATATTTTTTTAAAAATGAAGTAAATAAGATACCTACATCGCTTATTAGCAAAGATTTGTTTTGCGACCTGCTTAAATTTGGGTACTGTTCAATAGTAAGTTTTTAAATGGGTAGCACAAGACGTGGTAAGATGTCTTAAGTTAGAGAAGTAGTTGTATGAATTATAGGAAAAATCAATTATGAACTTATCTTAATGTGCTTCAAGCTCAAATGTAAGGCCAATCAAGTTAACTTCGAAATGTGAGCACAGCCATAACGACTTTCTAGGTGAGTTTTAGATACTTATAGATGTTCAATGGGGGCAGTTGTTAGTATGTTCATACAGAGATTATCTGTTAAGCTGATGTACCGTTTTAACGCGTTATGTTTTTATGATAAGGGGTCGGTAATTTAAAGACTCCTTTAGATCAATAGGAAGTGGGGTCCTTATGCGCACTCTCTATAAAATTAAAGGCACTTCAATCTCTTAATACAAAGATCCACTGCCCTCCCTTTTAAAAAATATTAAAAAAGTGTCCGTCTAGAAAGCGAACACCACTTGTTGCGGCTCCTCACCAAGTAAAAAGGGGGCGGGGGATAAAATTACCATAACCTGCAATACTTGATTTGGTCCCGATGCATATCTTTATAAGCCTTAACAAAAGATTCAATCACTACCGATACAATGAAACCACCCAATTTGAATATTGCCCACAGATTTAATATTGCAACTGTAAATGGCCAAATGTTACTACTTAATGCCCTCCAAATATTATTAAACATATCTATTCCCTTTCGATTTCTAAGCATAAAGAAGCACTCATTCACGAGTGCTAAGTTGTATATTTTGATTAGTTTAGCCTATTCACCTGCTAACTTTTTTGTAAAAAATTTTGCACCAACTTGTTTCTTTCTACATTTCATGTTTTTCTCCAAATAAAAAGACGACTGTTAAATCGTCCTTTATTTTATATATCAAAATCTATTTCGTTAAAAAATTTAGTAGTTAATTTTCTCTTAATTGGTCTATTTTTTACTCTCTCAATATATCCCTGATTTTCTAATTCATCTAACTGATTTCGAATACTCTTTTTAGAATACTTCTTTCCCTTGTTGACTTCTAGTCTTAATTCGTCATCCTCGGCAATAACATTAATCATCTCATCATCCTTAATATCTCTATCAGTAGAGTTGAAGAAAAAACCTGTGAATAAACAAATAATACTGATGATTCAAAATCAGAAAATTTACTTTGCGCTAGCTTATCACCAATAAAGTCTAGAACTGCTTTAGAAGTTTCAAGTTCTTGTAATACATATTTTTGACCAGAAACTAAGTACTTTAGCAATGTAATTACAAAAAACGTTAATTCACCCTTATTTTTTTTGTTTTCTACCTCCTCAAAGCCTTTATAATAATTTATTTTTTTAAGATTTACTTGATATGAAAAGCTAAGAGCTGTATATGGATCAAGTTTTTTCCCTATATAACTACAAAAAATATATCTTCCTAATCTACCATTTCCATCATAAAATGGATGTATGTATTCAAAATAATAATGAGCTACACAAGCTTTCAAAATAGAATCATATTTATCTTCGTTTATAAACATTATCCAATTATTTAATTGTTCATCTATCCCTTGTTCACTAGTCTCAGGAAAATGAACAGTTTTAGTTGAAGTTCCTATTCTAACAAATCCAGCTCTAAACAATTTTCCATCAGGTAATTTCTTCTTAGGAATTTCACCCTCTAATAAAAAATCATATAAATCTCTGACATCTTGCAATTTATTTATTCTATTTACCTTTCCTTCTTTAATAGAAAAATACATTTTTGCAAATGACTTAAATCTTATTTTTTTATCATCATTGTCTTTATTATCTATTGCCTTATTTATTTTCTCAGTAGTTGAAGCGACATTCTCAATATCATTAGTTCCCTTAATTTCATTAAAAAGAATTTGATCAAAAAATTTATCACTGGCTATTCCTGGAAGTTTAGCTATTAATTTTTTTATTTTAAACGAATTGTTTCTAATAGAATTTAATAATGATTCATATTTGTCAATTGGTACTAAAAAAAGTTCAAATCTGTCAGAGCATTTTACAGTTTCACCTTCTTTTTTTTCTATCGGATTAATCATTAATGAAAACCTTCGTGTTCCTCTACTATTAAACCTTTTATCATATTCTTTATCTATGGGTTCGCCAGGGTGCATATACGAATAAATCTTCAATAACTCGTATTTATCCTCTAACTAAAATTGTTATTTTTTGATAGTTTTCTTCAATTTATAAAAAATGTGTTAAAATAAAATATGTATACAAGAATACATATAAAATATATAGAAAGGAAATCATTTTGAAAAAAGAAAAGAATACTAAAGCCTTTATTACAACTACAGTAGTCGGATTAGTATGTGGGCTGGCTTTAACGCAGCAGCAGGCAAAGGCAGCAACGATAGATCCTGCTGACAATCAAAGCAATACTGCAATTGTACAGGCACCGAAGACAGACCAAGGTGTTATACCAGCAGAAACGGATTCTCAAGCTAATACTGATACAGAAGATGATTCGGCTGAAAAAGCAACCGAAAACAAGCCAAAAGATAATGCTGGTAAAGATGTTGCTCCGGACAAGAGTGAAGCCGCAAATAAACAAACAGTAACTGCTAAGGCAGCAATAGATCCTGAAATAATTGATCAAGGTACTTGGGGGACAAGTAAATGGGAATATAAGCATGAAGGTGATGATTATGTTCTTTACCTGCATGAAGGAACTTTGGGGAAGACTAACATTAGTCAATTAAATGGTACTTTTGAAGTTCAATTAACAAAAATTAAGATTGATCGAGGTGTAGTTGCCAATCAAGATTCACAAGGACTATTTATGGACTTGAGCAAGCTGACCACAATTGATGGCTTAGAAAATTTAGATACGTCAAAAGCTACAAGTATGGATAGCATGTTTGATGGATGTAGTAATTTACGGAATTTAGATTTAAGCAATTTTAATACTTCCAAGGTTACTTCCATGGGTGCTATGTTTCAAAAATGTAGTAATTTAAAAACATTGGGGTTAAGTCATTTTGACACTTCTCATGTTACTAACATGGGTTGGATGTTTTATGAATGTAATAATTTAAAAACATTGGATGTAAATCATTTTGACACTTCTCATGTTGTTGATATGGCTGCTATGTTTTCTGGGTGTAGTAAATTAGAAACATTGGATGTAAGTCACTTTGACACTTCTAAAGTGGCTTGCATGCCTACTATGTTTGACGGTTGCGTTAATTTAAAAGCATTAGATTTAAGCAACTTTGACACATCTCATGTTACAGACATAAATTATATGTTTAACTTATGTAATAAACTTAATCACTTAGTTCTTGGAGCAAAAGCTAAGTTAACTTCTGATGTTAAATTGCCTGCTGTGCCTGCAGTTAATACCGTTGTTTCCGGCTCTAATCGAATTGTAACTGCGCCTTACTGGGTGGCAACTAGCGGTTATGCACAAGGTAAGCGTTATACATCGGATGAGTTAATGTCATTAACTGGGCGTGATCAAGTCACAACCTATGACTGGGTTACGCAAACAGTAGCGGCTGATACAACGCAAACTAAGGCAGTAACGCGTTTAATTGTTATTCATCAGCCAGATGGCTCAACTAAGACAGATGCGCAAACGGTAATGATTACTAGACCTGTAATAATTAAGCCAAATGGTTCAATTTCATGGGGCAGCTGGACAACAGCACAATGGACAGCACATGAAGTACCCGCTTTTGCTGGTTATAATCCAAGCGTTAAAGAGATACCTGCCCAAACAGTTACTAGTCAGACTGGTGATCAGGCAATCGATATATACTATGACCCAATTGAACAAACAATCACGGTGCAATATGTCGATGCTAGTGGCAAAGTCGTTGGTACGCAGGAGATAACTGGCTACACTGGCGATACATTGACGCCTAATTATCATGCGCCAGCTGGCTATGAACTAGCCGCTGCACCACAGCCAAGTATTAAAGTTGACGGTTCAGGAAAGCAAGTTATCAAAGTTTCGGTTAATCCTAAGTCAGTTCAAAATACGGAGCTGAAGACTATTACTAGAACAATTAATGTCCACCAACCTGATGGCAGCATTAAAACTTATAATCAAGTGGCGGTTATCAGACGAACTGTAAGCCTAGACCAAATAACAGGGGAAAAGACCTATGGCAGTTGGCACAATGATAGCTGGGACGAATTCAAGGTACCAGCAATTACTGGCTATACGCCAAGTCAAACAACAGTAACTGGTCAAGAAGTAACAGCGGATAGTGAAAATGAACAAGTAGAAATATACTATTTTGCGAATAAATAAAATTAGTTCGTTGTTAATAAAACTTTATAATTTTCTAATTGAGCATTAGGCTGTTAACTAGCTTGATGCTCTTTTTTGATTGTAGCTTTTGACGCTTTTGATTTCTTGCAGGCAATTAAATGACATAGTCACAGTATACCTTTCAGGTTATTTAGATTTTGTCTGGACATACGTTAAGTTGGTTTTACTTGGCTATGTTGCGCATGTTGAACATACTTTATTAAAGAAATTTATGTTTGCGGCATTATATGGTAACAGCTCTAAATTCGGTAGAATAGTTTGCTGCCAGTTAAAGATCTGATTGTGATTAACTAGGCTTGAACTGAATGACAATTTAAGTAAGGCAGAAATTCAAGCATGTGGCGAGGTCCTTAGTTACCGCACTTTTAATTATTTTTGTCTTGAAATACCAATGCTCTTATTTATGGCAAAATTAGAAATAGTCTTTCTATAATCACTACATAACCAACTGATATTTGTAGCTTATAACACGTTAATAACTATTAAGTAATAAAAAACGTGTTTATCAAGAAAGCTAATTTTAGCTAATGTTTAAAGTAAGTCCAGTTTAATCAATGCATGCTTATTTTTCAAAATGAATGTGTTAAGGAAATTTTGATATTGATTTTGCGTTTATTTTCTCTATATAAGCAATAATAAATTCATAGTTATTTTTACTATTATCTTAATCAGAAATTTCCGAATTTCATATAGATTACAAGCAAAAAGTGCTATAATATCACCAACAGATTAAGGTTAAGCATTTCCTTAAAAAGTTCATTTTTCTTTTTCTGGTTAGTAATGATTTTTGATATTTCATGGTAAGCAAAGAAGAAAAGGTTTGTTGAAGAGATGTAATAATTTGAAGTAAAAACTTGGAGATGAAATTATGAAAAGAACACAAATTGCAAATAAAAAGATTAAGGCGTTATTAGTCACTGGTATTTCATTTGCAGCATTAACATTTGGCTATGCTAACACGTCTAATGTAGTTAAGGCTGATGCTGATACAACTACCACTGCCGCTACAACCTTGGGTAGGTCAACTGTGATTGCTCACTACCAAGATGAAAATGGTAATAAACTTGCGGAAGACCAAGTAATTGATGGTCGGACAGGTGTTGGCTACGGTACAATGCGGAAAGCTATTGATGGCTACACATTAAAGGACTGGCAAGGTCCAACAGAAGGCTACTTCCAAGACCAACCAACAGAAGAAGTAACTTATATTTATACTAAGGGTAATGTTGCGGTAAATAATGAGCAGGATCCTGTAGTTAATAATGGTGAACAAACTGGTACGGATAATAACCAACCCGAAGCACCAGCTGGCGATAAGCAAAATGCACAAAAGCCAGGTGATGATAAACAAAATAATACTGGTAAAACAGATAAGCAAGCTCAAGTTGCTTCAAGCAAGACTCAGCAAGGAAAGACTAATGCAGCAGACCCTAATAGTAAAGCTCAGTTACCACAAACTGGTTCTGCTAAAAATGCTTCATTAGGTATGATTTTGGCTGGTGCTACGGCACTATTAATTTCTTTATTAGGAATGGTTGGTATTCAGAAAAAGCAAAATTAATTATTTGTGCTTAATAATACTTGACTTATAGTTTAAATAATATAAAATTTATGTAAAGACCAAATTTTTCCTATTGGGCTAGTTCTGTTATGAATGCAGAACTAGCTTTTTTTATCAATTTAACTAACGGCTCTTTTTTGAGTTAGCAAAAACCAGTTAATCTGCTTTGATTGTGCAGACTAACTGGTTTTTAATTTTAATTTCTTAATTACGTTATTAGCAATAATATTTTTGGATCAATTAAATGATTTTGAGCGCTAGTGTCAAAGTAGTGGTTCTATCATCATTTTTGATAACGGGGATAAAACCATATTTTTAGCCATTTTTCTGGTGTTAGCCGAATGCATCCCCCAAAAGAAAATCAATAGAAAAGTTAATTGCTTTTTCTCATGTCAGCTAATGAAAATACCGGATCATCAATAGTTACTTTTTGTTTGGTGGTAAATGTTAACGTATCGTCAGCTGTATTTAATGATATTAATAAAACAGTTGGATCATAACCCGCTGCTTTGATTTTGGCAAAATCTACCTGAACTAGTGGATCACCTTTTTGAACATCCTGTCCTTTAGTAACCATAACCTTAAAGCCGTCACCATTCATGTTAACTGTATCGATACCAATATGAATTAAATATTCAGTGCCTGAAGCTGAAGTAAGACCGACAGCGTGGCCAGTTTTGTATGTCATGGTTATTTTGCCAGTAATGGGTGATGTAATTAAATCAGTTGCAGGATTAATTCCGATACCTGATCCAAGCGATTTTGACGCAAAAACCTCATCATTAACTTGATCTAAGGGAATAACTTGGCCGTCTACCGGTGCATAAACAATTTCTGTTGTAGCAGTATGATTGGCATCTTTATCGCCATCTAATGTTTTTGCAATTTGCTTTTCTGGTTGGTCAGTTTTAACAATTAAAAAAGTGAAAACGAAACCGAGGATAAATGCAATGATAGCGGTAATAATTGCATTCATAAAGTTGCCGGGTTTTCCGATAAAGTTAACGATTGTAAAGATACCAGGCGAACCAAAAGAATAACGAACAACTTGCGTAATACCAGCATAAAAACCAGCGATACCACCAGCCGCCATTACAGCGTAAAGGGCACGTTGATATTTCAGCGTAACACCATAAAGTGCAGGTTCAGTAATTCCAGATAGGGCAGTTACACCTGCAGAAACTGCAATCTGGCGATTTTGTGGTCTTTTTTCTTTTAAAGAAATGGCAAATGCACAACCAGATTGGGCTATATTTGAAGCTAACATTCCGGGGCCAAGAATGTTTTCGCTTCTAGCCGGGCTAGCAAAACCGAGTGATGCAATTGGAGTTAAAGCAACGTGCATGCCGACCATAACTAATAATGGCGAACAAGCGCCCATGATCGTTGGAACTAGCCATGGTGCAACTTTATTAAGTGAATTAATTAAAAGGGCGAGCAGGTCACCAAGCCATGAACCGATTGGTCCAATCAATAGTAGGGCCAACGGAGCCATGATAATAAAGATAAGTAATGGCTTCAGCATCGTTTTAATGACGTTTGGCGAAACTCTTTCGGCAAATTTTTCAACGTAGGATTGAATCCAGACACAAAGAATAATGGGAATGACAGTACTGCTATATGATGCTAGTGTGATCGGAACGCCAAATAGTGCGACTGGCTTACCAGCTAAAACCATTGCTGCCCAATTAGGATGAAGGAGGACACCGGCAGTTGCAATTGCAAGAAACTTATTAGTCTTAAAGTGTTCAGCAGCGCTGACAGCCAACATCATCGGTAAGAAGTAAAAGACCGCATCGGCCATAAAGCTCAGGATTGCGTAATTTTGCGATTTAACAGATATGAGATTGAAAGTTGTTAAAAGTGAAATAACGACTTTGAACATCCCGCCAGCAATTAATGGCGTAATAATCGGTGCCATAATTGCAACGATAATATTGATGAATTTACGAATAATACCAACATGCTCATCACTAGGAACGGGACTTTCAGTATTATTTGCTGCAATATCGTAATCTTTTTCAATTTGGTTAAAGTATTCACCGACCTTGGCGCCAATAATTACTTGGGATTCATCTCCGGCTTGAACAGCACCCAATATTTCCGGTTGCTGTTTTAAAAATTCAGCATTAAATTTACTTTTATCTTTGAGGGTAAAACGGATACGAGTTGCGCAATGATAAAAACTAATAATATTAGCGGCACCGCCAACATTTTTAATTATCATGTCCGTAACTTCTTTATTACTTCTCATGAAATTCTCCTTCTAAAAAATATAACTAATTAAATATTACTGGTTTACTAGTGTCGAGATAAATGGTCAGGACGTGCTCTAAAAGTTTGGAGTCGACTGCTAACATTTGGCACCTTTCTAATTAATTTTTGGATTACTACATAAAAAATGCAGGTAGAGCAACATAAATAACTAAATTGAAAAAACAACAAGTTAGCTATTAGTGTAGTCTTGCCTGCATTACCAGTAACATGCGCTATCATTAACGATTATAAGAATAACAGATTAGGTCTATTTATGCAAGCGCTATCCAAAAGTTTCTTGATAAATATCGGAACCAAAAAAATGGCAAGAGCCAAACAATACTTCAGGAATGGCCTCGTTTAAGGGAAATTATTGATATAAAACTGTAAATTTTATTTATAAAAGCTAAAAATGATTACTGCAATAAAAAATTTTCTCAATTGATATTACTAAAATTAGTCTTTTAGTGCAGCAGAATTAAAAAAGCACCAAGGAAACAGTCTTGGTGCTTTAAAATTGCTAATTAAGCTTGCATTTCTTATTAGGTACAAGTTACATGCCAGCTTTAATGATTTTTTGTTCAGCCATTGTTTTACGCAAAGAAAGCAGTGCGGTATAAGTTGATAAAATATAAACTTTTTCTGTTGGCAATTTAGCGATTTCATTGATAACAGACTCATTGTCAGGGCAGGTGGTCATGATACTTGGGTCAAAACCGGCAACATTAAGACGAAAGCCCATATCGTGCCAACGCTCGCCCCCAACTAAAATCTTTTTAATTTGCTCATGATTAAGATCCTCAAACTGACCATCCCATATCCAAGAGGTATCGATTCCGTCAGCATGGTTGGCGTTAAGAAGAGTAACAAGTGAGTAATCGTCTTTTTCAGTGTTTAGCATGTGTAATACTTCATCAAGTCCGACCGGATTTTTCACCAAAATTAAGTTAATCTTTTTTCCGGCATAATCAATCAGTTCTTGGCGGCCAAAGACGCGTTTGTTTTTAGCAAAAGCATTAGCTACTTCATCATCACTCAAGCCAAAATGTCTGGCAACCGAATAGGCGGTCAACGCATTGTAAATATTATAGGTTCCACCAACATTGATGCTATAATTTTTAGAGCCCATTTGAAATTCTAAATGATTTGGGCTTTGTGCAACGATCTTGTTAACGGAATAAGTTAGTTCTGGACGATGATAGTCGCAGTTGGGGCAGAAAAAATCACCTAAATTAGCGTAAATCCGTTCGTGGTAATGTAAAATATGATCACATTTCGGGCAAAGAACACCATCAGTGTTGACTGGCGCTTTTACATCGTTTTTTGCTTGGTCACTGGCAAGTTTGAAGCCATAAAAAATCTTCGGATTTGGTAAGTCAACGGATGAGAAGATACTTGCATCACCATTAGCAATAATAGTTGCTTGGGGCGCAAGCTTGATTCCAGCAATAATTTTTTCGTAAGTAGTATAAATTTCACCGTAACGATCCATTTGGTCACGAAAAATATTGGTCAAAACAAATACACTTGGATGAACCAGTTGTGTAACCATTTTAACGTTAGCTTCATCAACCTCAAGAACAGCGATTTTCCGACGTGTTTTTTTATTTTTATGAGCTAAAAAGGCGGTAACAATTCCTTGCTGCATATTAGAACCGGATGGGTTGGTAAGGACATCACCATATTTTTCCCGCAGTGCTTCAACAATGAGAGCTGTGGTCATGGTTTTACCGTTTGTTCCCGTTACAATTACTGTTTCGTAATCCTTAGCTAACGTGTTCAAAATTTCTGGATCAAGATTCATAGCCAGCTTACCTGGAAAGCTGGTCCCGCCTTTTAAAACATTGTGCAGAAACCAGTAGCTTGATTTTCCGGCAAATTTTGCAATTCCAGATTTTACGTTCATGTTTATCCCTCGCTTTAAAATCATTATCAACTATAGCATAGGGAGCAAATGAAAACGAGTTTTTGACAACGATTTAAATGCATAGAATTTATTTTTCATCTATACTAGATGAGTTAGGTGAATTTAATTAGACAAAGGAGCAAAAATGGCACAATTATTTTTTCACTACGGGACAATGAGTAGTGGCAAAACACTTGAAATTCTCAAGGATGCACATAATTATGAAGCCCAGGGGCGCAAAATTGTGCTGATGACAAGCGGAATTGATAATCGTAGTGGGGTTGGAGTAATTGCTTCGCGAATCGGACTGCACCGCGAGGCAGTTCCAATTGAACGTGAAATGGATGTTTTTGCTTATATTAAAAAGATTAATGTCCAAGAAGAAAAACGTGGTGATGGCCCGATTGCCTGTGTTTTCATTGATGAAGCGCAGTTCTTAGAGCGGCATCATGTTTTTGAATGCGCCAAAATTGTTGATGAATTAGGCATTCCGGTGATGACTTTTGGGTTAAAAAATGACTTTCAGAATAATTTGTTTGAAGGCACTAAGAACTTATTGATTGTAGCTGATAAAATTAATGAGATTAAAACAATTTGCCACTATTGTGGCCGTAAGGCTACAATGAATCTACGGATTCATAATGGCAAGCCTGTTTATGAAGGTGAGCAGGTCCAAATTGGTGGAGATGAAAGCTATTACCCGGTTTGTCGTTTTCATTATTTTCACCCAGATAAGCAAAGATAGAGAGGGATTGAGAAAACATGGATAAGATTATGGCACAGCTTGAAGGGCTTGTGGCTCACTATGATGAGTTGCAGGAAATGATGGCCGATCCAGAAGTTATCAATGATACTAAGCGCTACATGGAGATATCTAAAGAAGAATCTGACTTGCGCGAAGTAGTCGAAAAGTATCGTAAATATAAAGCAGATAAAAAAGAAATTGCAGAAAATAAGGAAATTATCTCCAATGAAAGTGATTCTGATTTAGTTGAAATGGCTAAAGAGGAAAACAGCGACTTAGAAAAAGAAATCTCGGATTTGGAAGACCAGATTAAAATTTTGATGCTGCCCAAAGATCCTAACGATGATAAAGATATCATTATGGAAATTCGGGGCGCTGCTGGTGGAGATGAAGCTTCATTATTCGCCGGTGACTTACTTAGAATGTATGAAAAGTATGCTGAGCGACAAAACTGGCAAGTTTCAATTGTTGATAGTGAAGCGACTGAAGTGGGCGGTTATAAGCGCGTCGCAGTTATGATTACTGGTGATAAGGTTTACTCTAAGCTTAAATACGAAAATGGTGCTCATCGGGTACAAAGAATTCCAGTTACTGAGTCCCAAGGTCGTGTTCATACGTCAACTGCCACTGTGGCCGTAATGCCAGAATATGAACAAGTTGATTTCGAACTTGATCCAAAGGATATTCGTGTTGACGTTTACCGTTCAAGTGGTGCCGGTGGTCAGCACATTAACAAGACTTCTAGTGCTGTTCGGATGACGCACTTGCCAACTGGAATCGTAGTGGCGATGCAAGATCAGCGTAGCCAGCAGCAAAACCGGGAAAAAGCAATGCAAATTCTAACTTCTCGTGTCTATGACTATTACGAAAGTCAAAATAGGGATCAATATGATGCCAAAAGAAAAAGCGCTGTTGGGACAGGTGATCGTTCCGAAAGAATTAGGACATATAACTATCCGCAAAATCGGGTGACAGATCATCGCATTGGTCTAACCCTAAATAAATTAGACCGAATTATGAACGGTGAACTTGATGAAATTATTGATGCACTGATTTTATATAATCAAACTAAGCAGTTAGAGGAGCTGGCTGAGCAAAATGTCTAAGATTGTCACTTTAAGTGATTTACGAATCTGGTCTTCTGAAACAGCGCCTAATGAGCGCCCAGAAGATATTGCTTTTCTATTGGCCGAGCGGCTAGGATTGAGCCCCAGTGAATTTCAATTAAAACAGGATTTGCAATTAACTACTGAGCAGATAGCCCAAGCAAAAAAAGATATTACTAAACTGGCCAAAGGTATATCACCGCAATATATCTTGGGTTACTCTTGGTTTTACGGCTATAAAATAATGGTTCAGCGGGGTGTGCTAATTCCGCGCCTTGAAACTGAAGAACTAGTAAGTTGGGCTTTGGCGCATTTAGCAAATGAGCAAACAATTCTTGATTTGGGCACTGGTTCAGGCTGTATTACGGTAGCTTTGGCTAAACAAGCGGAAGAAAAGGGGATTAGTAACCTGAATTTTTATGCTTCAGATGTTACTGATGCTGCCCTTAGAATTAGTGAGGAAAACTTTTTACTTCATGACATCGATGTAACCGTAAGAAAGGCTAATATTTTAATTGGATTAGAAAAATTTGATGTGATTGTTTCTAATCCTCCTTATATTAAGGAAACAGAAAAAGATGTCATGGATCAAAATGTCCTGCAAAATGAGCCAAAAGAAGCGCTGTTTGGTGGTAAAGACGGAATTGTTTTTTATCAAAAATTTGTCAAGCAAGTTCGGCAGCATTTAAATCCTGGTGGAAGATTCTTCTTAGAGTTTGGCTTTAGTGAAAAAAAGCAGCTTGAAGAATTGTTTGCTAAAGAATTGCCTGACTTTACGATTGAATTTAAAAATGATTTGGCTAATAAGCCCCGTATGGTAAGTGGAAAGTGGAATAAGTGATGGAAACAAAGATTTTTGATCAAGAAAAAATCAATGATGCAGTTGAACTTTTAGCTGCTGGGGAACTGGTAGCTTTTCCGACCGAAACGGTTTATGGCTTAGGCGCTTTGGCAACTAATGAAACAGCCGTGAAGAATGTTTATGCTGCCAAAGGTCGCCCCAGCGATAATCCATTAATTGTCACAGTTTCTGATGAAAAAATGATGGCTAAATATGCTAGGGAAATTCCAGAAAGAGCCCAGAAACTGATTAAACATTTTTGGCCGGGTCCATTGACTATTTTGCTTTTTGTCAAACCGGGCAGTTTACCGTCCGCTGTGACTGGCGGTTTGGAAACAGTTGCGTTTCGTTGTCCTGATGATAAATTGACCCATGAACTTATTGCTAAACTGGGAGAGCCAATTGTGGGTCCGTCGGCAAATACTTCGACTAAGCCGAGTCCAACGACTGCCCAACATGTTTACCATGATTTAAATGGCAAGATTGCTGGAATTATTGATGGCGGACCAACAAAGGTCGGTCTTGAGTCAACAATTATTGATTTATCTGTTAAAACACCAGTTGTTTTACGTCCTGGTGAAATAACTCCTGAAGAATTGAGCCAAGTTTTAGGTGAAAAAGTACTGATTAATTCCGGTAAGGTAGCTGAAAAGGGTGTACCCAAAGCTCCTGGAATGAAGTATCGGCATTATGCACCAAGTGCTCCCGTCATTGTGGTTGATCACTCTGAGGATTTTTTGCAAATTGATTTCAATGATACGATTGGGGTCATGGCAGTAGAAGATATACTCGCAAAGATTAAATTACCAAAAGAAAACAAGTTTAATTTAGGCAATTGCTTACAAGAAGCTGATCATAATTTGTTTGGTGGCTTGCGTTATTTTGATGATAAACCACAAATTAAACAAATTTTTGTCCAGGGATTTAGCGGAAGTGAGTCGTCGCTTGCTTACATGAATCGGTTAGACAAAGCCGCTGCGGGGCATCACTATATGACAAAATAAAAAAACGACAGCAAAGGACTTTAAACCCTTTGCTTTTTTGATTAAAATAAGCGAGAAGTATTATTTATTTTGTAGGAGGAAAAAAGATGGGCAAATTTACGGTTTTAGATCATCCGTTAATTCAACATAAGTTAACAATTATTCGCCGTAAGGAAACAAGTTCCAACGAATTTCGACAAATTGTTGGTGAAATTGGGGGACTAATGACTTATGAAATTACTCGCGATTTACCGTTAAAAGATGTTGAAATTGAAACACCTATTGGCAAAACCACGCAAAAAGAGATTGCTGGCAAAAAGATGACTATTGTCCCAATCTTACGTGCAGGAATCGGGATGCTCAATGGTGTGATGGAAATGATTCCGTCAGCCAAAGTTGGCGTAATTGGAATGTACCGTGACGAAGAAACATTAAAGCCACATGAGTACTTTTGCAAAATGCCAAAGGATATTGCTGAACGTGAATGCCTAGTTGTTGACCCAATGCTGGCAACTGGTGGTTCTGCTAACATGGCCATTGGTGCTTTGAAAAAGCGTGGCGTTAAAACAATTAAGCTAGCGGTTTTAGTTGCTGCTCCTGAAGGTGTTAAAGCAATTCAAGAAGAAAATCCTGACGTTGACATCTATGCGGCTGCTGAAGACGAAAAACTACTGCCAAACGGTTACATCACACCAGGTTTAGGTGATGCTGGTGATCGTTTATTTGGTACAAAATAAGCGTCTTTAAGCAAATAAATCGGTGGAATTCGCTTACAAATTTTCACAAAATTCTTGATTGGTGTTAATATTGTATGAGTGTTCTATAATTTTGAGCACGAGAAGGGAGGTCACGAAGTAATGGAGAGACCATTTGTTTTTAAGTTTTTGGGTTTAAACTTTGATCTTTCAGGGATGATTGGTTCAACTTTAATGGCAGCTGTAGTTCTATTTGTCTGCATCTGGCTTTCGCAAAAAGTTGAAATGAAGCCTAACAAGAAGCAAAATGTGATTGAGTACCTACTTGATTTTACTGATGGAATTGTTAAAGACAATGTCAGTGATTCTGATGCACGTAAGCACCTTTCTTTGTATGCTTTTGTTTTATTTCTATTTATCTTTTGCATGAACCAATTAGGTCTTTTCTTGGAAGTCAAGGCTGGCGATAGCGTTTTCGTTAAGTCCCCAACGGCTGATCCAGTAACGACAATGTCGTTTGCAATGATGACCTTGCTTCTATCATTTACATTTGGAATGCAAAAATTCGGTACTTCTGGTTATTGGCGTAATTACGCCGAACCTGTTAGTTTCCTATTCCCGATTAATATGATTGAGGAAGTAACTAACTTTTTAACTCTATCTTTGCGTCTATATGGTAATATTTATGCAGGTGAAGTTTTATTAACATTAATTGGTAATAGTTTAGCTCCTAGCTTTGGTATTACTACATTAGTCTTAGCAGCACCACTTGCTATGATATGGCAAGGTTTCTCTGTCTTCATTGGCTCTATCCAGGCATATGTTTTCGTAACTTTATCAATGGTATATATTGGTAAAAAGGTTACAAAAGAATAATTTTTCGGAGGTTTAAATATGTCACAAGCATTTAAATATATTTCTGCGGCGATTGTAGCTGGTATTGCTGCTTTAGCTGCTTCTTGGGGTAATGGTAAAGTTATCACAAAGACGGTCGAAAGCATGGCTCGTCAACCTGAAAGTGCCGGCAACTTGAGATCAACAATGTTTATCGGTGTTGGTTTGATCGAAGCCGTTCCTATTTTGGCGATTGTTGTTGCTTTCCTGATTCTCTTCCTTTAATTTTTACTATTAAGTATTTAGGTTAAAAAGAGAGAAGGGCAGTAAATGACATTTCAAACTTTATTTGCAGCCTCTGCAGGTCATATTTATCTCGGTAATACCATTTGGTATTTAATTGTTTTTGCGATTTTGCTTGTTTTAGTAAAACATTATGCTTGGGGACCAGTCTCCGACATGATGGAAAAAAGACGGCAAAAGGTGATTAATGATTTGGATTCGGCTGCTGACAACCGTAAAAAAGCTGAGGTTTTGGCTAATGAACGTGAAGCTGCCTTGAAGAATTCAAGACAAGAGGCAACGCAAATTCTCTCTGATGCAAAGGCAAATGCTCAGAAAACTAGCAGTCAAATTGTTGCTGAAGCTAATGATGATGCTGCTTCTATTCATGAGAAAGCTAAAGCCGATGCTGTTCAAGCTAAAGCTGACGCTTTAAATGAAGCCCGCGCACAGGTCGCAGATATTTCAGTGACAATTGCTGAAAAAGTAATTGCAAAGAATTTGTCTGCAGATGACCAAAAAGATTTAGTCGATCAATTTATTAAGGGGCTGAATGAATAATGGCCTTGACTAGAGAAGAAATTGCTGCACGTTATGGTACTGCACTATTTGATTATGCGCAGGATATGAACGCTTTAGAGGAAGTTCATGCAGACTTACAGGAATTGCGTCAAGCAGTTTCTGCAAATCCAAAGATTTTAAGTGTTTTTAGTGATCCAATTTTTAATAGCACTGAAAAGAAAAAGTCATTATCAATAATTGAAGAGGGCTTTACTAAAGAAGTTCAGACTTTTTTGAATTTGCTGTTAGATTATAACCATTTTTTACAATTAGTTGACATTATTGATTGCTTTAATGAGCTATATAATGACAACAAGAAAATTATGGTTGGTACGGCAGTTACTGCTGTTGAGCTTGATGATGCACAATTAAAAGCTTTAGGCCAAAGTTACGCAAAAAAGTACGATTTAACTAGTGTTAATCTAAAAAATGAGGTTGATAAGAGTATAATCGGAGGCGTAATTCTTAAAGTTGGCGATTGCGTTATTGATGGTTCAGTTAAAAACAAACTGAAAAAAATTCGTGCGCAGTTAATTAGTAAAAATTAAAAGAGGTGAAACCATTGAGCATTAAAGCAGAAGAGATTAGCTCTTTAATCAAGCAACAGCTTGAACACTATGATGACAAACTCGACATCAACGAAGTTGGGGTTGTAACTTACATAGGTGATGGTATCGCCCGGGCTCACGGATTGAATAATGTTCTTGCTAACGAACTATTGGAATTTGACAATGGTTCTTATGGTATTGCCCAAAACCTTGAATCTAATGATGTTGGTATCATTATTTTGGGTAACTTTGATGATATTCGTGAAGGTGACCAAGTCAAAAGAACCGGTGAAATTATGAGAGTGCCGGTTGGTGATGAGTTAATTGGTCGGGTCGTAAACCCATTGGGTCAGCCAGTTGATGGCTTAGGCGACATTAAGACCTCAAAGACTCGTCCAATCGAGGCTTCAGCACCGGGTGTTATGCAGCGACAATCAGTTAATCAACCACTGCAAACTGGTATTAAAGCGATTGATGCTTTAGTTCCTATCGGTCGTGGTCAGCGTGAGTTAATCATTGGTGACCGTAAAACCGGTAAAACTAGTCTGGCAGTTGATACAATTTTGAACCAAAAGGGACAAGACGTAATTTGTATTTATGTCTTCATTGGTCAAAAAGAGTCAACTGTTAGAACACAAGTAGAAACATTAAAACGTTTTGGCGCAATGGACTATACCATTGTTGTTGAAGCAGGACCAAGTGAACCAGCACCAATGCTATATATTGCACCATATGCTGGTACAGCTATGGGTGAAGAATTTATGTACAATGGCAAGGATGTTCTGGTGATCTTTGATGATCTATCCAAGCAAGCTGTTGCTTACCGTGAACTTTCTTTGCTACTTCGTCGTCCGCCTGGTCGTGAAGCTTATCCTGGTGATGTTTTCTATTTGCATTCACGTCTGTTGGAGCGTAGTGCAAAGTTGAGTGATGATCTTGGTGGCGGTTCGATGACTGCCATTCCATTTATCCAAACTGAAGCTGGCGATATTTCGGCTTATATTCCAACCAACGTAATTTCTATTACAGATGGTCAGATTTTCTTACAAAGTGATTTGTTCTTTGCGGGAACTCGGCCAGCTATTGATGCTGGTAACTCAGTTTCTCGTGTTGGTGGTAGTGCCCAGATAAAGGCTATGAAGAAGGTTGCTGGTACATTGCGTACAGATTTGGCAGCCTACCATGAATTGGAAAGTTTCGCTCAATTTGGCAGTGATTTGGATCAGGCAACCCAGGCTAAGTTAAACCGTGGACGCAGAGTTGTTGAAGTATTGAAGCAACCTCTGCACGACCCAATTCCAGTCGAAAAGCAAGTTATTTTATTGTATTCATTAACTCACGGCTATATTGATTCTGTTCCTGTTGAAGATATCGCACGGTTTGAAAAAGAACTTTACGATAATTTTGACAGTAATCATGCAGATCTCTTAGATCATATTCGTGAGACTGGAGAACTGCCAGATGAAACTGAGCTGAAATCTGCAATTTCACAATTTGCTGATAGTTTTTCACCAAGTAATAAATAGGAGGTAGCTTATGCCTGCATCTTTACTTGAGTTGAAGAAAAAAATTGCTTCAGTTAAGCAAACCGGTAAAATCACAGAAGCCATGAGAATGGTTTCTGCTTCAAAACTTAATCAAACTGAAAAGCGTGATGAGGGCTACACGATTTATAACGATCATGTAAGACAAACCTTGTCTCGCTTGATGAGTGCAGAAGTCGTCCGACATTTACAAAAAGAAAATGTTACTGTTGACGAAGATAGTATTGGAAAAATCGATTATGAAAATGTTTTTGGCTTAGGAATCGTTTCTGATATGGTTCAAGCAAGGAAAAAGGTCAAATCAACTGGTTATTTAGTTGTAACTGGTGATCGTGGTCTTGTTGGCTCATATAACAGTGCTGTCATTAAAAATATGATGGGTCTTGTTGAAGATTCCAAAGCTGAAAATAAAGATATTAAAATTTTAGCAGTAGGTTCTGTAGGAGCGGACTTTTTTAAAAAGAACAATTTAAATGTTGTGTATGAAAATGCTGCTATTTCTGATGTTCCCACATTTGATGAGGTTTTACCAATCGTCTCAACAGCGATTAAAATGTATTTAAACGGTGTTTATGATGAATTGTATGTTTGTTATACGCACCACATTAACTCTTTGTCTTCTGCATTTAGAGTTGAAAAAATGTTACCGGTTGTCGATATTGATATTGGAATCAAAGAAGCTGAAGCACACAGAGATTTAGAATATGATATTGAACCAGATGTTAACGCAGTTTTAACCACTTTAATTCCACAATATGCTCGTTCAACTATTTACGGAGCTATTTTGGACGCAAAAACAGCAGAGCATGCAAGTTCAATGACTGCTATGCAGAGTGCGACAGACAATGTTAATGACTTGGTTTCAAGTCTGACAACTAAATTAAACCGTGCAAGACAAGCAGAAATTACCACTGAAATCACTGAAATTGTCAGTGGTGCTAATGCTTTGAAATAAATTGAGAAAAGGAGGTAGATGTTTTGAGTGAAGGTGAAGTTGTTCAAGTAATCGGCCCAGTTGTCGATGTTAAATTTCCACTTGATAAAAACCTACCTGATATTGACAATGCTTTGCGTGTAGTTAAATCAGAGGATGAAACTATTGTCCTTGAAGTCACGCTAGAGCTTGGGGATGGCGTTTTAAGAACAATCGCCATGGAATCTACCAATGGTCTCCGTCGCGGAATGAAAGTCGAAGATACCGGCGGTCCAATATCCGTTCCTGTTGGTAACGATACTTTAGGACGTGTGTTTAATGTTCTCGGTGAACCAATCGATAATGGTCCAAAATTTGATAAGGATCATGCTCGTAATAGTATTCACCGTAATGCACCAAAGTATGATGAACTAACAACTAGTCAAGAAATACTTGAAACTGGAATTAAGGTTATTGACCTGCTAGAGCCATATGTTCGTGGTGGTAAAGTTGGGCTATTCGGCGGTGCCGGTGTTGGTAAAACAACTATTATTCAAGAGCTAATCCATAACATTGCGCAAGAACACGGTGGTATTTCCGTTTTCACTGGTGTTGGTGAAAGAACTCGTGAAGGTAACGACCTTTATTTTGAAATGAAAGCATCTGGCGTTTTGAGTAAAACCGCCATGGTTTTCGGACAAATGAATGAACCGCCTGGTGCCAGAATGCGAGTTGCATTAACTGGATTAACTTTAGCAGAATACTTTAGAGATGTTGAAGGGCAAGATGTGTTGCTCTTTATCGATAACATCTTCCGGTTTACCCAAGCTGGTTCTGAGGTTTCAGCTTTACTTGGTCGAATGCCAAGTGCCGTTGGTTATCAGCCAACTTTGGCAACTGAAATGGGCCAATTGCAGGAAAGAATTACTTCGACAAAGAAGGGTTCAATTACTTCAATTCAAGCCGTTTATGTGCCTGCTGATGACTATACTGACCCAGCACCTGCTACTACTTTTGCTCACTTGGATGCGACTACTAATTTGGAGCGTAGCCTGGTTGAGCAAGGTATCTATCCGGCAGTTGACCCCTTAGAGTCAACATCAAGCGCTTTGGATCCTGAAGTAGTTGGTGAGGAGCATTATGATGTTGCAACTCGTGTACAACATATTTTGCAACGTTACCATGAACTGCAAGATATTATCTCTGTTTTAGGTATGGATGAATTATCTGATGAAGAAAAAGTAATTGTTAGTCGTGCTCGTAAGATTCAGTTCTTCTTGTCACAAAACTTCTTCGTTGCTGAACAATTTACTGGGGTTCCTGGTTCATATGTTCCAATTAAAGAAACAATTAAAGGCTTTAAGATGATTCTAGATGGTCATTTGGATGATCTTCCTGAAGATGCATTTCGTAGTGTAGGCCCAATCGAAGATGTTTTGCAAAAAGCAAAAGATATGGGTGTAACAGCTAGTGATCCTGAAGCTAAAGCATTGTTAGAAAAGTAGGGTGATGTCACATGGCAGATCCAGAAAAGCTTTTTAAGGTTAATGTTGTAACTCCAGATGGGCTAATTTTTTCACATCATTGCAGTATTGTGGAAATGCGAGCAATAGATGGTCAGCGTTCAATTATGTACAATCACTTACCGATTTTAACGCCTCTTGCAATTGGCGAAATCAAAGTGAAACGTAGTCGGCAGATGAATAATGCTGTCAATCATATTGCTGTTAGCGGCGGTTACTTTGAATTTTCGAATAACGTCGCAACCATTATTGCAGATAGTGCAGAGCGTTCTAATAACATTGATGTTTCGCGTGCTGAAGCGGCACGGAAACGTGCGCAAAATGCGATGAAAGAAGCTAAGGCTGCGCATGATCAACGATCATTAGAAAGAGCCCAAGTTGCATTAAGAAGGGCTGTAAACAGAATTAGTGTTTACAATTCAAGTAAATAGTATTAAAGTTTTAACGGACGCACAATTTTGTGCATCCGTTTTTATTTAATTGAAGAAATGTGAGAAGAAGTATGTTTCAACTTGGTGTTCACGCCCTAATTAGTATTGTAATTTACTTGATTACAATAGGCTTATCGTTTCAAATTATGAAAAGCGTTCAAGTAGAGAAAATTATTAGAAAAAACAAAATTTTTGAGGCTCAGCTTTTGCTGATTTTTGCTGCAATTGCTTTAGGCTTCCTAGTTGGCAACTTTTTCATTACTCTAATTGATACATCTTTGCAATTGAGTAATTTCTTTTAAGACTTACTTAAACGAATGAAGCTAACAGCAAACTTGTTATCTTTATGGTAAAATGTACAATGAATATTTATGGAGGATTATTGTGGCACGAGATATAGGAATAGATTTAGGGACAGCCAATGTGCTTATCAATGTTTCTGGTAAAGGAATAGTTTTGAATGAGCCTTCAGTTGTCGCCGTTAATACAAGTACGAATAAAGTTGTAGCCGTTGGTACAGAAGCTTATAAAATGGTTGGACGGACACCTGGTAATATTCGGGTAATTCGACCATTAAAAAATGGTGTCATTGCCGATTTTGATATTACAGAGGCGATGCTGTCTTACTTTATTGAAAAGTTAAATGTCAAAGGCTTTATGTCAAAGCCTAACATACTAATTTGTGCGCCAACAGGAGTTACGTCAATTGAGCAAAAGGCGATAATTCAAGCAGCCGAAAAATCCGGTGGCGGTAAGGTCTATTTAGACTTTGAACCTAAGGTTGCTGCTGTAGGTGCTGGCCTTGACATTTTTAAGCCGCAAGGAAACATTGTGATTGATATTGGTGGTGGAACTACTGATATTGCTGTTTTGTCGATGGGTGAAATTGTGACTAGCCAGTCTCTACGCTATGCCGGCGATCATATGAATCAAGCAGTTGTCTCTTATATTAAAAATAAGCACAATCTTTTGATTGGTTCACGTACAGCTGAGCAAATTAAAATTGAAATTGGTAGTGCTTTTGAACCGGATAAAGAAGAAACGATTACAGTTCGTGGTAGAGATGTTGTTGATGGTTTACCAAAACAAGCTACTGTTTCAGCTCCTGAAATTCAAGAGGCTCTTCATGATGGTTTAATGACTATTATTGCAGCTACAAAAGATGTTTTAGAGAAAACACCACCAGAACTATCGGCTGATATTATTGACCGTGGCATAATGCTTACTGGTGGTGGAGCGCTACTTAAAAATATTGATAAGCTTATATCGTATTACCTTAAAGTTCCCGTATTAACTGCCGATCACCCGTTAGAAGCTGTGGCATTGGGAACTGGTATTTTACTTAAAAATATTGAAAAGCATCAACGTCATTAGCAGAAGTAGGAGGTTGACTTGCGTAAGTTACTGATTTTTCTAGTTAAAATTTATCAAAGGGTTATATCACCGGCTTTACCTAGCAGTTGTCGATATTATCCAACATGTTCAACCTATATGATCGATGCACTAAAGAAATTTGGCCCGGTTTTAGGGTTAGTCATGGGAATTTGCCGAATTTTTCGTTGCAATCCATTTGTACGAGGTGGTGTAGATCCCGTGCCAGATAAATTTACTATTTTTCGTAATCCTCATCCAGAAAAATATGAGGATGAAATTATTGCTAAAAAATTTCATCCGTATGTGAAGTAGGAGAAGTTATGTCAAGAAAACCAGAGAATATAAACGTAGAAATAAACGAGTTAAAGGGAAAGGAAAATCCAACTTGGGAAGTCGTAATTCCTAATAAAAAGGCGATTGGCTTGATTGAAAAAATTTCTGGTCGCTATCGCGCCACAACTGGAAAAACTAACAGTGTTTTGTATTCCAAGAGCTTAGAAAGTAGTATCAATGATCTGCTTTCTTACTTTGCTTTACACGAAAAATAGTTAGCAGTATCGGACAGTGATAATTAATGGTAAAAGTACAAAATAAAACAGATCTTTTTGATCAGATAGCATGGAACATTGTGATTCCAGTTTTAATTCTTGCCGCAATTGGACTTTATTCTATCTATTTTGCTGCAGTTGATGATCCTAGTCATATGGGTAGTCCACTAAAGGCCGTATTAATGCAGGGATTATGGTATGTTATCTCGTTAGTAATTGTTGTCTTTGTGATTCAGTTTGACGCAGAGCAATTGTTTAGAATTGCACCATACGTGTATGGCTTTGGAATAATACTTCTCATTGCAGTTTTATTCTTTTATAACCGTAGTATCGCGGCTGATGCGGGAGCAAAGAGCTGGTTTAAGCTCGGACCAATTTCTTTTCAGCCTTCGGAGGTTATGAAGCCAGCATTTATCTTAATGTTGGCACGAGTTGTTCATGAGCATAACCAAAAGATGGCACATACAATAAAAAACGATTGGCTACTCATTGGTAAAATGATTGCCTGGCTTTTTCCAATTGCAATTTTGCTAAAATTACAAAATGACTTTGGAACTATGTTAGTATTTATTGCTATTGTTGGTGGCGTTATACTCGTTTCAGGAATATCGTGGAAAATTATCACGCCCATGTTTGTAGCCGTCTTTATCTTAGGAGCAGTAACTATTTTTATGGTTACTACTGCTGGGGGACAGTCTTTTCTTAGCCATTTCTTTCAGCCGTATCAGTTTAGACGGATTATGTCTTGGCTTAATCCTTCTACTGATACTTCAAAAGCAGCCTATCAGTTGTGGCAGAGCATGCAGGCAATTGGTTCTGGACAGATTTTTGGCAATGGCTTTGGCAATTTAAGCGTATATGTTCCAGTTCGCGGCTCCGATATGGTTTATTCTGTTATTGGTGAATCCCTTGGCTTTGTAGGTAGTGTTGCGGTTATATTATTATACTTATATTTGATTATTCAAATGGTCCGCATTACTTTTGATACTAAAAATGCTTTTTATTCTTATGTTTCTACAGGGGTGATTATGATGATCTTATTTCACGTCTTTGAGAACATTGGGATGAGCATTGATTTATTGCCCTTAACCGGTATACCTTTACCATTTATTTCGCAGGGAGGATCAGCCTTAATTGGCAACATGATTGGAATTGGAATGATTCTTTCAATGAAATTTCATAATAAGGATTACATGTTCAGCCAGGCTGGTGACTTTTAATTAATTTATTTATTGCAAAAAAAACACTTCAAAATTTTTTGAAGTGCTTTTTTAGTTTAAATTAAATCTTGATTCTCTTTTGAACGACAAACAAGAACATCACAGTCAGCAGTTCTAGTAACATATTCGGTAACACTACCAATTAAAATTCGTTCGACTGCATTTAAGCCAGTAGCACCAACGATGATTAGATCAATTTGATGCTTCTTTGGAAATTCGTGAGCGATGATTGATTTTGGAGAGCCAAATTCAATTGAAAAGTGTACTTCTTCAACACCAGCTTCCTTAGCTTCGTCGTAATATTTTTGCAGTTTGTCTTTAGCGTCATTTGATACCTGTTCGACCATTTCCGAATCAAAACTCGAAACATTTTGAAATGAACGCGTGTCAATGACATGTAAAATTTCAAGTACAGCTTCGTTACGCTTAGCTGCAGCGACAGACTTTTTAAAAGCTAAATCCGCTTCTTTTGACCCATCAACGGCCACCTGAATACGGTGATATTGTTTCATCATATAAAACACCTCTCTTACATCCATTTTAACAAATTTTTGTCAGATTAATCATTCTTTTGATTAATTAAAAGGCTAAAAATTAAAATGGTGACAGAACTAAGGATCAGCGTTATCAGGTTTAAATACTTATTTGACTGAAATAACAGATAGCAGCCAAGAATACATTCTATTGTAAGGATGATTGCAGTCCAAGACATGATTTGTGTAAAACCAGTATTACTTTTTTGACTATAAATTAAAAAGTGCCGTTTACGATTACTCCATAAGTAAAGAGCAGTCGCCAATATAATTACAAGGTATACAGCTATAACAAATTTAAGAATCATTAATTTCTCCAAATAAAAAAACGGTCAACAGACCGTTTCGTAATATTCTAAAGAAATCTGAGTCTGCTAAAGTAGCAAAACAATGCTTGTTGAACCCGCAGTGTTCAAAAAAATGAGACGTATCGCAACGAATATGGATCCTATCAAAAGATAGTATTCCGATTCGAAAGTTATTTACAATCTCGCATGTCTTATGTTTGACCGGTCAACTATAAATAATTAAGCCATTAGTCCGACTCAGATCATCTATAATACTACTCAATGACATAATGTTTGTCAAGGATTTAAAAATTAGCAAAAGCTAGAAGAGACGTATCTAATACGCATTTTAATACTATATTAGATTAACATAAGTTGATTGAATCAATTATAATCAAATTCATATTATTTATAAAGCAAAAGATAATAGTGGCAAATATTATTATTACGAAATTTATTAGTACATGGAATTACCAATTTTTGTTTTTGATATTAATGCCACCTTGTTCCTTATAAGAATCAAATTATCAGCTTTAGTGAATAAATTAAATAAGTACTTAAGTAATTGTAATTAACGCTTGTGAAGTATTTATTTTTTAAAAGAAAAATGATTTTTTCTACTGCATTAATGAATTGAACTTATTAACTTGAGCATCTATTTTTTGCTTAAGACTAGCAACTAATACTTTGTTCTAGTCAAAATTGTAAGTATTAGCAATTCAACTCATACCAGCTAAAGTATCACTAGGTTATTGCATAGCAATACAGAACTGAAGTGGTGCTTTTTTATTTTGGTTATGGTCTTCATTAATCATGTATGTATAAAAATGCTATTAATATGTATATCTATAATAATATCTTAAAGCGTTTACTGTTATATAATTGATATTTACTAAATTGATTTACCTTTAAATTACAAATTATTTAACTAAAAGATTTCGAAGGCTTCTAGCATGACTAAAATAAAATAGTTTTAAATAATGCAAGAAGCCTATAGGGATTAATTAAAAATAATTGTATTTGGTTTAGTTTAATGGTTAAAGAAAAATCCATCTAATGTGTTATTTTATTTAAGCCAAAACTTTTAGGGCTTTACGGAAAAAAATTATTAAAGACTAACAAAAACATTTAAAAAAATCTGATTGAAGTTTTTTATAAAAGCACATAAAAAATAAATTAAATATTGACATTAGTATAATTTGGGGCTATCTTATTTTTGTATAGTATTTGTCAATAGGAAAGGATGTTTGTATGTTAGGAAAGAATAATTACAAAGAGCGGTTGAAAAGGATGGAAATGCAATCTAAGCAAGACCATTTTTCAATACGTAAATTAAGTATTGGAGCTGCCTCTGTGTTACTCGGATTTACTTTCTTTGGGTTAAATAGTCAAACGGCAAAAGCTGATACTGTTGATCCAAAACAGGAAGTTAGTGAAAATGTAAACACAAAGTCAGTTCAATCCTCTTCGATTAGTTCTGATAAAAAAACTGAAACCCAGGACACTCAATCTGACGTTACAAATGAAAATGATTCCAAGCTGTCTACTTTTACTGGCTTAACTTCATTTTTTAAAGGTACGAATAAGGTAACTGTAAAAAATGATAACAGTAACAATAATCAGTCTTTGAGTAAATCTAGTGAAAAGCAATCTGTTGCAGAAAAAGACAATCAGATTGCTAATTCCGCTGAAAAACCAGCAACTGATCAGAAAAATTCAGATCAAAGCCAAAGCTCTGCTCTTACCAAATCAGGTCAGAGTAATACTTCTGACATCACTGGTTCAACGGATGTAAAAGAAGACGCTAGTAAATTAACGGCTAATTCTACCACTAATCAGGAAGAAACTGATGAATTAGCTGGGACTGATAATCCGAATCTTGCCGTTACTAATCAAGAGCAAAAGATTCAAACTAGAGCCGATATAGAGACAGGCTCTACACCAACAATTATTAATGGTGCAGCGTATATTTATAACTGGGATCAATTTAGATCTGCTTATGCGAATGCTAATGTTTCAGAAATTGATATTATGAAAGATATTGCTAACCCTAATGGTAACGATCAAGAAACAGGCTTCGACATTCCCGGAAGAACATTATTAATTACATCAGGTGGTAATACTAGGCATATTATTGATTTTAAGGGTTCACATCCTAATTTAACTGGTAGCCAAAAACTCCAGATAACTTATCGTAACTTAACAGTTTGGTGTTCAGATTGGTACGGTATAATTAAAACCGATCAGTACGGTTATGATGCAACTAAGAATAATACAGCGATTATTACACTGGATGATATTGATTTCCATGGTTCCCAAATGTTATATGTTGGTAGCCATAACGAAATTCACTTGAAGAATAACATTACTGCAGAAACAATTAATTATAGTTATACCAGTCCTGTAGATGGCGGCACAGCAGGTGGTAAAGATAATAAACAACAACTATTTGAATTTACTAATAACGATAATAATATTTATTTCGATACGGGCTGTACTTTCACAGGTACAACTTATGGCGGTAATGTTATCCAGATGTCACAAGGCAACGGCAACATCCATGTTGAGCAAGGTGCCACTGTTACTTTAAATCCATTAGGTAATGCAGATGGTTCTCTAGGTAACAATCCTAGTGAAACTACTGGTACTACATATGGTATTTACATAGCCGGCTCAGGAAAGATTGACGTTGAAGGTGTTTTAAACATTAACGTCGGCAAGAGCAAATCTAATGCCTCTCAGGCTATTTATAATGGAACACGAAATGCTGTGCAAGCAAAGGCTATTGGACTTAATGATGCTAATTCATCGTTTAATATTGGATCCGGCGGTAGTGTTAACATTACTACTAACGGTAATATTTCTAATAATACTAATACCAGCTTAATTTTCGATGGCGGTAATTTCATCATTAATCCCAATGGTTCTTTGAAAATAACCGGGGAAGATATGGGTGACTATAATGGTACATTAGTTGCAATTGCCAGCAGTGCAGACATTGAAAATGGTACTTTTGAAATTCGCTTGAAAAATGGTGGATCGACTAATGCAGGTAGTGGAGCAATAACACTAATTGATGCGACTGGTAATTTGACAGTTAATAACCCCGAATCTTTAGTTCTGGATGCACACCTTAACAAGAATCCCGCTACCAGTCTTATCGGCAATAACCAGGTTACCATCACCAACGTACGGCAAAAGTTAAATCTTTCTAGTATTGTTCCTAGTCTCAAAGATCTCACATTGCCACCATATCACTTGTTAAAGGTTAGGAAGGATAGTAATGGAAATATCCAGGTTGCTCCAAATGGTATTGAAGTATTAAACGGTCAGCAAGTTTTTGATACAGCTGCTCTTCAAAAAATCCAGGATGATAAAGACTTAGGTCCTATATTTAAAAATTTACCAGATAATATTCTAAGTGAATTAAAGCAGCTTGCCGGTAGTGGCAGTGCCACATATGATGATGTCTTTAGTGGAATTATCAATTACGCCTTTAGCGATCCTTCAAACATAGGCTATAACGATATTAGCTTTATTCCAGCCAACCCAAGTGGCTTTTTGGATATTAATCCTGCTAATGTTAAAGTATCGTATAACGAAGATGGCACTAGCACTATCACTGGAGCAATTTTGAATTATACAGATGCAACAGATGGTGTGAACAGTGACGGCCTATTTAGTAAGATTCTTCCAGGTGGAACCAATGCTTATGTAAGAGCTTATGTCAAAGATTCATCTGGTAAAGAAACAGCTATTAAGTCTAACAGCGAAATAGATGATCCGTATAAGCAAACAGCAGATTCCGGTAAGACTTTGTCTCATGACTTTACTGCTATGGCTAAATATAATGAGCAAACTGGCCGTTATGAATTTAGTTTTAACATTCCAGCTGAAACAACCAAAGCCCTGAAAAAAGGCGATAAAATCGAATTATACCCTAATGCTAATTTTATCGAATATAATCCACTGGCAACTAAATTGCCTGAATCAGATTCAAACCATAGACCAATTGCTGTTGACGTTTTAGCAGCAGCTCAAGATACAGCAGCCCAGGAAATCAATGATGAGTTACAAAAGATTAATAATGATCAATCAATAAAACATAATAAAGATTTAGACGATGCTATTGCCAATGCAAAACAGGTTGCTGCTAAGTCAGATTCAAGCAACTATGATTCTGGCAAATCAGTTTATGGTGCTGATAATATTCCAGAAGTAGAGAAGAGAAAGAAAGATGCTTTAAGTGATTTACAAACAGCTTATGAAACAGCCCAGAAGGAGTCGCAAGCTTTAAGTGACCAGGTAAAAGCTTCTAAGACAGCGATTACGGATGCTGCAAAAGAAGCTGAGAATAGAGTACGTAGTACCAGCCTTACTAATGATGAGCAACAAACATATATTGATGCAATTGAAAAGGCCAAGGATGAAGCTTTAGCAACGAAAGATGACGCTAATTTCGATCCTGCGAAGTCGATTTATGGCAGTGACAACGTTGATGACGTTAAGAATAAAGAGACTAAAGCTACTAACATTTTTAATAAGGAAGCTGCCAAAGGTGAACTTGACGGTTTTGCCAAAGACTGTGAAACAACATTAGGCTTAGACTCAACAACTAATAAGGGTGTTGACGATGCTAAGACAGCTGCCATTACTGCTATTGATAACATATCTGATAGTGCTGTGCCTGCTAGTGATAACACAACAGATGTAAACAACAGTGAAAATGATGGTAAAACTAATATTTTAGATGCCGTTAAAGCGGCTGCTAAGGATCAGCTATCTAATAGTAATACTTCTGTGCAAGGTGCTATTGATAAAATTGATGGTCTGTCTACAGAAGAGAAAAAAGCGGATAAAGCTCAAGCAGATGAGCTAGTTACAAACGATAAAAAAACTGGCTATGCAGATTTAATTGATCAAGATTCAACTGCTGCTGATATCAAAGGTCACTTAAATGATGGAATAGCAGCGCTAAATGAACTGGAAACCAAAGCAAAGGCTATTGGCCGTATTAATGACGCTGCAACTAATGCAAAAGCACAGATTGATCAGAATAACGACTTAACTGCTGCGCAAAAAACTAAATATGAAGGTGATATTAGTACTTTAGTTAGCGAAGGAACGCAAGCTGTTAAGAATGCTAAAAGTGCAGATATTGATACTACAGCACAGGAATATATTGATCAAATTAATAATGTTCCAAAAACAGCTGGAAGCGATTTATTAGATGCTCAACGTGATACTGCCAAACAAGCAGTTGAAGCTGCAGCTAAAAAAGCAAGCGATGCTATTTCTGCAATTTCTGATGATTTACTTGATCCAGCAACAAAGACAAAATACAACAAGCAAATTACAGATGCTGAAAATGCCGCAAAATCAGCTATCGATGCCGCTACAACTGCAGACGCAATTACTTCTGAACAAACAAAAGGTATAAACGATATTAACGATATCTACCAAGACGCCTTACTTGCCAAAGAAAAAGCTAGCGCATTAACTGAATTGGCTACTGCTAAGGATAAAGATCTTGGTCTTATAGACGCTGACCTTAAGGATGGCTCCATTGATGATGAAACAGCACAAAATGCAAAAGCTAATATAAATAGTATTTATACGCAAGCAGTTGTTAAAATCACAACCAAGGATAATGATATCAAGACAGTCGATGATGATAAAAACAAAGCCATCGATGACATGGATAAGATTGCAGAAAACATCAAGGGTAGTCAAGAAGAACAAGATGTAAGAAAAGCAAAAAAGACTGCAATTGATGAACTAGCGGGATTAGCTGATAAAGTTAAGACTGAGATTGCCGCTGATAAGAACTTATCCCAAGTCGAAAAAGACGGCTATACAGATCAAGTTGATCAAGCTTTAGCTAATGCTAAGAATAAAATCAACGCTGCCACAACTACAGATGAAGTTACAAAGAATGAAGCTGCGGGTAAAGCAAATATAACCCAAGTTGAAAATGATGCATCACTTCAATCTGCTAAAGATCTAGGCTTAGCAGATATTCAGAAGGCCAAGAAGGACGCTCTTGATCAAGTTAAGAAATTAACTAATGTTGATGACGATACCAAGAATCAGCTAAATAGTGAAATAAATGATGCTTATGATGCCGCTAAAGACAAGATTGAAAGTCCCGACCCAGCAACAGCAGACCAAGTTAATAAGAACGCTCAAGAAGGCGTGACAAACATCAACAACGTGGTTAGTGATCTTAATGTTGCCAAAGCGGCAAATAAACGGAAACTTGCCAAATATGCCGAAAAGGCAATTGATCGCATTGATGCCAATACGGATTTAACTGCTGATGATAAGACAAAAATAGAACAAGCAATTAACGATGCTCGCGATAAGGGCATAACTAATATTGATGCAGTTACAACCACGGTAGCTGATGTTGAGGCAGCAGAAAAAGAAGCTGAGGAAAACATTGATGTTGCGGCAACAGCTGGAGACAATTTATTAAATACTCAACGTAATACAGCAAAACAAGCAGTTGAAGATGCAGCAACAAAGGCCAAGAATGCCATTGAAAACAATAAATTTCTTGATGCTGACAGCAAGACGAAATATGAAGATAAAATTGAGGCTGCTCAGAAAGCCGCAGAAACAGCTATCGATGCCGCTACAACCGCAAACGCAATTACCTCTGCACAAAACACCGGTATTAATAATATTAGTGATGTCTCACTTGCTGCAGAAAAAGCCAGTGCATTAACTGAATTAACTGCTGCTAAGAATAACGATCTTGAAACTGTAAATGCTGCTCATGATAATGGTTCTGTTGACGATTCAAATTGGAAAGATGCAGTAAATGAGATAAATAGTATTTATGATGCTGCCGTTAAGAAAATTACGAACGATGATGATATTACTACAATCGGTACGGATAAAACCAAAGCCATCGATGACATGGATAAGATTGCAGAAAACATCAATGGCAGTCAGGCAGAACAAGATTTAAGAAAAGCGAAAAAGAATGCAATTGATGATCTAACGGAATCGGCTGATAAAGTTAAGACTGAGATTGCCAATGATAAGAACTTATCCCAAGTCGAAAAAGATGGCTATACAGATCAAGTTGATCAAGCTTTAGCTGATGCTAAGAATAAAATCAACGCTGCCACAACTACAGATGAAGTTACAAAGAATGAAGCTGCGGGTAAAGCAAATATAACCCAAGTTGAAAATGATGCATCACTTCAATCCGCTAAAGATTTAGGCTTAGCAGATATTCAGAAGGCCAAGAAGGACGCTCTTGACCAAGTTAAGAAATTAACTAATGTTGATGACGATACCAAGAATCAGCTAAATAGTGAAATAAATGATGCTTATGATGCCGCTAAAGACAAGATTGAAAATCCTGATCCAGCAACAGCAGACCAAGTTAATAAGAACGCTCAAGAAGGCGTGACAAACATCAACAACGTGGTTAGTGATCTTAATGTTGCCAAAGCAACAAATAAACGGAAACTTGCCAAATATGCCGAAAAGGCAATTGACCGCATTGATGCCAATACGGACTTAGCGGCTGACGATAAGACAAAAATAGAACAAGCAATTAACGATGCTCGTGATAAGGGCATAACTGATATTGATGCAGTTACAACCACGGTAGCTGATGTTGAGGCAGCAGAAAAAGAAGCTGAGGAAAACATTGATGTTGCGGCAACAGTAAGCCTTGATACCAATAAGACTGCTGCAAAACAAGCAGTTGAAGATGCAGCAACAAAGGCCAAGAGTGACATTGATAACAATAAATCTCTTGATGCTGTCAGCAAGAAGAAATATGAAGATAAAATTGAAGCTGCCAAGAAAGCCGCAGAAACAGCTATCGATGCCGCTACAACCGCAACTGCAATTACTTCTGAACAAACAAGAGGTATTAACGATATTAACAATATCTACCAAGACGCCTCACTTGCTGCAGAAAAAGCCAGTGCATTAACTGAATTAACTGCTGCTAAGAATAAAGATCTTGATACTGTAAATGCTGCTCATGATAAGGGTTCAGTTGACGATCCAAATTGGAAAGATGCAGTAAATGATATAAATAGTATTTATGATGCCGCGGTTAAGAAAATTACGAACGATGATGATGTTACTACAGTCGGTACGGATAAAAATGACGCTATCAGTGCCATGGATAAGATTGCAAATGGCATTGATGGCGATCAGGATGCACAAGATTTAAGATCTGCGAAAAATAAGGCGATTAATGAATTAGCGGGATTAGCTGATCAAGTTAAGAATGAGATTGCCAATGATAAGAACTTAACCCAACTTGAAAAAGATGGCTATACAGATCGAGTTGATCAAGCTTTAGCTAATGCTAAGAATGAGATCAACGCTGCCACAACTACAGATGAAGTTACAAAGAATGAGGCTGCGGGTAAAGAAGACATAACCAAAGTTGAAAATGATGCATCACTTCAATCTGCTAAAGATCTAGGCTTGACGGACATTCAAATGGCCAAGAAGGACGCTCTTGACCAAGTTAAGAAATTAACTAATGTTGATGAAGATACCAAGAATCAGCTAAATAGTGAAATAAATGATGCTTATGATGCCGCTAAAGACAAGATTGAAAATCCTGATCCAGCAACGGCAGACCAAGTTAATAAGAGCGCTCAAGAAGGCGTGACAAACATCAACAACGTGGTTAGTGATCTTAATGTTGCCAAAGCAGCAAATAAACGGAAACTTGCCAAATATGCCGAAAAGGCAATCGATCGCATTGATGCCAATACGGATTTAACGGCTGATGATAAGACAAAAATAGAACAAGCAATTAACGATGCTCGCGATAAGGGCATAACTGATATTGATGCAGCTACAACTTCAGCAAACGTTGAGACAGCAGAAAAAGCTGCTGAGAATGCAATTGATGTTGCGGCAACAGTAAACCTTGATACTAATAAGAATTCAGCCAAGAGTGCTTTGGATACTACAGCTGCAAATGCTAAGACTGATCTTAAGAATATTTATGATAAGTTAACTACTGACTATCAAAAGTTAACTGATGATCAAAAAGCAACAGCAAAAGCTGATTATGATAAAGCAACCCAAGCTTATGAGGATGCTACTAAGGATGGTGGTACAATCGATCAGGCTTGTGCTGCTGCAAAAGCAAAAGTTGATTCAGCTAAAAATAAAGATGAATTAAACAAGGTAATAACTGATGGAAACTCCAGCATTTTAAATGAAGAGTCAGCAGCTTCCTTGGCAATAATTAAGGCTCAAGCTAAGCAAGACATTCAAAAAGCGGTGGATGAAGCTAAAGCTGAACTTAAGGACAAGAATAATGAAATTAATCTAAGTGATCAGAGTGCCTTAGACGAAGTTCAAAAACTTGGTAATTCAGATATTGATGCAGAAACTAATGCAGAAACCGTTTCAACAATCAGAGATAATACGATTAAGGGCATTAATAACATTGTCACTAATGCTAAGGCAACAAATGCAGATCAAATTAGAAAAGATCGCGACGATGCCATCAAAGAACTTGATAAGGTCCTTAAAGGTGATAAAGATGCTGGCATTTCTGGAGTACTAGACAAGATTGATGCTCTTGAAGATGATACTGGTAAAACCGGCTTAACAGCTGATGAAATAACTAAGTTTAAAGAACAAGCTCAAAAAGCTCATGATGAAGCCGTAGCAGCAATTAGTGGCGCTACTGATGATCAAATCAATGATTTGAAACAAAAGGGAATTGATGCAATAAATCAAGCTTTAATTGATGCACAAATCCAGGCGGCTAAGCGTAAGGGCAATAGTGATCTAGATACTGCTGCCAAAGAAGCTAAAGACAAGATCGCACAATCTAATAATCTTACAGACACTGAAAAAGCTGAAGCCAACCAAGCAATCGATGATGCTACAACTACAGCTAAAAAAGATGTTGATGCAGCTACTAGTGTGGACGAAGTTAATAAGGCTGTTTCTGACGGTAAGGATGCAATCAATGATGCTGTTACAAAGGCAAATAGCGCCAAGGACTTGACTTCTAAAAAGAAAGATGCCAAAGATGCTATTGATGCTGAAGCGGCAGTAATTAAAAAGAGAATTAATAGTGATGCCAACTTATCTAGGTCAGAAAGACTTAGCCAATCTGCAAATGTTGATCTTGAAGCAGGCAAAGCCAAAAATGCAATTGATCGTGCTGATAACGTTGCAGATGTAATTAAGCAACGTGATACTGGTGTAAATGCAATTGATGCGCAATACGTATCTGGTAAGCCACTTGCTGATCAAAAGACTGATGCTATTAAAGAAATCACTAGTGTTGCAACTGAAGCTGTAAATAAGGTTGACAAAGATGACTCGAAGTCAGCTAACGAGAAAGATAAAGAAAAGAAAGCGATTGCTGATGCTGCAGCAGAAGCAAAAGATGCAATTAATAGAGCAAAAGGAGCTGAAGGTGTTAATAAAGCCAAGGTAGACGGTATTGCAAAAATTGAGGCTGCACAAAAACCAGTCATTACTCTTGCTGATCAAAAGAAAACAGCAAAAGATGCAATTGATGATGCTGCTAATAAGGCCAAGAATAAGATTTCTCAAGATCCAGGATTAACTAATGATGAAAAAGCTACTGCTAATAAAGAGATTGATAGTCTAGCAGATGATGCTAAAAATAATATTGATCAAGCAACAAATATTGATGAAGTTGAAAAAGCAGAGGCTGAAGGAACTGCGAATATAACCCAGGTACAGAGTAAAGTTAATATTCAGAAGAAAAAGGATCGCGCCAAGAAGATTATTAATGATGAAGGTATTGACGCTAAGAAAGATATTGATCGTGCTTCTGTAAGTGATAGTGAAAAGCAAGCCGCAAAAGCTAAAGTTGATCAAGCAGTTAAAGATGAACAGGCTAAAGTTGACAAAGCTAATGATGGAGACGAGATCTTAGATATAATTGATGAGTCCCAAGAAATCATTCATTCATTTGTTCCTGAAACAAGTGGCTCCGGCAGCAATGGTTCTGACTCAAACGGTTCAGGCTCGAATGGTTCAGGCAGCAACGGTTCTGACTCAAATGGTTCAGGCAGCAACGGTTCTGGTTCAAACGGTTCCGGCAGCAACGGCTCAGGCTCAAACGGTTCTGACTCAAATGGTTCAGGATCAAATGGCTCCGGCAGCAATGGTTCAGATTCCAATGGCTCCGGCTCTAACGGTTCCGGCTCAAACGGTTCAGGCTCAAACGGTTCAGGATCAAATGGTTCAGGCAGCAACGGCTCTGGCTCCAATGGTTCAGGCAGCAACGGCTCAGGTTCAAATGGTTCCGGCAGCAATGGTTCCGGCAGCAACGGCTCGGGCTCAAATGGCTCAGGCAGCAATGGTTCCGGCAGCAACGGTTCTGGCTCAAATGGTTCCGGCTCAAATGGTTCCGGCAGCAACGGTTCTGGCTCAAATGGCTCAGGCTCCAATGGTTCCGGCAGTAACGGCTCTGGATCAAATGGTTCCGGCAGCAATGGTTCCGGCAGCAACGGCTCGGGGTCAAATGGCTCAGACTCTAATGGTTCAGGCAGCAATGGTTCCGGTTCAAACGGTTCCGGTAGCAACGGCTCCGGTTCAAACGGTTCTGGCAGCAATGGTTCTGGCTCAAATGGCTCAGGCTCAAATGGTTCTGGATCAAATGGTTCCGGCAGCAACGGTTCTGGCTCCAATGGTTCCGGCTCCAATGGCTCAGGCTCCAATGGTTCCGGCAGCAACGGCTCGGGATCAAATGGCTCAGGCTCCAATGGTTCCGGCAGCAACGGCTCGGGATCAAATGGTTCCGGCTCAAATGGCTCAGGCTCTAATGGTTCTGGCAGCAATGGTTCTGGCAGCAATGGCTCTGGATCAAATGGCTCCGGCTCGAACGGCTCTGGTTCTAATGGTTCTGGCTCCAACGGTTCTGGCTCGAATGGCTCCGGCAGCAACGGCTCAGGCTCCAATGGCTCCGGCAGCAACGGTTCCGGCTCGAACGGCTCCGGCAGCAATGGTTCCGGCTCAAATGGCTCCGGCTCCAATGGTTCCGGCTCGAACGGCTCCGGCAGCAATGGTTCAGGTTCAAACGGCTCAGGCAGCAATGGTTCTGGCAGCAACGGCTCAGGCTCTAATGGCTCTGGATCAAATGGTTCCGGCTCGAACGGCTCCGGCAGCAATGGTTCAGGTTCAAACGGCTCAGGCAGCAATGGCTCAGGCTCCAACGGCTCCGGCTCCAATGGTTCTGGCTCGAATGGTTCCGGCAGCAACGGCTCAGGCAGCAACGGCTCCGGTAGCAATGGCTCCGGATCAAACGGCTCAGGTTCAAATGGTTCAGGTTCAAACGGCTCAGGCAGCAACGGCTCCGGTAGCAATGGCTCTGGTAGCAATGGCTCAGGCTCCAATGGTTCTGGATCAAACGGCTCAGGCAGCAACGGCTCAGGATCCAACGGTTCTGGCTCGAATGGCTCCGGCAGCAACGGTTCCGGCTCGAACGGTTCTGGATCGAATGGCTCCGGCAGCAACGGTTCCGGCTCGAACGGCTCCGGCAGCAATGGTTCCGGCAGCAACGGCTCAGGTTCAAATGGTTCCGGCAGCAACGGTTCCGGCTCGAACGGCTCCGGCAGCAACGGTTCAGGCAGCAACGGCTCAGGCTCGAATGGCTCCGGATCAAACGGTTCTGGCAGCAATGGTTCCGGCTCTAACGGTTCAGGCAGCAACGGTTCAGGCAGCAACGGTTCTGGATCAAATGGTTCCGGCTCCAATGGCTCAGGATCAAATGGTTCCGGCAGCAACGGTTCTGGCTCAAATGGCTCAGGCTCAAATGGTTCCGGCAGTAACGGCTCAGGCTCAAATGGTTCCGGCAGCAATGGCTCTGGCAGCAATGGTTCCGGCAGCAATGGCTCTGGCAGCAATGGTTCCGGCAGCAACGGCTCAGGATCAAATGGTTCCGGCAGCAACGGCTCAGGCTCGAATGGCTCCGGTTCAAACGGTTCTGGCAGCAATGGTTCCGGCTCTAACGGTTCAGGCTCCAATGGCTCCGGCTCTAACGGTTCAGGATCAAATGGTTCCGGCAGCAACGGTTCAGGATCAAATGGTTCCGGCTCCAATGGCTCCGGCTCTAATGGTTCTGGCAGCAACGGTTCTGGCTCAAATGGCTCAGGATCAAATGGTTCTGGCAGCAATGGTTCAGGCTCAAATGGTTCCGGCAGCAATGGCTCAGGATCAAATGGTTCCGGCAACAACGGTTCTGGCTCAAATGGTTCAGGCAGCAATGGCTCAGGCTCAAATGGTTCTGGCAGTAACGGCTCTGGCTCAAATGGTTCCGGCAGCAATGGCTCAGGCTCAAATGGTTCCGGCAGCAATGGCTCAGGATCAAACGGTTCCGGCAGCAATGGTTCCGGTTCAAATGGCTCAGGATCAAATGGTTCTGGCTCAAATGGTTCCGGCTCCAACGGCTCAGGCTCAAATGGTTCAGGCAGCAATGGCTCAGGTTCCAACGGTTCCGGCAGCAACGGCTCTGGATCAAATGGTTCAGGATCTAACGGTTCTGGCTCAAATGGCTCGGGTTCCAATGGCTCAGGCTCAAATGGCTCAGGCTCAAATGGTTCCGGCTCTAACGGCTCAGGCAGCAACGGCTCAGGCTCCAATGGCTCAGGCAGCAATGGTTCTGGCTCCAATGGCTCAGGCAGCAATGGTTCTGGCTCTAACGGTTCCGGCAGCAATGGCTCCGGCTCAAATGGTTCTGGCTCCAACGGCTCCGGCTCAAATGGTTCTGGCTCCAACGGCTCCGGCTCAAATGGTTCCGGCACCAACGGTTCTGATTCCAATGGCTCAGGCTCCAATGGCTCCGGCTCAAACGGCTCAGGCTCAAATGGTTCCGGTTCAAACGGTTCTGGCAGCAACGGCTCAGGTTCAAACGGTTCCGGCAGCAATGGTTCTGGTTCAAATGGCTCCGGCTCAAACGGCTCGGGCTCAAACGGCTCCGGCTCAAACGGTTCAGGTTCAAATGGTTCCGGCTCGAATGGTTCTGGTAGCAACGGCTCCGGCAGCTCTAGCACCTCTGGCGGCAATAGTTCCGATTCGCAGGGCACTGGAACAGCTGGTAATATTGCCGGCAATGGTGACATTAACGGCAATAATGCTACAAATAAGAATCCTGGAACTAGTGGCTCAGAAACTGGAAGTTCAACAGAAAATGTTGATGTTGATTTGAACAACAGCAAAGAAGTAAAATTGATGCACAATGCCTATGTTTACGATATTCATGGTAATCGGGCAAATCAGATTACATTAGGTGCTGGTTCAATTATCAGATTTTATGGCATCAAGAATATTGCTGGTGTAGACTACTATATTGTTGTTGACCAAGGAGAAGATAATGAGAAGCTCTTCGTTAAAGTTGCCAATGCTGAAGCTGCAAAGCTGAAGTTAAAGCATAATAGTTATGTTTATAACAAGCATGGCAAACGAGTAAAGAAAGACGGTGTTCTTAAGAAGGGTGTACTTGTTAATATCTACGGTGGCGCAGTTAAAATACGTGGTAAGAAATACTATATTATTGACAGCAATCGTTACATTAAAGCTGCAAACGTTACTGTAAAATCAAGCTCAGCCAAGACTTCTAAAGCTGAGGTAGTACCAGTCAACTTGCCAACTAATACCAATACTCAAAATATCGTTGAAAAGGATATCATTCATAATTCATATTTGTATGATGACAAAGGCAGAAGAGCAAATAAATTAATCTTTTTAGGTGGCTCAATAGTTAATACGACTAGTCAAAGAATGATTGATGGCAAGTTATACTATGAGCTAGATGATGGCCTTTATATCAAGGTAAACAACGTTGATGGTAAAAAGAGTAAATTAACCCACAATGCGTTTATCTATAGTAAACACGGTAATAGAATTGGAAAGAAGGTCTTGAAGAAGAATAGTTTGGTAAAAACTTATGGTGCTGCAATTAAGATTAATCATAAGAAGTTCTATCTTATTGACAAAGATAAATATGTAAAAAAGGCTAATTTCTAATTAGTAATTTTACTTAGTTAAATAAAAAAATGTCGCAAGTTATTTTGGTAATAGCTTGTGGCATTTTTTGTTTAAACTTTATGCATATATATAATTCACTCTTATTATCTATATAAATACATAAAATAAAAAAAGATATAATATATTTTTATTAAATAAACTTAATTTTTTCAAAAATATATTATCTTATATTTGCTAAATTGATGGTTGGACTTGTTTCTTAGTGTTTTCAGGAAATTAAGTTATTGTGCAAAATTTTTAAAATATAAAAATGATTATTTAAGATAACAATAACTACTGTATTTTTAATATAATAACAAGCAATATATTAGCATTTATTAGCCGTGCCAATAAAATGAAAGATATAAGGTGTCTTTATAGGGAGGCTAATTATGTTAGGAAAAAATAATTTGAACGAAAAGAAAAGAAAAATGAACATGCAAAATAAAAAGGAGCGATTTTCAATTCGGAAATTCACTGTTGGCGCTGCTTCTGTTTTGCTTGGTTTTACTTTTTTTGGAATGAATACTCAATTTGTAAAAGCCGATAATATTAGTTCAGAACAGGAAGAAAAAAAAGAAAATATTGATACAACCCAATCTGATACAACGTTAAATAAGACAGATCAAAATGTAAAACCGGATTTATCTACATACTCAGGACTGACCTCATTTTTAAAGGCAAGTACTGTTACTCAAACTGGCTCAACCAAACTTCAAACTAGTTCGTCAGGTTCAACTAGTAGCGAAACAAACAAAGATAATCACGTTAATAATGATCAAAATAGTCAAACACAAAGTACAAATGGCACTAATACTTCAGATCAAACGGACAAATTAAATCAGAATGGTTCGAATTCAGATCAAACGGATAAAACTAATTCAAATGGTTCGAATTCAGATCAAACGGATAAAAATAACTCAAAAGGTTCCAATTCAGATCAATCCTCTGATATTACTGGATCAGGTGATAATAGCAAAGATAATGGTAAACTACCAGATAATTCAAAAGACAATAATGATCCAGCAAATACTGGTGATCAATCAGGAAAAACTCCTGACAGCATTAAGAAAAAAGACACTGACTTAACTGCAAACGATAATAAAACCGGTTATCTGCCAACAATTGTTAATGGTGCAGCTCACGTATATAATTGGGCACAATTTAGAAATGCATATCAAAATAAAACTATTAATGAAATCGATATTATGCAAAATATTGTTGCTGATAATAACATCAACTGGGTTGGATTTGACTTTGATGGTAGAACCCTACTTATTAAGAGTTATGATGCTGATAAAAGAACGGATAAATATACAATCAATTTCAAAGGTAATCACCCTAATTTAAATGGATATACTTCTTTGGACTTAACTTATGAAAACCTAAACATTTGGAGTGCTGACTTTTATGGTATTGCAAGGGCATATGATTTGATAGGTAATAATTATGCTAACATCACTTTTAAAAATGTTGATTTTCATGGTTCTCAGATGATATATACCAACAATAATACGCATATTTTCTTTGTCGGCAATAACACTGCAGAAACAGTTAAGACACCATATGATGTCAATGGTCCTTCCGATGGTAATAACCAGCAATTATTCCAATATACTGGTAATAACAACTCAATTACTTTTTCAGGGACATTTGTTGGTAAAACATATGGCGGTAATGTAATTGAAATGTCTGGTGATTATAACAAGGTTACTATTGATAAAGGAGCAACAGTTAGCTTGTATCCTCGTGGTAATAGTGACGGTACTAGTTGGATTAGTAATCCTGCAGAAACGACTGGAACCATTTTCGCTATTGTTTTAAGAGGTAATAATGAATCCGTTGATGTTAACGGGACGCTTAATATTGTAGTTCAAAATGATAAATATAAAGGGCAATACGATAATAACCAGGCTACTGCCATTTACATAAATGATAGTACAACTTCGACCTTTAATATTTTAAATGACGCCACGGTAAATATAAATACTAACGGCGATATCGCTGATTTTAACTATAGAAGAAATGTTATTTACGATGGTGGTAATTTTAATATTCGGCCAAGAGGGACACTGAATGTTACTGGTCAAAATATGGGTAACTATTCAGATACATTGGTTTATATCAAAGGTAAAGCTGATATCGAAAATGGTGCTTTTAATATCAGATTGTTGGATAATGCGGGTACTGGTGCTATTACTCTAGTTGATGTCCAGGGTGGTACTTTAATTGTTAATAACCCGACTTCTTTAATTTTGGATGCACACTTAAATAAAAACCCTAATACCAGTATTATTGGTTCAATGCCAATAACTATTACTAATGTTAGACAAAAATTTGATTTAAGTGGATTAGGCATTAATATTAATGAGCTTCAGTTGCCACCATTCCATGTTTTAAAGGTTAGGAAGACTAATCAAACAATTTCTGTTGATAATATTGAATTACTGAATGGACTTCGTAAAATTACCCAAAAGGATTTGACTGATTTAAAGGACAAAATGGCCAATTCTGGGATTAAGTTCGAAGCTTTACCGCCAGACGTAATCACTTCTTTACAAACGGCTGCAAGTACTAATGCCACTTATGACAGTCTTTTTAAAGATATCATTCAGAAGGCCTTTAATAACCAAAATAATTTCGGTTATAACAACATTAGTTTTATTCCAGCTAATCCAAGTGGATTTTTGGATATTGATCCAAGTAAAGTTGATGTTGTTAGAAATAGTGATGGATCCCAAACAATTTCTGGTAAAGCAGGAAGCGTAATTAATTATGATGCTGCCTTGGACGGGCCAGATACTGATTTGCAACATCCAAAAAACATCTTTAGTTTAGTTTTACCTGTAGCTACTAAGGCTTATATCACAGCAAACTTAGTTGACGGTAATAAAAATAAGTCTGTTTGGTCACCAAAAGATGCGAACGGTAATGAACTAATAGCCAATCCGTATGCGGATACAAATGATTCATTACGAGATACAGGCAATAGCTCTCTTGATCCATTACCTAAACAATTTGTTGCTGTTGTTAATGATGATGGTTCATTTGAATTTACGATTCCAGCCGAGCAAGTACTTAAGTTGAATAAAGCATATTCAGTAGAACTATCTCCAAGTGCCAACTTTATTGGCTATGATCAAACCGAAATTAATTCAGGAAGTAGGCCAATTTCTAAGAACTTAAATATTCAAACTCTTAACGAAGCGCGTAATCATGCAGCTCAAGAAATTAACGATGCTATTAATAATGCAAAAACTAATCTACCGAATAATTTGACCCCAGAACAAAATGCAGCATTTAATGATGCCATTGCTAAAGCAGCTGCAGCAGCTTCACAAACTATTACGGATGATAATAAAACTACCTCGGTTTACGATCCAAGTGCAAATACCTATGTTGAAGTTAATAATCGGAAGCAAGCAGCTATAGATATCATTGAACAAGCACTAAAAAATGCTAAGTCATCTTCAGAAACTGAAACTAATCGTGCAGATGCAATTAATGAGTTAAATGATGCTGCCAATAAACAAATCAGTTCTTATCCATCTCAAACCGCTACAATAATGCAAGCGCGGGATAATGCCATTAACCAAGTTAAAGCTGCAAAAACTCCTGAAGAAATTACCAAGGCAAAAGAAACAGGTGTTGATGCAATTAATCATGTAGCACAAGGATATAAAGACGCTATTAAGGCAGATTTAGATAGTCAAATTAAGCAGGTTAAATCGGCTTTGCAAGGTATTGCAGAGGATACAAATCTAGATCAAAAGCAAAAAGATGATATCTTAGCACTGGCTGATCGGCTTAATCGACCGCAAGCAATTATTACGGATAAGGGTGACATTGATAAAGATGAAGACCAGCCGTCCGTTGAAAGTCATCAAAAAGAAGCACAAGACGCAATTACCGCTTTACAAAATACAATTAATGCAATAACCAAGCTTGAAAATTCTGCTAAGGATCAAATTACAAAGCATACCGATAAAGCCGAACAAATAAAGGATGCACTAAATAAGACGGTTCATGACGTCATAACAGGGGATGATCCTGATGGCTCTAAAGGTCTAGAGGTAATTGATAAGGTATATGCTGACCAAGAAGCAGAAAACATTATTAATGCTGCACAGGCAGCCAAAAAGCGTGTGCAAGAATCTGGGTTATCAGCTGATGATCAAGCTAGCTATTTAACCGAAATAGATAATGCAGTTAAATTAGCTACAGCACAGCCTGGAACTGATGGTTATGATGCTAATGAATCTATCTATGGCACTTCGGATGAAAATGCTATCAAACAGAGAATTGCCAAGGCACAAAATGCTTTTGCTAAAGCGGCAGCTAAGGCTGAATTGGTAGGATTTGGTCAAACGAGTAACACCAATATCGGTGTTACTACGACTCCTGCAATTGACCAAGCAATTAAAGCTGGCTTGACTGCTATTGATCAAGCAACTGATATTGATGCTGCAGAAGAACAAGCAAAGAAAAATGTTTTGAAAGAAATTTCTAAGAAGAAGTTAAATGATGCTGAATCAGATTTTGAAAATCAACTAGATAATGTTACTGGCTTGACTGCAAAAGATATTGATGATGTCAAAGAGCAGGCAAGAAAATTAATCAATAATGAGCAAAAGCCAGTTGGCTATAATCAAAAGATTGATCAGGCAGATAGTTTAGAAGCAATTGATTCTGTCAGAAACGATGGAGTTGACGCTTTAAGCAAATTGCTAGCTGCTCAAACAGAAAAGGGTCAACTTAATAAGCAAATCACTGAAGCTACGCAAAAGATTCGTCAAAAGCAAGAGCAGGCCAATCAGGCTATCGATAATATTAATTCTTTAACTGACGAACAAAAAGCCGCATATCATAAGCAGGTTAATGATTTAGCCGATCAAGGAGTTAATGATTTAGCAACGACACAAAGTTCTAAGATTGATGATTTGGTAAATACAGTTAATGGCAACATTGATAACGTGGTAACCAAAGCTCAAGGTAAAGCTAATGAAGTAGTAGAAACTGCTAAAACTTCAGCTAAACAAAAACTTGCAGATGAAGCAACTGCTGCTAAGAATGCAATTGACCAAATTCCTGATAGCCAACTTAGTCAAACAAGTAAGGATTACTACAAGGACTTAATTGATAAGCATGTTAAGGAAGCTACAGATAAAATTGATGCGACTACAGTTGTTGATGCAATAGCTTCAATTCAAAAAGATGGTGAAGCTAATATTAATCGTGATTTGAATGATGCTCAGATTTCGGCTGCTAGGTCAAAAGCTATTAAAGATTTACGTGATGCCAAAGAAGCAGCTAAAAAAGTGCTCAATGACGCGCATGATGCAAAATCAATTAGTGATAGTAGTTGGCAAGATAAGCTTAATCAAATTGATAAATACTATGATCAAGCCACCGAGGCAATAGCTGTAGATTACCAGCTTGGAGATATCACCAATCATGCTACAAAAGGAATAGCAGATATTAAGAGTGTAGCTGATAGTATTTCATCGGATATCGAATCGCAAAAATTAGCACAACAAAAGCAAAATGCGCTTAATGATTTACAAAAAGCGGTAGACAATGTTCGGAATCATATTACAAATGATCCTAATTTATCACCTACAGAAAAGACTAAATATTATAATCAAATTACCGAAAAGTTTAATAATGCTCAATCTGCTATTCAAGCGGCTGGTAAGGATCAAGTACAAGCAGCTTTAAATGATGGTAAAGCGGAATTAAATAAAATTCAAGAAGATGCTGATATTCAATCAGCTAAGGATAAGGCAATTTCTGAATTATTAGCTGAGAAAAACACAATTTACCAAAAGATCGGTAACTTGGATGAAGTTACAAGCGCAAACAAAGATCAGCTGCGGAAAAAAGTTGATGCTGCATATGATGCTGCAATAAGTAAAGTTAATAATCCTTCTCCTGCAACAATTGACCAAATTACCTCGGAAAAAGAGCAAGGTAAAAAGAATATTGACGATGTTATTACAGATTTAAATATCAACAAGATTATTAATCAACAAAAGCTTGATCAGTATGCTGAACAAGCTATTAATCGGATTCAATCTTCAACGGACATTTCGCAAGATCTTAAGAATCAAACCATTACTGCAATTCAGTCAGCTCGTGACAGTGCGAAAGCAAAAGTAACTAACCAAACTGATATCGCTTCAGCTAATAGTGCTGAAAAAGACGGTGAAAAAGCAATTGATTTGGCTGAGTCACAAGGTAATGGCTTAGATACTCTTAAAAATAATGCAAGTAAGCAAATTGGTGATGCCGCTGATTCGGCCATTAAGCGCTTAAATGATTTATATAACTCCTTAAGTGATGAGGCTAAAACTGAACTTAAATCTACTTTTGATGACATCACTAATAGTATTAATACAATTGCGCAAAATGCAAAAGCTCAGATTAAAAAAGCTACGAACAAGCAGAATGTTTCTGATATTTATAATGACGCAATTAATTCTATTGGAAACGCGGAATCAAAGGCAAACCTGTCAGCAACTAAATCGCAAGCTAAAGAAGCTATTCAAAAAGCAGCAGACGAAGCTAAAAAGAATCTATCTGATCCCAAAGATCAAGATGCTATCGATGTTGTTGCCAAGCTGGGAGTATCTGATGTTGACGCAGCGCAAGATATTGATACTGTAAACAAGATAAAAGGTAATGCTATTGATGGCATTAAGAATATCACATCAATTGCTCAATCAAGTGATGCAGAAAACACTCGGAGATTAAAGCAAGAAGCAATCGATGCTTTAAATCAAAAACTAGGAGACAAGACGCAAAATACTGGTGCATTAGGTGATGTTGGCAATCTGATAGACTTAACTGACCAGCAAAAAGCAGACTACCAAAATGCATTGCAACAAGCGCATGATCGTGCAGTTGCAAATGTTGAGGGTGCTACTAAGGAAAATATTGATACTGAAAAGAACACTGGATTAAAGAACATTGATGACATTGTTACAGCGGCAAAATTGCAAGCAGCAAAGAATAGGGCAAAAGCTGATTTGGATCACCTTGCTCAAGATGCTGTTAATAAAGATAAGAAAGATGAAACTACAATTAATGCTGAACGTGACAAGGCAAAAGCAAATGTTGATAAAGCTCAAAACCAAGATGAAGTTAAGACAGCTAAAGATAATGGGACAACTACAATAACTAATATTGTTAATACAGCTGATAACGAACAGCTTACTGCTAATAAGGCAGCAGCTAAATCTAGTTTTGAAGAAGCAGTAAATAAGTTACAAACTCAGCTTAATAATGATTTAGCGAATAAAAAGATTGGTCAAGATCAGTTTGATGACTTAAAGAGCAAGCTTGACAAGGTACGTAGTGATGGTGAAACCAGAATTACTTCTTCTACAAAGCAAACAGACCTGGATGATGCGATTGCTAAAAATACATCTGATTTAAATGGCATCAGCTCTGCAATCACCAGCGCAGAGAACTTAAATGAAGCACTGGCAAAATTACAAGATGCAGTTAATAAAGCAACTGCTTCCGCTAATAAGATTGCTAACGATGATCCTGAATTAGCTGGAAGAATGAGAGAACAGATTGAACAAGAACGTTCTAAAGCTGCTAAAAATATTCAAGCTGCTAAAAATAGTTCCCAAGATGCTAATGTAGCCATAAATGAGGCAGCGGCTAACGGTGTTAATGCATTAAATCATTTAACCGAACGCTTTGAGCAAAAGAATAAGGTAATTAATGATTTAAAGCAGTATTCTCAATCTGCTAAAACAAGTTTACAAGATCCAAATTTGTCTTCGACAGAAGTTGCTACTGGTGAGCAAGCTATCAACCAAGCGTTACAACAAGGAATTACTAATATTTATCAAGCAACAGATACTGATGATTTGGCTAAAATTGAAGATACAATTAAGCAAAACATTGATAATGCTAAATTGCCAACTAGTTTATTAGCAGAGAAGAATAAGCAGATTAGTGCATTAGATCAATATGTAAAAGATAAGGGCGATATCAATAGTATTGCCAAAGATCTAAGCGATGAGCAAAAGCAAGACTTACAAAATCAGGTTGATCAGGCAGTTAAAAAGGCAAAAGAAAAGATTCAGGCAATTAATTTACCTGAAAACGCGCAGGCTGCTGACTTAGAAACTGCAAAGAATAAGCTTTCAAATGCTGAAAAAGGTATTCCAGAAAACGGAGAAACCGCCGACTTTGGTGAAGCAGGTGTTGACAAAGTTTACACTTTGGCTAAGACAAAAGAAGCAATATTCCAAGCTAAACAGGAGGCAATTGCTGAATTACAACAAAATAAAGATGCAGCTAATAAAGCTGTCGAAGATTCAGGGTTGTCTGCCAGCGATCAAGCAAAACAAAAGCAAAAGATTCAAGATATCTTTGATAGCAGTAAGGATAAAATTAATAATATTTCTGATAAAAAGCCAGATGGAACTGATAAGACCGTAGAAGAAGTCACCCAAGAAGCAAAGGCCATTGTTGATGCCGCTTCTAAGGGTTATCAAGGACCAAATGGTGAAAAAATACCAGGATTTGATCAAGTCAAAAATGATGCTGATCTTGCGGGTGCCAAGACTACTGCTGAAGGAATCCTGCAAAATAAACAGACTCAGGCTAAGCAAACAATTGATCAGTCACAGCTGACCCAAGAGCAAAAGACTGCTGCTAAAAATGCAGTAGATACTGCCTATGAAAATGCCAAAACTGAGATTGAAAAGCAAACAGATATTAGTAAAATTCCAACTGATGAAGCACAAATTGGTCAAGAGATTGATAACATTATTAAGAATTCATCTAGTTGGGTTAAAACTGATCAAACCAATGCACTGAATGGTACTGAAGTTATTGATGGTTTGCAAGAGCAATTTGACAAGTTAACTGCCGAACAGAAAGCAAATCCTGAATATAGTGGCAACATTAGGGACATTACTGATAGCATCACTGCAATTAAGCAAGCTGACAACATTCAAGCAATCAGTGCAGCCTATGACAAGGGAATAACTGCCTTGAATAAGCTCAAGGGAATGGAAACTATTAATGAAAGCCTTAATAAAGCTAAAGCTGATATTAATGCCAACAATGATTTGGATCAAGATAAGAAAAATGAACTTATTCAGAATGCAGAGAATCATGCTAAGGAAGGTAAGCAAAATATCGCTAACGTAACTGCTCCGACTGGTGATCCTGAAGCAAAGAAGAATCAGATTTCGCAGGCAGCTGACAATGCGGTAAATGATATCCAAAGTGAAGTTAACAAAGCAACTGATGTAAGTAGAACTAAAGCTGACGATGAACTAAAACAAAAGTATCAAGAAGCAATTGACAAGCTCCACAAGGAATACGGTGCTCAAGCTATCACGAGTGCAACCGATAGTGCTTGGAATACTCATCAACATGTTACCGGTAATACTTTTGATGAGATTCAAAAGAGCAAGCTTGATGCAGAAAAGGCAATTGCCAAGGGTGCAGTAGATGATGCCGCTGCCAATGCCAAGAACAAGCTTGATAAAGATGAGACCAAGAAGCCGGATGGTTCAAAATACACTGACAAAGAAAAGCAGGATATTAAGGATCAGATCGATAAAAATTCTAAGGATGCTAAAGACAAAATAGATCAAACTACAGGTAAGAAAGACGATAAAACTGGTAAAACTGATACTGATGATGCCCGTGATGAAGGAATTACCATTATTGGTGGATCTGAAGTTGGAATTGATAAAGCTGCTGCGCAAACTAAATTTGATCAAGACACTGCTAAATTGCAAAAACAAATTGACGATGATTTAGCTGGTAAGAAGTTAAATCAAGATCAATATGATCAGTTAAAGAAACAGATTAGTCAAGCTAAACAAGATGGTACAAAACGGATTAGCGAGTCGACTACTGCTGAAGAATTAACTAAAGCACAGGAACAAAATCAAGCAGATTTAAGTAATATAAGTTCTGCTATTGCCAGAATTGAAGCAATCAATCAAATCAAGCAAAATGCAATTAATGAATTGCAAGTAAATAAAGCTGCTGCTGATCAAGCTATCGAAAAATCAGGATTGTCTGCTAGCGATCAAGCCAAACAAAAGCAAAAGATTCAAGATATCTTTGACGGCAGTAAAAGTAAAATCAACAGTATTTCTGATAAAAAGCCGGATGGAACAGATAAGACGATTGATGAGATAACCCAAGAAGCAAAGGCCATTGTTGATGCCGCTTCTAAGGGCTCTCAAGGATCAAATGGTGAAAAAATACCAGGATTTGATCAAATCAAGAACGATGTTGATCTTGCAGGTGCCAAGACTACTGCTGAAGGAATCTTGCAGAATAAGCAGGCTCAGGCCAAGCAAATAATTGATCAATCACAGTTGACTCAAGTGCAAAAGACAATTGCTAAAAATTTAGTAGATACTGCCTGTGAAAATGCTAAAACTGAGATTGAAAAGCAAACAGATATTAGCCAGATACCAACCGATGAAGCACAAATTGGCCGAGAAATTGACGATATTATTAAAAATTCTTCTAAATGGGTCACTATTGATAAAAATAATGCGCTGGTTGGTGACGGTGATGTTGCAGGTCTGCAGACGGGTCTTGACGAATTAGCTGATAGACAAAAATCGAATCCAGATTATGCTGCTGATATTAAAGATATTACAGATAGCATTGAAGGAATAAAAAATGCTAGTGAAATGGAAAAGGTCACTGCCGCATACAATAAGGGTATGACCGCTTTGAACAAGCTTAAAGGTAAGGAAACTGTCCAAGTTGCTTCTGATAAAGCAATCAGCGAACTTATTCAAAATGATGATATTGACGAAAACACGAAAAATCAGATGATAGCTGCGATTAAAGACCAAGCCAAAAAAGGTAAGGAAAACATTTCTAACATTTCTAATTCAGCTAGTGATCTAGAAACGATAAAAGGTCAAATTAGCGATGCTGCTAACAATGCGGTAAATGAAATTCAAAGCATAGTTAACAAAGCTACGAATGAAAGTAGAACTAAAGCTGATCAAGAGCTGCAACAAAAGTATCAAGAAGCAATTGATAAACTTCATAAGGAATACGGTGCTCAAGCTATCACGAGTGCAACCGATAGTGCTTGGAATACTCATCAACATGTTACTGGTGATACTTTCGATGAGATTAAAAAGAGTAAGCTCGATGCAGAAAAAGCAATTGCCAAGGGTGCAGTAGATGATGCCGCTGCCAATGCCAAGAACAAGCTTGATAAAGATGAGACCAAGAAACCGGATGGTTCAAAATACACTGACAAAGAAAAGCAGGATA